>CAZSTR010000006.1:0-61440 GCA_964609975.1 uncultured Ruminococcus sp. | reverse complement strand
GCGAGCTGGCGGAGGAAATCGCTGGCGCGGTGAACGCGCAGGTGGTGCAGGTGGTCGGCCGGAATTTTGTGCTGTTCCGTCAAAGGGAAAAGGACAGCCAGATTGTTCTGCCCCGTAGCTGAGAACGGAGGCGCCGTGGTGAAAAAAATCGCTCTGTTCGGAGGAAGCTTTGACCCGGTGCATCCGGGGCATATTGCGCTGGCGCGGCGCTTGGCGGATCGGCTGGAGCTGGATCGGGTGATTTTCATGCCCACCTTTGTGCCGCCCCATAAGCTGCGGGAGCAGATGGCGCCGGCGGAGGATCGGCTGGCGATGTGCCGGTTGGCGACGGCGGAAGATGCCCGGTTTGTCGTGTCCGATTTGGAGCTGCGCCGGGGCGGCGCCAGCTTCACGGCGGACACGCTGGATCAGCTGCAGCAGGAATATCCGGAGGATCGGCTATATTTGATCACCGGCGCGGATATGTTCTGCACCCTCCACACCTGGTATCGCTTTCCGGATATCGCCCGGCGGGCGGTGCTGTGCACCGTGCCTCGCCCCGGCGTTTCGGCCGCGGCGCTGGATGACTATGCCCGCCTGTTGCGGCAGGAGGGGGCGGAATGCTTTGTGGATGACGGTGAGCTGTGGCCGGATTCCTCCACTGAGCTGCGTCGCCGGTTGGCGGCGGGGGAGCCACTGGAGGGGATGCTGGATCCGGCGGTGGAGCGGTATATTCGGGAGCATGGTCTGTATCGGGGAGGAAAAGCCATGGAGAAGCGGACACAGGAGCAGCAGTTTTGTGAAATTTTGCGCACCCGTTTGTCGGAAAAGCGCTATGAGCACTCCCTTTGTGTCGCCAGAGAGGCCGCCCGGTTGTCCGAAAAATACGGCGCCGATGCGGAAAAAGCCTATACAGCCGGTCTTCTGCACGATATTATGAAGGATACAGACGGAAAAACACAGTTGCAAATCCTTTCGGATTTTGCTATACTACTGTCCGAGGTGGAGCGGGCGACGCCGAAGCTTTGGCACGCCATCAGCGGCGCGGCCTTCGTAGAGCATATTCTCGGCGTTCGGGATCGTGAGCTTATCACGGCCATCCGCTATCACACCACCGGTCGGGCAGAAATGACCCTGCTGGAAAAGGTTTTGTTCGTGGCGGATTTCACCTCGGCGGATCGGGACTATCCCGATGTGGAGGAGGTGCGCCGCCGCGCCGGTGAATCTCTGGAAAAAGCTATGCGATACGGTATCGTGTATACGGTGGGGGACCTGATGGAGCGGGGAAGCCCGGTTCACCCGGACACCCTGGCCGCCTATAATGCGCTTGTGCTGTCCAATGTCGATGTATAAGGAGGGCTTTTTATGAGCCAAAAGCCGCAAAGCAACCAGGTGAGTTTGGCCGGTATGGCTGGAGAGCAGACCCATGCCCGCCAAAAGAAAAAGCGCCGCCGTTTGAACAAATGGGGATATTTAGCCATCGTTGTGGTGGTGGTTTTGCTGGCTGTGCTCGGCAAGCAGGTGTATGACCGCGTCACCGCCGGGCCAGCGCTGACCGGCAGGGAGCTGGTGCAATATCGCTATTCCGCCGATGAGGATGTGGGACACGCGTCCTATTATCTTCTGGGCGTGACTGGCGCCTCTGCCACCGACCGCATGGATTTGATTTCGGTGCTTTGCGTCAACCGTGATAAAAAGACGGCCGAGGTTTTGCAAATCCCGGTGAGCACCACGCTGGGGAAGGACAGCGGCCATGCCGTGTCGGTCATCGGTGATATTTGGGGAAATCCCACGCCGTTGCCCTTCTGCGCCACCTGCCGGGAGCAGGTGAAGGCGGAAACCGTTTCGGATGGAAGGCATACCTGTGGTACGAAGGTGGAAAGCCGTGCCGGGAGCGCTTGTTCCGAGCTTATCGGGGTGATCAACAGCCAATACGGCTTGCCGATTGACAACTATCTGGTGATTCCCCGCGCCGGGCTGGCCGCGCTCATCGACGCGGTGGGCGGCGTGGACATCACGCTGACGAAAAAGGAAAACATCAACGGCGTGGAGCTATCAAAGGGGAGCAACACCCTTTCCGGCGAAACGGCGGTGTATTATGCCACCCAATACGATTATAACGGCACGTCGGAGGCAGATTTGAAGCGTATGGAGCGGCAAAAGCAGGTGCTGGCCGGGCTGCTCAGTCGTCTTTCCCGCTATAAGGAGGCGGAGCTGTTCAACACTGATCCGCAGCGCGCGGACATCCTGTCCAACATCATGGCCGGGCGTAACCCGATTCGGATGGACACCACCTCCTTCGGGAAGGCGCGGCTTCTCGGAAAGGCCTCGGACAGCTCCACGGACAGCGTGAAATACAACAAGGCTCTGGCGGAATGGATTGTGTATCTCGGAAAAATCGGGCCGGGAAAAATTTCCTGCACGGTGCTTCCCGGCGAATCGGTGAAGGTTGGGGCGCTGACGGTGTATTCCCCCCATGCGGAGCAGGCGCGTCAGCTTCTCGCAGACCGGATGAATCCCCGTGGGCTGACGCTGGATGCGGTCACGGCGGCGGTGCCGGAGCTTTCCAACAAAAAGACGGTGGAGCCTCAAACCGCGCCGCTGGCGGAGTCGCTGGCCGAGCAGAGGGAGACAACCACAGCCGCTATCACCACAACAACCACGGCCGCAACGGAGGAATAAATGAACACAGCAATATTAAAAACAGCAGTTCATTCTCTGGACAGCCACAAGGCGGAGGAGTTGTTGGCTCTGGATGTGTCGGCGCTGACCTCCATTGCCGACTGCTTTCTCCTGGCCGGTGGCGGAAGCGCCAACCAGGTGCGCAGTCTCGCGGACTATCTGGAGGAGGAGCTGAGCCGGATGGGCGTTCAGCCCCGCCATATCGAGGGCTATCGGACGGGCGACTGGATCACGATGGACTATGGCGATTTGGTGGTGCATATTTTTCGGCGGGAAATTCGCGCTTTTTATGATTTGGAGCGCCTTTGGAGCGATGCTCCCGCGCTGGATGTGCAGGAATATATGGTACAAAAAGATGAGAACCGATAAAGGAGATAATGGCTATGACACGGTATGACCCGGCAGAAATTGAAGCAAAATGGCAAAAAATCTGGAACGATGAGCACACCTTCGCGGCCACGGACGATTATTCGAAGCCGAAGTTTTATGCGCTGGTGGAATTCCCCTATCCCTCCGGACAGGGGCTTCATGTGGGACATCCCCGCTCTTATACGGCGCTGGACATCGTTGCCAGAAAGCGGCGGCTGGAGGGCTATAATGTCCTGTATCCCATGGGCTGGGACGCCTTTGGCCTGCCCACGGAAAACTTCGCCATGAAAAACCATGTGCACCCGGAAATCGTCACGGCGAAGAATGTGGCGCGCTTCAAGAGCCAGCTCCAGATGCTGGGTCTCTCCTTTGACTGGGATCGGGAAATCAACACCACCGACCCCTCCTACTATAAATGGACGCAGTGGATTTTCATCCAGATGTTCAAAAAAGGTTTAGCCTACAAGAAGGAGATGAATGTCAACTTTTGCACCGGCTGTAAGGTGGTTTTGGCCAACGAGGAGGTTGTGAACGGCGTTTGCGAACGTTGCGGCAGCCCGGTTGTGCATAAAAACAAGAGCCAGTGGATGCTGAAAATCACGGCTTATGCGGATCGCTTGGTGGAGGAGCTGGATGGGCTGAATTATGCGGAGCGGGTGGCCACTCAGCAGAAAAACTGGATCGGCCGCAGCTATGGCACCGAGGTGGCCTTCGACACGACGGCGGGAGACACGCTGACGGTGTATACCACGCGGGCGGACACGCTTTTCGGCGCCACCTATATGGTGGTTAGCCCGGAGCACGCGACGGTGGAAAAATGGATCGCCGATGGACGGCTGACGAATGTGGACGCGGTGCGGGCCTATCAGGCTGAGGCGGCGCGAAAATCGGATTTTGAGCGCACCGAGATGAACAAGGACAAAACCGGTGTGAAGCTGGAAGGGGTGCGGGGCATCAACCCGGCCACCGGCGCGGAAATCCCGATTTTTATCTCCGATTATGTGCTGGCCTCCTATGGAACCGGTGCTATCATGGCCGTTCCCGCCCATGACGAGCGAGACTGGGCCTTTGCGAAGGCCTTTGACCTGCCGATTGTGGAGGTCGTGGCCGGCGGCGATGTGGAAAAGGCCGCTTATACCGATTGCGGCTCCGGGGTCTTGGTGAATTCCGGCTTCCTGAACGGAAAAACGGTGGCCGAGGCCATCCCGGCGATGCAGGAATGGCTAGCCGCCCAGGGAAAGGGCACCAAAAAGGTGAACTTCAAGCTCCGAGATTGGGTTTTTTCCCGCCAGCGCTATTGGGGCGAGCCGATTCCGATGGTTTCCTGCGAAAAATGCGGCTGGGTGCCCCTCCCGGAGGAGGAGCTGCCTCTGCGTCTGCCGGAGCTGAAGGATTTCGAGCCGACCACCGACGGCGAAAGCCCCCTGTCCCGTTTGACGGATTGGGTGAACACCACTTGCCCCTGCTGTGGCGGGCCGGCGAAGCGGGAGACGGACACCATGCCCCAGTGGGCCGGTTCCTCCTGGTATTTTCTGCGGTATATGGACCCCCACAACGACAAGGCGCTTGTCAGCCCCGAAGCTGTGCAATATTGGGGGCCGGTGGACTGGTATAACGGCGGCATGGAGCATACCACTCTGCATTTGCTGTATAGTCGGTTTTGGCACAAATTCCTGTATGACATCGGCGTCGTTCCCACCAAGGAGCCGTATGCCAAGCGCACAAGCCATGGCATGATTTTGGGCGAAAACGGGGAGAAAATGTCCAAATCCCGCGGGAATGTGGTCAACCCCGACGAAATCGTGAAGGAATACGGCGCCGACACCATGCGGCTGTATGAGATGTTCATCGGCGATTTCGAAAAAGCCGCCCCCTGGTCCAGCAACAGCATCCGTGGCTGTCGCCGGTTTCTGGAGCGGGTGTGGGCCGTGCAGGAGAAGCTGGCGGAGGGCGCGGACATTCGTCCGGAGTTGGAGGTGTCCATCCACAAAGCCATCCGCAAGGTGGGCGAGGACATCGAGAGCCTCAAATACAACACCGCCATCGCCGCGCTCATGGCGCTGATGAACGATTTCGACCACTGCGGCGGGCCGACCCGTGAGGAATATCGGGTATATCTGCTGTTGCTCAATCCCTTTGCACCCCACATGACCGAGGAAATCTGGCAGAACATGGGCTTCGAGGGCAAGCTTTCCCAGGCGAAATGGCCGGTGTTTGACCCGGCGAAATGCGTGGAGAGCACGGTGGAGATTGCCATTCAGATCAACGGAAAGCTTCGCGGACGAATGCAGGTGGCGGCGGATATCTCCGCCGCAGATGCGGTGGCCGCCGCGCGGGCCGAGGAACGGGTTGCGCCCCTGCTGGAGGGGATGCAGACAGTGAAGGAGCTGTATGTTCCCGGAAAGCTGGTCAACCTGGTGGTGCGCCCTCAATAAAGTTTTTTTGAAATATTTCGAAAAAACTGTGAAAACCTCTTGACGAATTGTCAAAAGCAGGATATAATAACCTTTGCATTGTTGCAAATTACCCCTGCTATTTGCGGAGGGAGGGAATAAAATGTCTGAAGTCCATGTCAAGGAAAACGAGTCTCTGGATAGCGCTCTGCGCCGCTGGAAGAAGTCCTGCGCCCGTTCGGGTGTGCTGGCTGAGGTGCGCAAGAGAGAGCACTATGAGAAGCCTTCCGTGAAGCGGAAGAAAAAGTCCGAGGCTGCGCGCAAGAGAAAGTATAAGTAATTGCGAGCAAGGGGGCGCTGAGAAGCGTCCCCTTTTCCTTATTTCACGAAAACGGAGGTGGGCGTATGTCCTTGCTTTTTCCGACGCTGTATCGGCGGCGTATCACCGATATTACGACGGAGGATTTGGAATGGCTGGGGGCGACGGGCTTGCTGCTGGATATAGATAACACGCTGACGACCCATGATTCGCCGGAAATCGCCGAGGAGGTGCGTGCCTGGCTGAACAGGTGCCGGGAGGACGGGCTTCGGCTGATTGTGGTTTCCAACAACGAGCCAAAACGAGTGGCGTCCTTTGCCGCGGCGCTGTCTCTGCCCTTTCAGGCGCGGGCGGCGAAGCCGCTGGCGCGGGGCTATCGCGCCGCCGCCCGCCAGCTGGGGCTTCCGCTGAACCGTTGTGCGGTCATTGGCGACCAGCTGTTCACGGACATCCTCGGCGCGAATTTGGTCGGGGTTTCCTCGGTGCTTTTGGAGCCGATTCTTCCGGAAACGGAGCAGAAATTCATTGTGTTTAAGCGACGCCTGGAGGCGCTTTTGTTGCGTGGCCGCGAAGGGGCGCGCCGCAGGAGGGACTATGGAGAATAGAAGGGTGCGGTTCGGCCCGGCGGGCTGTTGTGATACGTTTCACGCGGCCGGGCTGAAGAAAACCGAGCAGGTTTTTCCGTTTTTGGTGGAGCGAGGTCTACGGGCCTTTGAATATCCCTGCGGGCGCGGGGTGCGCCTATCGGCGGAGACTGCGGCCGGAATTCGCCAGCAGGCGGAGCGGGCAGGGGTGGCGGTTTCGCTCCATGCGCCCTATTTCATTTCGCTGGCCTCGGCGGAAGCGGAAAAACGGGAGAATAGCCTGCGCTATATTTTGGACAGTGCCCGCGCGGTGTCGCTTTTGGGTGGCGAGCGGATTGTTGTGCATCCGGGCGGCCTCGGCGGTCGCAGTCGTGAGGAGGCCACAGCGCTGGCCACCGAAACGCTGAAAAGCGCCCAGCGCCTGTTGGATGATGAGGGGCTGTCCCATGTGCGGATTTGCCCGGAGGTGATGGGAAAGCTGAACCAGCTGGGGGCGCTGGATGAGGTGATTGCCTTTTGTCGGACAGAGGAGCGGTTTTTGCCTTGCGTGGATTTCGGTCATCTCAACAGCCGCACCGGCGGCTCGCTGAAGGGCGCGGCGGATTATGAGTCGGTGCTTTGCCGCATCGAAAACGAATTGGGTGCGGAGAGACTGCACCATTTGCACATCCATTTTTCGAAAATCGAATATACTGACGGCGGCGAAAAGCGGCATTTGACCTTCGCCGACGAGAGCTTCGGCCCGGAGCCGGCGCCGCTGATGGAGCTATTGGCCCGGCGGGGGATAGAGGCGACGGTGATTTGCGAATCTAGCGGCACCCAAACGGAGGATGCCCGGACGATGCAGGAAATTTATGACGGATTTTTCGATTGAAGGGTTGTCCCATAGAGCGGAAAGAGCGCAAAAAGACCGCGAAAGCGGAGTGGAAAACCCAAAAAATCGAAAAAACCCAGAAAATACCGAATTTATTTCCGATTTCGTAAAAATTCTCTTGAAATCTGAGACAATATCATGTAGAATAGAACCAGTAATAAATTGGAGGAATTGACAGTATGGTTTCTGCAGGTGATTTTCGTAACGGCGTTACATTCGAAATGGACGGGAGCGTCTATCAGATTATTGAGTTCCAACATGTGAAGCCCGGAAAGGGCGCGGCCTTTGTCCGCACCAAAATCCGGAATGTGATTGCCGGAACCGTGGTGGAAAAAACATTCAACCCCACCGATAAATACCCGGCGGCGTATATCGAGCGCAAGGAAATGGAATATTCCTACAGCGACGGCGATCTGTTCTATTTCATGGATCCCGAAAGCTATGAGCTTGTGCCCATCAACCAGTCGGATTTACCGGACAACTTCAAGTTCGTGAAGGAGAACATGGTTTGTCGCATCATGTCCTATAAGGGCAAGGTGTTCGGTGTGGAGCCCCCGAACTTCGTGGAGCTTCAGGTGACGAAGACGGATCCCGGCTTCAAGGGCAATACCGCCACCAACACCACCAAGCCGGCGACGCTGGAGACCGGCGCCGAGGTGCGTGTGCCTCTGTTTATCGACGAGGGCGAGATGATTCGTGTAGATACTCGTACCGGCGAGTATATGGACCGTGCCTGAGACCTGTTTTTAAAAAAACGAAAAGGAGTGTATGACCTATGACGACAGCCGAAAGAGTGGCCTATATGAAGGGCTTGATGGAGGGCATGAAGGTGGACGACAGCACCAACGAGGGAAAGCTGTTCCAGCTGATTTCCGAAATCCTGACCGACATGGCTGAGGATATGGCGGATCTGGAGGATTATACCGCTGAGCTCAGTGAGCAGGTGGACGCCATCGACGAGGATCTGAACCTTCTGGAGAGCGACTATTATGAGGATTGGGAAGAGGACGATTGCGACGGTTGCTGCGGTTGCGGCGACGAATATTATGAGGTGAACTGCCCCAGCTGCGGCGAGGAGTTCGAGGTGGATGAGGATTCCCTGCTGGACGGCGGAATTGATTGCCCGAACTGCGGCGAGCATCTGGAGTTCTCCTGCGACGAGGATGAGGACGAGGAATAAGTCCTCGTTTTCGCGAAAACAAAAAGAAAAAAGCAATCCCGACCGTTTGGACGGTTGGGATTGCTTTTTTTGCGGTGGAAAAAAGGCGATGGGTGTGGTTGGACTTTTCGGGGACGATTGCGCCAGAAAGATGAAAAAATTGTAACGAAATCCGCTTTTCCGGGGGAAAACCTTGACACTGACGGGGAAAACTGGTAAAATACTGAATAACTATGTTGGGTGCTTATGCGTTGTTTGCACCCATGCCGAGGGGGCTTTTCTGTGATACGCAGTATGACGGGCTTTGGCCGTGCCCAGGACACGGTGGGAAATTTTTCTGTGATGGTGGAAATCAAATCCGTCAACCATCGCTTTTTTGAGTGCTCCTGCCGGGTGCCGCGGGCTTATGGCTTTCTGGAGGAGCGGTTGCGCAGCTTTTTGCAACAGCGGGTCGGACGCGGAAAGCTGGATGTTGTTGTCCAACTGGAGGCACTTTCCTCCGCCGGAAGCCGCGTGGCCGTGAATCGGGAGCTGGCGGACGGATATATGCAGGCGCTGGCGGCGCTGGCGGAGGCGTATTCCATTCGCGTGGATGTGTCCGCATCCTCTCTGTCTCGCTATCCGGAGATTTTGACGGTGTGTCAGGCGGCGGTGGATGAGGAGGCAGTTTTCGCGGCGGTTCTCCCGGTGGCGGAGCAGGCGCTGGAAAAATTCATCGCTATGCGCGAGCGGGAGGGAGCGCGCCTGCGGGCGGATGTGCTTTCCCGCAGTGCGATCATCCGCCAGGCCGTGGAGCAGGTGGAGCGGCGTTCTCCGCAAACGGTGCGGGAACGGAAAGAAAAAATGGAAACGCGTATCCGGGAGCTGTTGGGCGGTGTGCTGCTGGATGAAAGCCGGTTGCTGACCGAGGTGGCGGTTTATGCCGACAAGGTGGCCGTGGATGAGGAAACGGTGCGTCTGCGCAGTCATCTGGAGCAGCTGGACAGTCTGGTGAACGGGGACGGCGCCGTGGGGCGGAAGCTGGATTTCCTTGTGCAGGAAATCAACCGGGAGGCCAACACCATCGGCTCAAAATGCAGCGATTTGGAGCTGACCCGCCTTGTGCTGGACATGAAAGCGGAAATCGAAAAAATTCGGGAGCAGATTCAGAATATCGAATGATTGGGAAGCGTCTTGCGAAAACGGAGGAATGTGGACATGAAGCTCATCAACATCGGCTTTGGAAACATGGTGGCCGCGGGGCGGCTTGTGGCGATTGTCAGCCCGGAATCGGCGCCCATCAAGCGCATCATCCAGGACGCAAAGGAACGGGGCACGCTCATCGACGCCACCTATGGACGGCGCACAAGAGCGGTGCTCATGATGGACAGCGACCATGTGATTCTGTCGGCGGTGCAGCCGGAAACGGTGGCTAACCGGCTGGATGATACAGAGGAGGAAGAAAATGAACGGGAATCATGAAGGAATGTTGATTGTGCTCTCCGGACCATCCGGTTCGGGAAAGGGCACCATCATAAAATCGCTGTTGGATATGCGGCAGGACACGGTTTTGTCGATTTCCATGACCACCCGTGCTCCCCGACCGGGAGAGGTGGACGGTGTCCATTATTTTTTCCGTTCACGGGAGGAATTCGAGGAAACCATACAAAAGGACGGCTTTTTGGAATATGCCGAATATAACGGCGAATATTACGGAACGCCGGAGGCGCCGATTCGGCGCTGGCTGAACGAAGGGAAAAATGTGATTTTGGAAATCGAGGTGCAGGGCGCCGAAAAGGTAATGAACCACCGGGCAGACCTTGTGTCGATTTTCATCACGATTCCCTCCTTCGAGGAGCTGGAGCGGCGTTTGCGGGCGCGAGCCACCGAAACCGAGGAAAAGGTTCGCGGACGGATGGGAACGGCGAAGGCGGAGCTTTCCCGTGCCTTCCGGTATCAATATGTTGTGCTCAACGATGAGGTGGAGTGGGCAGTGTCCCGCATCAACACCATCATCGATGCAGAATCCATGCGCTATCAGCGTATGGAAAATACAGTTTTGGAGGTTTTGAACGATGTTAGCACCCAGTGATATTGAGGAATTGAAGGGCGAAAACAGCCGCTATGCGGTGGTGGTTGGCGTGGCGAAGAGAGCGCGCCAGATTGCGGACGAGGCCATTGAAAGCAACGACATCATCCTCGAGAAGCCGGTGAGCCTGGCCATTAAGGATTTCAAGGACGGTAATTGCGCCATCATCGCCGGAGAGCAGGACGCCTGAGCCGATTGTGTGAAACGAAGGGAGCGGGGAACGGATGCCACAGTCCACGGTTGTGAAAATTGCGGTCGAGCAGGCCTCCTTTTCCTTTGATAAGCTCTATTCCTATCGCTGGCCGGCCGAGCTTGGCGAGCCGACGGTGGGGGTGCGGGTGATTGTTCCCTTCGGCGGCGGAGACCGGCGGCGTCAGGGCTTTTTGCTGGAAACGGACATAGAGACCGACCCGGCGAAATGCAAGCCCGTTTTGTCGCGGGTGGACGAGGAGCCGCTGTTGAGTGAGGAGCTGGTGGGACTTGCCCGCTTTTTGCAGGAGCGCACCTTCTGCCCGCTATTTGATGCGTTGCGATCGATGCTCCCCACGGGGCTGTATATGCAGCTGCGTCCGGTTTTGCGGCCAGCGGTGGATGTTCGCCCGGAGGTGCTGGAAACGCTGACGCCCAACGAGCGCCAGCTTTTGGCCTTCGTTTCCAAATGTCCCGCCGGCGCGGATCAGCAAACTCTCTTGCGGCGTCTCGGTATGGCGGAGGATGCCCCGGCTTTGCGCCATTTGCTGGAGTTGGGCGTTCTTCTTCGCTCCGAGGATGCGGCGCAAAAATGGGGCGACGCGACCATGCGCATGGTGCGGCTGGCCGAGGACGCCGCGTCTTCTTCGATTTTGACCGACAAGCAAAAGCAGGTGTATACCCTTTTGCAGGAGGTAGGAGCCGCCTCCGTGAAGGAGATTTGCTATTTTTCTGGGGTTACGGTGGCGGTTGTGCGGGCGCTGGAGAAAAAAGGGCTTGTGCGTACCTATGACGCCGAGACCCTGCGCAGTCCCTATGCTCGCCAGAATTCCCGGCCGGTGGCCGAGCCGTATCGGCTCAACGGAGAGCAGGAAAAGGCCCTTGAGCGGCTGACGGAGCTGTATGCTCGGCCGGAACCGGCGGCGGCGCTGTTGCACGGCGTCACCGGAAGCGGAAAAACCGCTGTGTATATGAGCCTTATCGACCGGGTGTTGGCCGACGGGAAGCAGGTGATTGTGCTTGTGCCCGAAATTTCCCTAACGCCCCAGGCGATGGCAGAGTTTTTGCAGCGCTATGGGGAACAGGTGGCGGTGCTACACAGCGGACTGGCCATCGGTGAGCGGATGGACGAATGGAAGCGGGTGAAGCGGGGCGAAGCGCGTATCGTTGTGGGAACCCGCTCGGCGGTGTTTGCTCCCTGCGACCGCGTTGGGCTCATCGTGATGGATGAGGAGCAGGAGCACACCTATAAATCTGAGTCGGTGCCCCGGTATCATGCACGGGATGTGGCCCGGTTTCGCTGTGCGAAAAACAATGCGCTTTTGTTGCTTTGCTCGGCGACGCCCAGCGTGGAGAGCTATTTGGCGGCCCGGTCCGGGCGTTATACGCTGGTGGAGCTGACGGAGCGCTTTGGCGCGACGGAGCTTCCGGAGGTGGTGGTGGCCGACCGGCGCTTGGAACCGGAAAGTGACCGCGCCATCGGAATGGTTCTGGAGGAGGAAATGCGCCGCTGTCTGGATGCCGGTCAGCAGGTGATTTTGTTGCTCAACCGTCGGGGCTTTCACACCCATGTTTCCTGCCGCTCCTGTGGCCAAACGGTGACCTGCCCCGCCTGTAGCATTTCTTTGACCTATCACAAGGCGAATCGGCGCTTGATGTGTCATTATTGTGGCCACAGTCAGCCGTTGCCGCCTGTTTGCTCCGCCTGTGGCTCCGACAAGCTTCGTTATACCGGCCAGGGGACACAGCTGGTGGAGGAACAGCTGAACGAGCTATTTCCGGAGGAACCGATTTTGCGGATGGACACCGACACCACCATGTCTCGCCAGGCCTACGAAACCAGCTTTCGGGATTTTGCGGCGGGGAAATATCGCATCATGATTGGAACGCAGATGGTGGCCAAGGGGCTGGATTTTCCGAAGGTCGGACTGGTTGGTGTGCTGTCCGCCGACCAGTCCCTGTATGGGGAGGATTACCGTTGCTATGAGACCACCTTTTCGTTGCTCACCCAGGTCATCGGCCGCGCCGGGCGCCGGGGAGAGCGGGGACGCGCGGTGGTGCAGACCTATACGCCGGAAAACCCAGTGATTGAGCTGGCTGCCTCCCAGGACTATAAGAGCTTTTTCGAGCTGGAAATTTCCACCCGGCGTATGATGCAGTATCCGCCCTATGCCGATTTGTTTCTTTTTGGCTTTACCGGATTGCAAGAGGAGGCGGTGCGCGCCGCCGCTCACCGGATGCTGGAGCAGCTGCGCGCGGCGGCCGAGGGCGAGTTTTCCGAGTTGCCGATGATTGCGCTGGATCCGACGCCGGCTTCGGTGCTGCGGGTTTCCGGGAAGTTCCGCTATAAGCTGATTTTGAAGGCACGCAACACCGCCGCCATGCGCCAGCTGGTGCAGGCGTCCATGAAGCGCTTTTTGGCAGACCCGCTGAATCGGCGCATAAGCCTTTTTGTGGATATCAACCCGGCGTCTATGCTTTGACGCCTTGAAAGGAGCCGGAATATGGCTATTCGTAATATTTTGACCGATGAAGACCCGGTTTTGCATAAGATTTGCAAGCCGGTGGAGCAGTTCGACGAGCGACTTTTCCAGCTTTTGGACGACATGGCTGAAACGCTGCAGAAGGCGGATGGCGTCGGCCTGGCAGCGCCCCAGGTGGGCGTTCTGCGCCGGTTGTTCATCATGGACACCGGGGACGGGCTGAAGGAATGTATTAACCCGGTGATTTTGGAGGAAAAGGGAGCCCAGGAATGTGTGGAGGGCTGTTTGTCCAGCCCCGGCGAATACGGATTGATTCTTCGCCCGAAGAGGGTGAAGCTTCAGGCGCAAAATCGCAACGGAAAATTTTTCATCGTAACGCTGGAGGGGTTGGCGGCGCAATGCGCCCGCCACGAGACAGACCATTTGGACGGTGTTCTGTTCAAGTCGAAGGTGGAGCGGATGCTTCGCCCGGATGAACTGAAATAACCGTCGAGAAAGGAGCGGGCACGCGTATGCGGTTGATTTTTATGGGCACGCCGGATTTTGCCGTGCCCAGCCTGGAGCGACTGTTAGCCGATGGGCATGAGGTGGTTTTGGCTGTGACCCAGCCGGATAAGCCGGTGGGGCGCAAGCGGGTGATTACCCCTTCGGCGGTGAAGGTCTGCGCGCTGGCGCATAACATCCCGGTGTATCAGCCAGCGTCGATGCGCGACCCGGAAACGCTGGCCTATCTTTCCGGCTTCGCGGCCGACGGAATTGTCGTGGTCGCCTATGGAAAGATTTTGCCCCGGACGGTGCTGGATTTGACCCCTATGGGGTGTATCAATGTCCATGGTTCTCTGTTGCCCCGTTATCGGGGGGCAGCGCCGATTCAATGGGCGATTCTCAACGGAGATGCCGAGGCGGGCGTGACGACCATGCAGCTGGATGAGGGGGTGGACACGGGCGACATTCTGCTTATGTCCCGGCGTCCCCTCGGAGCGGAAATTACCGGCGGAGAGTTGTTCGACTGCTTGGCCTCGGATGGTGCGGAGCTGTTGAGCCGCACGCTGAAGGGGCTGGCCGAGGGCTCGGTGCAACCACAAAAGCAGCCGACCGAGGGCACCTGCTATGCGTCCATGCTGAACAAGGCGATGGGGGAGCTGGATTGGCGGCGCCCCGCCCAACGGCTGCATGATTGGGTGCGAGGGCTAAACCCGTGGCCGGTGGCCTTCACCCATTATGAAGGAAAAACCTTGAAAATCTACGCTTCTCGCGTGGTCGCGGCGAGCGTGGGTGCGCCCGGCGAGGTGCTTTCCCGGTCGCCGCTGGTGATTGCCTGCGGCGAAGGGACGGCACTGGAGCTGGTCGAGGTGCAATATGAGGGCGCGCGGCGCATGACGGCGGAGGAATTTTTGCGAGGCCATTCGCTGGAGGTGGGCGAACGTCTGCCCCTGCCGGAGGAATGAGCCGGCCGATAGAAAGCGTGAGTTGTTTATTTCTTGAAGGATAGGAGGAGCCGATTTGCCGTTCTATTATATGGATTATTGGTATTTGGTCTTGGTGTTGCCGGCGGTGCTCATTTCGCTGTGGGCACAGCTGCGGGTGAAGTCGGTTTTTTCAAAATATAGCCGTCGCTCGGTGGGCTGTGGCATGACCGGTCGCCAGACGAGCCTCTATATTCAACAACAGAATGGAATTTCCACTGGGATGCATGCTGTGGCCGGGTCTATGACCGATTATTATGACCCCCGCTCCAACGGGATTTATCTTTCCGAGACGGTGGGGGAGGCGTCCACGGTGGCGGCCGTCGGCGTGGCGGCGCATGAAACCGGGCATGCTCTGCAATATGCCGAGGGCTATGGGCCGGTGCGCTTGCGCATGAAAATGGTGCCGGTGACGAATTTCGCGTCCAGCCTTTCGCCTGTTCTGGTGATTTTGGGACTTGCCTTGAGCTTCCCGACGCTGGCCTGGGGCGGAGTGGCTTTGTTCAGCTTGGCGTTGTTGTTTCAGCTGGTGACCCTGCCGGTGGAATTCAACGCCAGCGCCCGCGCTCTTCGAGCACTGGAGGCAGGCGGGCGGCTGTCGGAGGAGGAGCTTTCCGGCGTGAAAAAGGTGCTGTCTGCGGCGGCGCTCACCTATGTGGCGGCCACCTTTGTTTCGCTGATGAGCCTTTTGCGGCTTGTGTTAATTGTGGCCGGCGGCGGACGAAGCCGCGACCGGCGATGAACGCCCGCGAGGCGGCGGTGCAGGCACTACTGCGCATCGAGGAGGAGGAGGGCTATTCCAATATCGTGCTGGAGGAGCTTCTTTTGGATTTCGATGAGGATGCGGCGGAGCGGGGGCTTTTGACCCGGCTGGTTTATGGCGTTGTGGAACGCCGCCTGACGCTGGATTTTTGCCTGAACAGCGTTTCGAACACCCCGGTGAAAAAGATGGAGCCGCCGGTGCGGGAGCTTTTGCGGGTGGGTGCTTATCAGCTGTTGTTCACCACCCGAATTCCCGCCTATGCGGTGATTCATGAATCGGTGGAGCAGGTGGCGAGGGCCGGACTTCCCCGGCTGAAGGGGTTTGTCAACGGCGTTTTGCGTGGGGTGCAGGCGCAGGGCGCGGCGCTCATCGAGAGCCTTCCGAACACCGACAAGGGGCTGGAACGGCGCTATTCCTGCCCACGGTCATTGATTCGCGCCTGGCGGGACGCCTATGGTGAGGAAATGTGCCGGTGCCTGCTGACGGAAATCAACGAAGCGCCCCCGGTGTATATTCGGGTGAATACGCTGAAAACCACCGTTGCGGCTTTCACCTCTCTGTTGGAGAAGGCCGGGATTGCTTTTTTGATGGTGCCGGGCTTGGAGGGGGCGTTGCAGCTGCCTTCGGCGCAAGCGCTTCTCCGTTTGCCGGAGAGCACACGGGTGCTGTATTATTTTCAGGATGTGGCCTCCCAGTGGTGCTGTCGGGCGCTGGACGCAAAGCCCAGCGAGCGCATCGCCGATGTTTGTGCCGCGCCGGGCGGAAAAAGCCTGACGGTGGCTCAATGGATGAAAAATGACGGACGTGTCGATGCCTCCGACATATACGAGGCGAAATGCGCGACGCTGACGAAGCGCGCCGAGGAGCTTGGCGCCTCCTGCGTTCAGGTCTCCTGCCGGGATGCGGCCGCGCCGCCGCCGGCGGGATGGGTCGGCGCCTTCGACCGGGTGATTTGCGACGCTCCCTGCTCCGGGATGGGCGTGATTCGGCGTAAGCCGGAAATCCGCTATAAGGACGCGGCGGATTTTTCCGCCCTTCCGGCATTGCAGTTGAAAATTCTGCGGCGGGCGGCAGAGCTTGTGCGTCCCGGTGGGGTGCTACAATATTCCACCTGCACCCTGCGCCCGGAGGAAAACGAGCAGGTGGCGGCCGCTTTTCTGGAAAAGGAAAAAGGCTTTTATCCCCGGCCGCTTCCCTTGGCGGAGTGCTTCGCGGCGGCGGATCTTCCGGTGTCCCATCAGCTGACGCTGTTTCCCTCCGTCCATCGTTCTGACGGGTTTTATATAGCGAGTTTTATGAAAGCAAAAGATTGAGGTGACTGTTTGAACGGCAACGATCTGCGTTCCATGACGCAGCCGGAGCTTGAGGCACATCTGTCCGCGCTGGGCTGTCCGGCCTTTCGGGCCAGACAGCTGCGGGAATGGCTGGACCGGGGCGTGACCGAATTCTCCGAAATGACCAATTTGCCGAAGCCCTTGCGGGAACAGCTGGCGCAAAGCTATCATGTGCCCCAGGTGTCCATCCGCCGCAAGCTTGTTTCGGCCATTGATTCTACGGTGAAATATCTTTTCACGCTGGATGACGGCGAAACGGTGGAATCGGTGCTCATGCACTATAAGCATGGCTGGAGCCAATGTCTGTCCACTCAGGTGGGATGTAAAATGGGCTGCACCTTTTGCGCCACTGGTATGGGCGGCTTTATCCGCAGTTTATCGGCGGCGGAAATGATGGCGCAAATTGAGGCCGCCCAGCGGGACACCGGTGTGCGGGTCTCCTCGGTGGTGCTTATGGGCATGGGGGAGCCACTGGACAATTATGACCAGGTTGTGCGCTTTTTGCGTATGCTCTCCGAGGATGGCGGCGTGCATATCGGGATGCGTCACATTTCTCTGTCCACCTGCGGCGTGGTTCCGGGAATTTTGCGGCTGAAGGAGGAAAAAATTCCCCTGACGCTGTCGATTTCTCTCCACGCTCCCAACGATGAAATTCGCTCGGCAACTATGCCGGTGAATCGGCGGTGGGGCATCGAGGAGCTGCTCGATGCCTGTTGTCAATATATCGACGCCACCGGACGGCGCATTTCCTTCGAATATGCTATGATTGACGGCTGGAATGACACAGACGCCTGTGCCGAGGAGCTGGCGAAACGGCTGAAGGGGATGCTGTGCCATGTGAATTTGATTCCGGTGAATGCCGTGGCGGGAAAAGCGCAAAAGCGTAGCTCCCGTCAGCGAATCGAAGCCTTTATGGCGGTGCTCAGGCGTCACGGAATTCCCGTGACGGTGCGGCGCACGCTTGGCTCGGATATTAACGCCTCCTGCGGACAGCTTCGCCGACAGGCGGATCAGCCGGCAAGCGAGGCGAAGGGAAAGGAGGAATCCCCGTGAGGGTGTTCGGTGATACAAATATCGGACTTCTGCGCAGCAGCAACCAGGATGCGTATGCCTGTGGGGCGCTGGACGGTGGCCAATATGCCATCGTGTGCGACGGCATGGGTGGCGCGGCCGGCGGAAATGTGGCCAGCGAAATCGCCACCCGCATCATCCGGGAGCGGATTGTGCAGCACCTTTCCGGCGGCGCAATCGGCACGATGGAGCGGCTGCTGGAGGCCACCATGGCGGCGGCGGATTTGGCTATATACGATGAGGCCCAGGCTCATCCGGAGCTGGAGGGCATGGGCACCACGGTGGTGACCGTGGTGATTCTCGGCCAAAGGGCGTATATCTCCCACACCGGTGACAGCCGCGTGTATCTGTTCCGCGAGGGCGAGTTGACCCAGCTGACGCGGGATCATTCGGTGATTCAGGAGATGCTGGAAAGCGGCCAGCTCACCGAGGAGCAGGCGAAGAACCATCCTCGGCGACATTTCATCACCCGCGCTCTGGGCGTCAACCCGGACGAAAGCGGTGAATACGATGAGCTGGAGCTGCGGCCGGGGGATCGGCTTTTGCTGTGCACAGATGGGCTGACCCGACCGGTTCCTCCGGAAAAAATCGCGGTGCTTTTGCGCACGGACTCCTTGGAAACAGCCACTGAGGCGTTGATACAGGCGGCGCTTGAGGGCGGCGGCCCGGACAATGTGACGGTGGTTTTGATGGAGCCGGAGGATACGAATCAACCGATAAGCTTTCAGAAAAGTGAGGTATAATCGAAATGGATAAATACTTGGGAAAAAGACTTGATGGCCGCTATGAGATGCGGGAGCTGATTGGCGTGGGCGGCATGGCCTATGTGTATAAGGCCCATGACTGCGTGGACGACCGAACAGTGGCGGTGAAAATCCTGCGGGATGAGTTTTTGTCCAACGAGGAGTTCGTGCGTCGTTTTCGCAACGAGTCGAAGGCTATCGCCATCCTCAACCATCCCAACATCGTGAAGGTTTTGGATGTGGGCTTCGGGGAGCGACTGCAATATATCGTGATGGAATATATTGATGGCATCACCCTCAAGGAATATTTGGATCAGCGCAACGACATCCGCTGGAAGGAGGCGGTGCATTTCACCGTCCAGATTCTGCGGGCGTTGCAGCACGCCCATGACAAGGGCATCGTGCATCGGGACATCAAGCCTCAGAACATTATGCTTCTCTCCGACGGCACCATCAAGGTGACCGATTTCGGCATCGCCCGGCTGTCGCGCAACGAGCTGCGCGCCACCACCAACGGCGAAAAGGCCATCGGCTCGGTGCATTATATCAGCCCGGAGCAGGCGCGAGGCGAAATCACCGACGAAAAAGCGGATATTTATTCGGTGGGTGTGGTGCTGTATGAGATGCTGACCGGCCGCCTGCCCTTCGATGCAGACAATGCGGTGTCGGTGGCGATTATGCAGATGCAGGATGACCCGGTAAAGCCGCACATCCACAACCAGGATGTGCCGGAGGGGCTGGAGCAAATTACCATGAAGGCCATGGAGAAGGACCCGGCGAAGCGATATCAGTCGGCGGCGGAAATGCTCAGCGACATCGACGAGTTCAAAAAAAATCCCTCCATCAAATTCGAATATACCTACTTTGTGGATGAAACGCCCACCCGCTTTGTGGATGCTATCACGCGGGTGCGGGGCGACAACGGCGATTTGTTGGAGAAGGCGACCGGAGAGGCCGCCGGAAAGAAAAAGAAAATGTCGACGGTAGCGATTTTGTCGGCGGTGGCTGTGGCCGTTGTGGCGGTTTGCATGCTGGGTGTTCTGTTGGCGCTCAACCTCTTTGGCGGAAAAGGAAAAGAGGACATCGTTGTGGACAGCTTCGTTGGATTGGCCTATCCGGATGGGGTGTCGGCCGAGAAAAGCATCGGAAACTATACGGTGAAAATCGAAACCGGCTATAACGCCGATTATCCGGAGGGCACGGTTTTCAAGCAGGAGCCTTCGGCGGGAAGCACCATCAAAATGAAGGGCACGCTGGTGTTGTATATCAGCAAGGGCTCTCGGCTGGAGGATGTTCCCACGATGACCCCTGGCGAGACGGCGGCCATGGTGCGCTCCCGGCTGACGGCGGCGGGCTTCACCGTCAACGAGGTCAGCGAAAGTAGCACTGACTATAAAGAGGGAACGGTCATCCGTCTGGATCCGGAGCCGGGCACAAAGGTTCAATACGGCTCAGAAATCAGTATGTTTGTTAGCTCCGGCGAGCCGGAGGCCGAGCCGATTGAAATGTCCAATGTGTTGGGTATGGCCATGAATGACGGCATCGAAAAGCTGGTCAGCGATGGCTTCCAGCGGGCGAACATCCAGACCACCTATGTGAACCAGGGCGGCATGAAGGACACCATCATTGCGGTTTCGCCGGACTCTTCTCAAAAGCAGAAGCCGGATTCGATTATTCAGTTGACAGTAACCACCGGCTTCTCCGATGCCAATGTGGAGCTTGTGCTCCCGGATACCGGCACGACGGTGGATTTGCAGATTTTTGTCGCCGGAAAGCAAGATGAAGCGCTGACAAAGCGATATACGAAAATTGTGCCGCGAGACATTGGCACCCTGACCTTCAAGGTGTCCGAGCAGGCAGAAAGCTATGTGGTGACGATGAAAATCTCGGTGAGCGGGAAAAACAGCTTCACCGATTTGGCGAAATTCACAGTGAACGGCGTGAAGGGCACGGCTGCGCTGACGGAGAGCCATCCCTTCACAGAGGCGGGCGAGCCGGAGCCTTCGACTCCCAGCGAAGAGGAGTGAGTATGCGGGAGGAAACGGCACAGAACCGTCTTTCCGGCCTTGTGTTGCGCTGTGTGAGCGGGTTCTATTATGTGGCTGTGGAGGAAACGGTCTATACCTGCCGGGCGCGGGGGAGCTTTCGCCGCCAGGGGCTGACGCCGATTGCCGGCGACCGGGTGGAAATCTCGGTGCGCCCGGACGGCGAGGGCACGGTGGAAGCCGTTTGTCCCCGGCGCAACTGCCTTGTGCGACCGCCGGTGGCGAATGTGGATTTGCTGGTGATGGTGGCCTCCGTGCGCGAGCCGGAGACCAACACCCTTGTTTTGGATAAAATGCTGGCAATTGCGGAAAAGCAGGGAATTTGCCCCATCGTCGTTGTTAGCAAAACGGATTTGGACGACCCGTCGAAGCTGGAATCGGTGTATCGCCGGGCGGGAATCGAATGCTTTTGTGTTTCGGTGAAGAAGCCAGAAACGCTGGAGCCTTTGCGGAGGCGGCTGTCGGGCTTTGTGAGCGTGTTTTCCGGAAATTCCGGCGTGGGGAAAAGCAGTATTCTCAACGCTCTGGATTCGAGCCTTGTGCTGGAGACCGGCGACATCAGCCGCAAGCTGGGGCGCGGACGGCATACCACTCGCATCGCCTCCCTCTATCGGCTGGCCGACGGCTATCTGGTGGACACCCCTGGCTTTTCTTCCCTGGATTTGTTGCAGGTGGAGCCTGTGCGCAAGGAGGAGCTGGCTGATTGCTTTCGGGAATTTGGCGCCTATTTCGGGAAATGCCGCTTCGCCGGCTGTGCCCACTATAAGGAGCCGGGCTGTGCGGTGCGTCAGGCGGTGGAGCAGGGGGAAATCGCTCCTTCCCGCTATGAAAGCTATGTGGCGATGTATGAAGCCGTGAAGGATTTGAAGGAGTGGAAAGCGCCGTGAGCCGCTGTGTGATTTTGTGCGCCGGGCCGGCGGAAAAGCCGGAGGAACTGAAGTCTCTCCTGCGACCGAAGGATTTTGTGCTGGCCGCCGACGGTGGCCAGCGCTTGGCGCGGCGGCTCGGGGTTTTTCCGGCGGCGGTTTTGGCGGATTTCGATTCCTCCGAGGTGCCGGCGGACGGAACAAGGGTTTTGCGCCTGCCGGTGCGAAAGGATGAAACGGATGCGGCCGCGGCGGCGGAATATGCCTTCGAAAAGGGATGTCGGGAATTTTTGATTCTCGGCGGAACGGGCGGCCGTCTGGATCATCAATATGCCAATTTGCTTCTGCTTGTGCGTCTGGCTCGGCGAGGCTGTCGGGCGATGCTGGCGGATGAAAAAAACCGCATTGAAGCGGTTTGCACCTCGCCGGTTCTTCCTCGGCCGATGGAGGGCTGGTCGTTGTCCCTGTTTGCCTTCGGCGAGCCGGTGGAGGGGTTGACAACCCGCGGAACGGAATACGATTTGACGGATTATACCCTTGCGCCGGAAAATTCGCTGGCCGTGAGTAACCGGGCGCTGGCCAACTGCTCCGTGCGCTTTCGTAAGGGGACGCTTTTGCTATATCGGTCGAAGGATTGACACCTTTTCGCCACTTCTGCATATCCTGTGAACAGACGCAGGAATAGCGAAGGAGGCGGCGAGATGAAGCGAAACCGATGCGGTGGCTCCTGTGCCGGTGTGGGCTTTATGGCCTTTGGTGCCGGGTTGGTGGTGTGCGCCGTTTTGCCCTCAAAGGTGATGATGGCTGTTTTGGGGGCGGCGCTGATGCTGTGCGGCTATACCTGCGGAAAACGGTGACGGAGGCGTGGCGTATGCGAGTGGTTGTTGTGAAAAGTCCGAAGGTTTTTCGAGGACTGCTTTGCCGTTTGTTCAAGATTTCCCCCGCTTGCGGCGAGGATTAAAAAATGAAAAAACTCCCCGCAACGGAGCATGATTTTGCTCTGTCGCGGGGAGCTTTTGTTTTTTTATTCGTCGTAGCCCTTGGGGTTTTGGGATTGCCAGCGCCAGGAATCCCGGCACATATCCTCCACGGTTTTTTCCGCCGTCCAGTGCAACAGCATTTCCGCCTTCGAGGGGTCGGAATAGCAGGTTGCCACATCGCCGGGGCGCCGGGGCGCAACCGTATAGTTCACCTTCACGCCGTTGGCCTTTTCGAAGGCGTTCACCAGCTCCAACACACTGCAACCGTTGCCTGTGCCCAGGTTGATGGCCTCGGCGCCGGTGTGCTCCAGCGCATAGCCGACCGCCTTCACATGGCCGCGTGCCAAATCCACTACATGGATATAGTCGCGTACGCCCGTGCCGTCAGGGGTGTCATAATCGTCTCCGAACACGGACAGGCATTTCAGCTTTCCGATAGCCACCTGCGAAATATAAGGCATTAGGTTGTTGGGGATGCCGTTGGGATCCTCGCCGATGCGGCCGCTTTCATGGGCGCCGATGGGATTGAAATAGCGTAGCAGAACCACGCTCCATTCCGGGTCGGAAACACACAGGTCGCTGAGAATTCCCTCGATCATGAATTTCGTGCGGCCATAGGGGTTGGTGACGGAGCCGGTGGGCATATCCTCCTTCAGCGGGGAAGGGTTGCCGAAGCCATAAACGGTGGCGGAGGAGGAGAAAATCATGCGCTTGCAGCCGACCTCGCTCATCACCTGGCACAGAGTGACGGTTCCGCCTACATTGTTGTCATAATAGGTGAGGGGCTTTTGCACCGACTCGCCGACCGCCTTCAGCCCGGCAAAATGGATTACCGCGTCGATTTTGTGGGCGCGAAAAACCTTGCGCAGACCTTCGGCGTCCCGGATGTCACATTCATAGAAAGGAAATTCCCGTCCAGATAGCTCCTGAACCCGCTTGAGGGCCTCCGGCTTCGCGTTATAGTAATTGTCGATGACCACGATGTCATAGCCGGCCTTCAGCATTTCGATGCAGGTATGACTGCCGATATAGCCACAGCCGCCGGTAATCAGAATTGCCATAAAAAAGACCTCCTTTTTGATTTAATCCTATTATAGCGCCTTTTTCCGTGGGACGCAATGGGGAATTGTTGCACGAATGTAGAAAAAAACTATCAAACGACACAAGCAGCTTGAACTTTAAGAAAAAATGCCGTATAATACGATTGGAACGAAACGGAGGATGATAAAAATGAAACCGACCTTGGTGATTATGGCGGCCGGAATGGGTAGCCGCTTTGGCGGGCTGAAGCAAATCACGCCTGTTGGCCCGAATGGGGAGAAAATTATTGACTATTCGGTGTTCGACGCGGTGCGGGCGGGCTTCGGAAAAGTGGTATTCGTGATCAAAAAATCCATCGACCGGGAATTCCGGGAGACGGTGGGGGAAGCCATCGCCGCCCGCGTGCCGGTGGAATATGTATATCAGGAGTTGGACGCATTGCCGGCGGGCTATGCCGTGCCGGAGGGCCGGGAAAAGCCCTGGGGTACCGGCCATGCGGTGCTGTGCTGCCGTCAGGCGGTGCGGGAGCCGTTCGCGGTCATCAATGCCGACGACTATTATGGCCAGGAATGCTTCCGTCTGTTGGCAGAGTTTCTTCAGAAGCCCCAGACCGACCCGGTGCGCCATTTCGCTATGGCGGGCTATCGGCTGAGCAACACCTTGACGGAAAACGGCTATGTTTCCCGCGGCATTTGCGAGGTGGATGCCACGGGGCGGCTGACCGGGCTAACCGAGCGCACGAAAATCGAGCTGCGGGACGGTGTACCCTGCTATACCGAGGACGATGGCGCCTCCTGGACGGCGCTGTCGCCGGATGATGTGGTGTCCATGAACTGCTGGGCGTTCCCGGCGGGAACGCTGGACAGCTTCGAGGAGCTGTTTCGCGCCTTTTTGGATGAGCGGGGCGGCGAGCTGAAATCGGAGTTTTATCTTCCCTCCGCCGTCAATTTTCTGTTGGAGGCCGGAACGGCGGATGTACAGGTTTTGCGCACGCGCGACAAGTGGTATGGCATGACCTATGCGGCGGATCACGAAATGGTGCGGGCCGCGTTGGCGAAAATGACCGCGCAGGGCGTGTATCCGGCGCACCTGTGGGATTGAACCGCGAAAAGAAAGGGAGAGAGTTATGCATCAGGATATTGAACGGATTTTGTTGCCGGAGGCGGAGCTGGATGAAATCATCAGCCGTCTGGCGAAGCAGTTGGATGAGGATTATGCCGGGGCGGACAAGCGGCTGGTGCTTTTGTGCATCTTGAAAGGCTCGGTGGTGTTCATGGGCGAGCTTATGAAAAAAATCACCGTGCCGGTGGAAATTGATTTCATGCGGGTGTCTTCCTATGGCGGAAACACGAAAACCACCGGAAATATCAACATTGTGCTGGATTTGATGCGCAAGGATATGGACCAGTGCGACATCCTTGTGGTGGAGGACATCATCGACAGCGGACGCACGCTGTCTCATCTGGTGCAATACCTGACGATGAAAGGCGCGAAAAGCGTGCGCACCTGCACTTTGCTGGATAAGCCCTCCCGGCGGGAGGTGGATTTCCAGGTGGACTATGTTGGCCGGGAAATCCCCGACGAATTTGTGGTTGGCTACGGGCTGGATTATGACGAAAAATACCGCGCCCTCCCGTATGTTGGAATTCTCAAGCGGGAAGTTTACGAAAACTGAAAAGAGAAACAGAAAACGCCTCTGCGGCAAAAGCCCGCAGAGGCGTTTTTTCTTGACATGGTATGAGATTTTGCGCCTTGCCTTTGGATAGGCTCTCAGGAATGAAGCGGTAGCTTCTCTCATTTGCTCTTTTTGTTGGAGGAGGCTTCATTGTTCTTTGTGGGCCGTCTGCCGGTGGGGTTTCTCAGATTTTTTCGGGGGGGGGGGAGTTGTCTGTCTCCCTCGCCGCCTCTGGTGCGGCCTTCTCGGCGAATTTTTGCGTGCCGCCCCGCTCGGAGGAGCGGCGCTTTTTCGCGTTAGCCTTTTGATATTGCAGCGGTGTTTTGTGATAGTGGCGCTTGAAGAGGGCGATGAAATGGGAATAGTCTGCAAAGCCGCTTTCCAGCGCCGCATAGGTTACACTTTCGCCTTGCTGCAAAAATTCGGCGGCCTTGGACAGTCGCTTTTTTGTCATATAGAAATAGGGGGACATATTCAGCACCTTGCTGAAATGCCGTTCCAGGCTGTTGACGCTGACATGGGAAATCTCCGCCAGCTGGCGGATGGTGAAATTAGCGTTGAGATGGCGGTTAATATATTCGACGGCGATGCGCACATCCGGATAGCGTTGGGCGGAAATGTCGAATTCCACATAGCTCCCCTCCTGGAAAATGGACAGCATTCGCAGAAAGTCGATTTGGCGAGCCACCGGCGTGCGATCCTCCCGCTGGATGTGGGTGCACAGATCCAACAGCGTGGACAGGTTTTCGCTGGAAAGCTGAATGAGGTTGTTGGTGCTGTGGGGGCGGTCGAAAAGAAAATCCAGAATTTCCTCGTTCCCGTTGGAAAGAAAGGAGAGGATCACACAGCGGTGCAGGGCGTTGCTGTGATAAATTACATGGTGAAACTCAAAGGGGCGGGTGATGATGACACTGCCCGGCTGGATGGGATAGATGGTGCTTTCCACCATGAAGGACACATCGCCCTCAAGGTTGATGTAAATTTCACACTCTTCATGGGTGTGATAAAAAGCATCCTCCTCCAATATGGTCATTTCGCTTATGTAGACAGTGGTTTCATTCAGGGGAAGGATTTCGATTTTGCTGGCTTTTTCTGTGAATGTGGTGGCCATAGTGTGAGGCTCCTCCTGCGTTTTTGAAAGTATGGTGATTATATCATGTTTTTTGGTGATGCGTCAATAGATTATCTGTATTTTCTGTGATAAAATGTACACAAATTGAGATGTCGGGGTTGCCAAAGTGTGCAAATTCGTGGGCGGTTATTCCGGACGGAGAAAAGAAATTTGACCGGAATGTTGCCGAAATTTGGCAAAATCGTGAATTCCTCTTGACAAACCCAGCAAATGTACTAAAATAGGATTGCAAAAAAAAAAAAAATGTGCAAGTTGCCCGAGCGAGGAAGTTGTCGGGAATTTCGTTGTGAAATATGCATTGAATCAAATGGCTTGTTTTGTATAAAGAGACAAAAGGATGGTGGTTTTTCTATGAAAAACGGGACGAAACGGTGGCTGGCGAGTGTATGTGTGGTCGGTCTGCTGACCGGCGCTCTCGCGCCGATGTCCTTTTCGGTGAAGGCAGAGGAGATTTCCGCGAAACCTTCCTCCGGGACGACCGCGACGTTTACCAATGTCCGCTATACTTATGCCGAATACCTGCGCGACCAGCAGGCGGCCGGTTTTTTCGCATATGCGGGCGATATGCTGTCCTTTGACCCGACCGATGGTGGCGCGGCCACCGTGGAGCTGGACGGCGTCATCGGGGTTTTGAATTCGGAGGAGCATCCGGAAACCACGGTGCGTATTCAAGTGCCGGAGGATGGTCTGTACCAGCTGGGCTGTCGCTTCCGATTTTTGGACAGCGAGGGCTTCGAAGGAAAACGGCAAATCCTCATCGACGGAGAGTCTCTTTTCATGGAAGCGGATAATGTGGCCTTCTATCGCTATTTCGAGAACGACGGCCAGGTCACGGTCAACGAAATTGGCGACGAGGTGCGTCCAGCGGCGAAGGAGCAGCTTTTCTGGCGAACCATCGCGTTTTATGACAATCTCGGGCGCTACAGCGAGCCGCTGACCTTCGCGCTCACCGCCGGGGAGCACACGGTGACGGTGAAATATGATACCCAGAGCCTGGTGATTGCCGCGCTGACTCTGTCGGCGCCGACGGCGTATCCTACATATGACGAGTATCGGGCGACGGTGGCGGATGAGCGGCTGACAGGCTTTTCAGAAAAGCTACAGGCGGAGGCGGCCATGTCTCTGCGCAACACCTCTTCCATTGGCTTCGCCACCGACGGTGACCCCGGCGCTATCCCCAGCAATCCGGGATATATCGTGATGAACACGGTGGGCGGCTATTCCTTCCGGGAAGGTGGCCAGAGCATTTCCTTCTCGCTGAATGTAAAGGAGGCGGGGCTATATCGCATCAGCCTACGGGCGAAGCAAAACTGGAACAACAAAATGAATTCCTATCGGAAAGTCGAGCTGAACGGGGCGGTGCCCTTTGCGGAGATGGGCTGCTTCGCTTTCCCTTATGCTAACGGGTGGCAAAATGTGCTGTTGGCCGATGAAACCGGCAAGCCCTATGAGTTTTATTTGAAGGCGGGGGAGAACACGCTGACGCTGACGGCGGTTCTTGGGCCGAACACGGAAACGGAACAGCTGCTCAACCATGCGCTGGACGATTTATCGACGCTGATTCGGGAAATCGTCATGATCACCGGGAATTCGCCGGACGCCAACTATAATTATGAGCTGGAAACCATCATCCCTCAGCTGAAGGAGCGGTTCCAGAAAATCATCGACTACATTGACGAGGCTACCGCTCGCTGCAACGCGCAAAATGGCGGAAAGGCTGTGCCCACCGGCAACAGCCTTTCCAGCAACAGCCGTTTGATTATGGAAATGCGGGACAACCCGAAGGAAATATCCCGCCGTCTGGATGAGCTGAACAACATTCTCACCAATCTCGGCACGGTTATCAGTTCTATCAAGGAGCAAGCGCTTCAGCTGGACTATATCGAGCTGCTTTCGCCGGACATGGAGCCGGAAAAGCGCGGCGCCAGCTTCTGGGACTATTGCCGGTCCACCTTCATAAGCTTCGTTGTCTCCTTCAAGAAGGATTATAACGCGCTGTCGGGGAGCGGTGCCACAGAGACAGACGAGGTCATTGATGTTTGGGTGGCTCGTGGTCGCGAATGGGCGGAGATTTTGAAGGAGCTGACCGAGTCCGACTTTGTGCCCAATTCCCGCGTGGCGGTGCAATATAATGTGGTTGCCTCTGGCGCCTTGTCCTCCTCCGGCTCGGCGAGCCTGCTGCTGTTGTCTATCTGCTCCGGCACCCAGCCGGATGTGGCTGTCGGTGGCGACAACACCATGTCGGTGGAATATGCCATGCGCGGCGTGATTGCCGACTTGTCCAAAATGGACGGCTTTGAGGAAATGCTGGAGCTGTTTCCGACGGGAATCACCGTGCCGTATGAATATGACGGCGGAACCTATGCCCTGCCGGAGACCTCCGGTTTCAACGGGATGTATTATCGAACGGACCTCTTCAGCCAATATGGCTTGAAGGTTCCGGAAACCTGGGATGAGATTTTCAAGGTGCTCATTCCGTCGCTCAACGAAAAGGGAATGCAGTTCAGCATGGGTAGCAGTTTGACGGATTTCCTGCTGGCCAACGGCGGCGCCTATTATCGCAAGGAGGCGGACGGCTGGCGCTCGGCGCTGGACACAAAGGAAGCCTTCGAGGCCTTCAAGCTGTTGACTGACGCCTTTGTGGTGTACGGCGTGCCCACGGCGGCGGACTTCTTTAACCGCTTTCGCACCGGTGAGATGCCCATCGGTATTGCCGGTTCCGGAATGTATATTCAACTGTATGCTTCTGCGCCGGAGCTGTCCGGAAAATGGGCCTTTGTCCCGTATCCGGATCTGGTTCGTGCGGACGGAAGCCGGCGTCACACCTATTCCAGTATCGGTGGTTCGTCGGTTGTGGTTTTATCGAACACCGGAAAGGAACAGCAGAGCTGGCAGTATTTGCGCTGGCTTATGTCGAACGAAACCCAGACAACCTATGCCCGCGAGGTGGAAAGCCGCATCGGCCAGTCCGGCCGTTGGATGTCGGCGAACAAGCAGGCGCTTTTGTCCCTGCCCTGGGAGACGGGCATGGTGGATGTGATTAAGGATAACTGGGAAAACATTTGCGAGACGCCATATGTACCGGGAGCTTATTTTAACGGTCGCCATGTGAGCAATGCCTGGAACCGGGTGGTTTTGGGCGGTATGCTTCCGCGGGAGAGCCTGGAAAAGGCTGTCGAGGATATCAATCTGGAGCTGGAGCGCAAGCAAAAGCAGCTGGATAACAAGAAGGCCCGATGAAGGCTGCAATGGAACGGAGGAATAGTATGAGCTCGTTGCAGAAAACGGCTCCTCTGAAAGCGCTGTGGAAAAATTATGGCACGGGAACCCTGTTTTTTCTCCCTTTTCTGGTGCTGTTTATCATTTTTCTGGTGATTCCGGTGGGAACCGCGGTGGTTCTTAGCTTTACAGACTATGATATGATGAGTTCCCCGGTTTGGGTGGGCATTGACAACTATCGTCAACTGTTCATGCACGACGAGGAGTTCGCCATCGCTTTCAAAAACACCCTATTGTTTGCGCTGGTGATTGGCCCTTTTTCGTTCATTTTCTCCTTTATCATGGCGTGGCTCATTAACCAGCTGAAATGCCGCAACGCCTTCACGCTGGCCTTTTATGTGCCCTCCATCGCATCGGGCGGTGCTATGGCGACGATTTGGGGACTGATTTTCTCCAACGACCGCTACGGAATTATCAACAGCGTGCTGTATAAGCTGGGAATCATCAGCACACCCATCATGTTCTCGGCGGATAAGGACTGGATCATGCCCATCATCATGCTTTTGTATATTTGGCAAAGCCTCGGAAGCGGCTTTTTGACCTTCCTGGCCGGTTTGCAGGGCGTGTCGGGCGAGCTGTATGAGGCGGGAATGGTGGACGGAATTCGCAACCGGGTACAGGAGCTTTGGTATATCACCCTGCCCCAGATGAAGCCCCAGCTTCTGTTTGCCTCCATCACCGGCATCACGGCGGTTTTCGGCGTGTTCGATATTTCGGTAAGCTTTGCCGGCTTGCCCAGCGCGAACTATGCCGGTCACACGCTGGCGATTCACTTGTATGACCATGCATTCATCCGTTTTGAAATGGGCTATGCCTGCGCCTGCGCGGTGGTGCTCTGCGTGATGGTGTATATCGTCGGAAAGATTTGTCGGAAGCTATTCGCTTCCGATATTTGAGAGGAGAGGAAGGCATATGGCCGTCAATTATCGGGCCTGGACAAGAAAGCAAAAAATTTGCCGGGTGCTGCTGTATCTGTTCATGATTGTGTTGGCGATGATGTTTGTGCTTCCGCTGTATTATACGGCGATGACCTCCTTCAAGCCCCTGGACGAGCTGGTGAAATTCCCGCCGGATTTTTATGTGCGGCGCCCCACGCTCCAGAACTTTTCGGACCTGCTTTCCGCGCTGGATGCTTCCACCGTCCCCTTTGTACGGTATCTGTTTAACAGTGTGTTCACCACGATTGTGTCGGTGGTTTTGTGTGTGCTGGTGAGCACCATGGGTGCCTACGGCCTTGTGAAGCACAAGGTGCTGGCCGGTGGCTTCTGGTTTGGATTGATCATGATTGCGCTGATGTATCCCGGAACGGTGATTCAGATTCCCAGCTTCGTAATTATTAACAAGCTACATCTGGTGGACACCTATGCGGTCATTATCATCACAAAGCTTTGTAACCCTTTCTACTTTTTCCTTATAAAAACCTTTATTGAGCAGTTTCCCAACGAGTTTTTGGAGGCGGCACGGCTGGACGGCGCCAACGAGGCCTATATTTTCAGCAAAATTGTGGTTCCCTTTTTGAAGCCGGCGATTGCGACGCTGGTGGTGTTTGCTTTCATGAACTGCTGGAATGATAGTTCCACCTCTCTTTTGTATATCACCAACGATTCGCTCAAGCTCATTCCCTATGCTTTGTCCTCGATTGGCGGTTCCGGACTGGCGCGCGCGGGTGCTTCGGCTGCGGCGTCCTTCCTGATGCTGATTCCATCGATCATTGTGTTCCTGTCGATGCAGAAAAATGTCATCGAAACCATGGTGTATGCCGGTATCAAATAACGCAGATAGGAGGGACCTTTTCGCAGGGCGGAAAGGGAAAAGCTCAATGACGAAACGATTGATTTCCATCGCTTTGGTGGCGGCGCTCCTGGGCGTGTTGGTCCTGCCGGCGTCTGCCAGAACGAAGTTCCAGATGGACTATGTCTATGTGGACGAAAAGAACGAGAAGCTATCCAACGGCACGGGCCGGGTGTATATCCCGGTGACCTATGCTGTGGACGAGGTGATTTCGTATGTGAAGGATGAGGAAATCACTTCCTTTTCCTCGCCTCAGGATGTGTTCATTGACGGAAAAGACATGGTGTATGTGGCCGACACCGGCAACAACCGAATTGTGAAAATGAACACGGCGGGAGAGACGCTGGCGGTGTATTATATGGCCTCTGAGTCCCCCTTCAGCGAGCCGCAGGGCGTTTTTGTGGATGAGAACGATGTGATTTATGTGGCGGACAGCGGAAACTATCGCATCGTGACCATGTCCCAGGATGGCACTCTGCTGGATGAGTTTTACAAGCCGGAGTCAGAGTTGTTGGTCAATGTGGCGGAGGATAGCTTCATTCCGACGAAGGTGGGCGTGGGTAGCACCGGCTATATTTATACGCTGGTGGGCAAAAACTTCATGAGCATCGACCGCAATCACGAATTCAAGGGCTATATCGGTGCGTCGAAGGTGGGCTTCAGCCTTGTGTATACGCTGTTGGATTTTGTGCTCAATGATGAGCAAATGGACCGCATCGACAAGCGTACCCCGCCGCCCTATACTAACTTCACCTTCGACAGCGAAGGAAAGTTTTTGGCCGCGTCCGCGGACAGCAAGAACCAGATTCGAATTCTGAACACAGACGGAAACAACATCTATCCCACCGGCTATTACGGCGAGGTGTTCAGCATCGACGCAGAGGGGAATGACTATGTGCACCCCCGGATGGTGGACCTTTGCGCGGACGCCAACGGAATCATCAGCGCGTTGGATTCCAAAAGCGGCTGTATTTATCAATACGACCGGGAAGGTAACATCCTCACGGTTTTCGGTGGCCTCGGCGACAATCTGGGCTATTTCGATTTGCCCTCCTCCATCGCCGTGGACAGCCAAAACAACATCTATGTGCTGGATTCCCTACGCCAGAATATTCAGCGCTTTTCCATGACGGGCTTTTGCTCCCAGATTCATGATGCGGTCACGCTATATTATGACGGTGAATATGAAAAAGCGCTGCGGGTGTTCCAGAATATCACGACCCTGTGCCCGGATTATCCGCTGGCACGCCGCCGTATCGGACAGATTTATTACAAAACGGGAATGTATGAGGAAGCCGAGGAGCAGTTTTATCAGGTTGGTGATATGAAGGGCTATAGCGACGCTTTCGCAAAGCATCGCACCCAAATCATCAATGACCATTTCCTGTTGGTGGCGATGGCGCTCATCGCGGCAATCGCGTTGTTGCTATTTGTGATTACCCGGTTGCGCGCTCGTGCGAACCGAATTCGGGATAAGCTGTATGAAGGAGGGAAAAACCGGATATGAAGGAAGCCCTGGATTTAGCTCTTTTGATGGTGTTTCATCCGTCGGACGCTTATTTGCAGATAAAGCGCCGCGGCTCGGCGCTGTCCTGGATTCCGCCGATTGTGGTGTTGCTGCTTGTGCTGGTTGTGCGCTATTTGTATGTGGCCTTTGTTCATGCTCCTCTGGCGGACATTCGCTTGCAGGACACAAGCCTTTTCCTGGAGGTTGGACGGCTTCTGCTTCCCACCTTGACGGTGGTTGTGGGAATTTATGCCGTGACCAGTATTCTCGGCGGCGAAACCGGATTGAAAACCATTTTCTTTACCGTGTCCTATGCCTTTATTCCGTATATTCTTATCACTCCTCTGACGATGGTGGCCTCCCGGTTTTTGTCTTTGACGGAGGGTGAGTTCTATTTCGGCGCTTCCTCGCTGAAATGGATTTGGATTGTGCTTTTGGTCTTTTTTGCCGTGATGATACAAAATGATTATTCCTTCTGGAAAACCGTGGGCATTGCGGTGCTGAGCCTGGTCAGTGTGGTGCTGATTTGGGCGGTGGCGATTATGGTGATTTCCCTCTCTGTGCAGGTGGTGACCTGGTTCAGCGAGGTGTTGCGTGAAATCTCCCTTTCGCAATATTGAGACTTTGTGAAAAGATGCGCAGTTTTGCAGAAAGGCGGTCAAGAGAACCGGCGCCAGAGTCGGATTCTCCTATATATGAAGATGAAACGGATGAAATGCCTCGGACTGCTGACGGCGGCGGTGCTTCTGCTGAATTTTGCTGGTTGCGGCGGTGCCGCCGTGACCGATTATGGCGCAGAAGCAGACCGGAAGCCGGTGATGGGAGAGGCGTCAGATGTGGAATGGTCCTTTGACGCGCAGATGGGCTTTTTCCAGGTGCGGGACAGCCGCAACGGAAAAACCTGGAATAGCGGCATGACCGATGAATATTATGGGATTCCGCTGGACAGCGACACGCAGAGTGCCAACAAGCTCTGTCTGTTTTCGGTGACCTATGCGGATGAAGAAAACAATATTCTCGTCAGCTATAGCAACGACGATATGGTGCTGGCGACCTATTCTCAGGATGGGGAAAGGGTTGTTGCCGACATCGAAATCGACGGAACGGGACTGTTCTTTCAGGTGGTTTTCACGCTGACTGGAAACACGCTGATCGCCACCGTGCCGGCGGCGTCGGTGCGGGAGGAGGACACCTATAAGCTGGTGACGCTGGAGATGCTCCCGTATTTTGGGGCATCGGTGTCCAGCGAGGATGGATACATATTCTATCCCGACGGAAGCGGCGCGCTGTATCCCTTTAAGAACCGAAACGAGAGCGATTCCTCGGTGGCCTATAAGCGTCAGGTTTATTGCGATTATTTCACGGCATATGAAGCCTTCCTGCGGGATGAGGAAGCGGGAGTTGAAGCAGTGATGCTGCCGGTTTTCGGTATCAAGCAGGGAAGCGGTGCTTTGCTGGGAAATGTGACAAAGGGCTCGGCGGAAACTACCCTTTCGCTGTATCCCTTTGGATATGTGTATGAGGCCGCCCGCGTTTGTCCGAGCTTCAACTTCCGGTTCCTGTATGAGCTGAAGGCAACCTCCGGCGGAAAGATGATTGTTCCCACGAAGGAGCGCTCCGAGGCGGACTTTCAGGTGCAATATACCTTCCTCTCCGGCGAGGATGCCAATTACAGCGGCATGGCTCGCACCTATCGTCAGTTTTTGCTGGACAACGGGCTGTTGAACAAATCGGAAAAGCAGATTTCCGTCTCCGTGGATTATCTGCTTTCGCTCAAAAAGCCGGTGCTTCTTTGGGAGGAGAGTGTGGCTGCTTCCACCTTTGAGGACGGACTGAAAACTCTGCAGAAGCTGTCGGAGCAGAAAAGCGGAACAGTGTTTCTCAATCTGATGGGCTGGCAGGATTCCGGATATGCCATGTATCCCTCCAGCTTCTCTGCTGCGGGTGTTTGCGGCGGGAAAAGCGGTCTGCAGAAGCTGATTCGCGGCGGAAAAGAGCTGGGGATGACAGTGCAGCTGCAGGAAAACTTTTTTCTGGCGCTGAACAGTCGCTCCGGCGAATACAGCCGGGACGATTTGGCCTCGGCGCTGGACAACAGCACCTATATCGACCTGGACGAGAGCAATCTGCTGATGGATATTCGCTCCGCGCAGAGGCGCTTTGAAAACGAGTTTTTGAACAAAATTGTGGATTATGACGCCACGGCGGTTTCTCTGGACGATGCCGGACATCTCTTGTATGCCAACGGCGCCAACAAAAACACCTTGACCCGCACTCAGGCCCTGCTGACGCTGGAGCAGATGCTGAAAACCGCCGCGGGCGAGCTGGATACGGTCACGGTCAGCGGCGCGAACGAGTATGTGCTGGCCTATGCGGATGCTCTCTGCGACATCCCCCAGTCTTCCTCCGGAAGCTTCCTGTTCGATTCCGATGTGCCGTTCCTGCAGATGGTTTTGCACGGATATATTCCCTATACACCGGAAATCCCCGGAAACTTCTCCGATGATTTTGAGAAAACCCTGCTGACCTGGGCGGAATATGGCTATGTGCCCTATTTTTCCGTGTCGGAGGAGAGTGCCGTTGTGCTGAAGGATTGCTATAGCAACGGAGTGCTTGTTCAGCAATTCGACGCCATCGAGAACACGATTCTGACGGCGACGAAAACGCTGGAGCCGATTTCCGCGCTGAGCGATGTGGCGATATATTCCCATGAAAAGGCGGAGGACGGCCTTGTGACCGTCACCTATACCGACGGCGCCCGCGTGCTGGTCAACGGAACCGACAAAGCCATCGAGCGCGACGGCCAGACCGTGGCGGCGAAAAGCTTTTTGACGGTGCGCTGAACGGCCGCGAGGCGGCAGGAAGGGAGCAAAAGAAGCACACATGAAAGAAAAAAGAGAAAAAACAATGGAGAACGCTCTTTCCGGACGACAGCTTCGCCGCCGCCAGCGGCGGGAGGCGATTCTCTGCCGGGTGGAAGCTCTGCGGGAGCAGCGCGCTTCGCTGGAAACGGAAATCCGGCGGCTGAAGACCACCGGGGGCGTGGACGATTCGCCGGTGGCGAAGCTGGAAAAGCAGCGGATTGCGCTGGAAAAGAAGGAAAAAAAGCTGCGGGAAAGGGCGCATGAGCTGCAAAGCACCCGCTTCATGACCATCGCCCGCCGCAAAACCATGTACGGGTTGATTTTTGTGTTGCCGTGGTTGATTGGCTTTTTGCTGTTGTTCGCCTATCCGTTTGTGCAGACGTTGCGCCTGAGCGTGGGCGAAATCACCGATTTGAAAACCTATACCATTGAATTTGTAGGCTTTCAGGAATATTCCCGTATTCTGCTGAAGGAAACGGATATTCTGTTCATGCTGTTTGAGGTGCTGAAGGACGCCTTTGTAAATATGTGCCTCATCACGGTTTTTGCGTTCTATATCGCGATGCTGTTGAACCGAAAAATGCGTGGCCGGGGGCTGTTCCGGGTGATTTGCTTTTTGCCGGTGATGCTGGGAAGCGGCTTCATCATGCAGCAGCTGTTGGCGCAGGACATCACCAAAAGCTCCATGCAGGCCGTGGTGGATTTCATCCTTCCCAACGACATCATCATGTATATTGGCCCGAAGGTCACCAATGCGGTGGTGTTTTTCCTCAACAAGCTGACTGAAATTCTTTGGCATTCCGGCGTGCAGATTCTGTTGTTCCTGTCGGGCTTGCAGTCGATTTCCGGCTCTCTGTATGAGGCCGCCCGCGTGGATGGCGCCACCGAGTGGGAAAACCTCTGGTTCATCACCATCCCGATGATGACGCCGATGGTTTTGCTGAATTTGGTGTTCACCATCGTGGAAACCTTCTATAGCTCGGACAACGAAATTATTTCCTATATGCAGAAATTTGCCTTCGAATACAATTCCTTCTCCTATGCTTCGGCGATGGGAATCATATTCCTTGTGTTCGCGCTGCTGCTTATCGGATTGGTGTTTCTGATTATGCAGCCCTTCACAAAGAATGTCAAATCCTGATCGACAGGGGAGGTATATGCTTTGAAAGAAAAATTTTCATCTGTGCTGACCGGCGGGCGGCGATTTTGCTGGCGCTCCGGCACAGCCTACAGCATTGTGGTTTATGTGCTGTTGATTGATTTGGCCTTCATTTTCCTGTATCCGTACATTTATATGCTGGCCACCTCGTTCAAGTCCTATAACGACACCATCAGTTCGGTTGTGAAATGGATTCCGAAGGAATTTTCGCCCGAAAACTGGAAAACGGCATTCGAATTGCTGCAATATCCGCGCCGGTTTTTGAATTCTCTGGTTGTGACGTTGTTGTCCACGCTAGGCCATCTGCTGGCCTGCTCTTTTGTGGCCTATGGCTTCGCTAGGTTCCAGTTCCCGCTGAAAAAGCTGTGGTTTTCGATGGTGCTGTTGACGATTGCCGTTCCTGTGCAGTCCATCATAATCCCTCAATATCGAATGTATAGCATCCTCGGTATCACCGGCGGCTATCTACCGCTGATTTTGCCGACGCTGTTGGGCTTTGGCCTGCGGGGCGGGCTGTTTATTTTCCTTTTCCGCCAGAGCTATCTGCATCTGCCGACGGCGCTGGAGGAGGCGGCGGAAATCGACGGTACGAACCCAATCATGACCTATTTTCGGATTGTTTTGCCCAGCAGTGGGTCGATTGCGTTGGTTTGCTTTGTGCTGTCCGTGGTGTGGCATTGGAACGATTATTATGAGCCGTCGATTTATCTGACGAACTCGGATTTGTATCTGTTGCCTCAGGCGTTGCCGGATATGAACACGGTTTTGAAGGCGCTTCAGGAGTCGGCAACGGATTTTTCCACTCTCCAAATGACCTATCATTCCGGCGTGTCCATGGCCGGAACAGCCATGGCGGTGCTTCCTCTGCTCATCATGTTCCTGTTCCTGCAAAAACGGTTCATTGAGGGCATTGAGCGCACCGGCTTGGTGGAATAAACAGTCCTTTATCTGCTGGCGCGGGGAAATGCACAAGAATTGGTGAAAATTTCATGTTTTTTGGTGATTGACCCCGCGTTTTCTTTTGTGTATTGTGTTATTATACAGTTGTAAAAAGGCTTTTGGCCGAAAATTGTGTAAAATCCGTAAAACGCACGAAAAAAACACGATTTTACGGCTCTTTTGACGACGATTGACTGTGAAAGGTGGTTCATCCATGAAAAGAAAAGCTTTGGCTGTTCTGCTGGCTGTTCTGCTGGCGGCGATTTTGCTCCTTTCCTCCTGCGGCGGCGGGAACAAAACCTCCTCCGACCCGCTGGAGAGCATAGGCAGTTCGACGCCCAGCTCGGCGCCGGTGAGCGACGAAACAAGCGACACGGAGCCGTCCTCCTCTGACCCGTCCTCGACGGATGCTTCGACAACGACGAAAAATCCGGCCGCTTCGACGACGAAAAAACCGGCTTCAACAACCGCCCCGAAGAAGCCCAGCCCCAGCGCGAAGCAGGTGACCGTCAGCATCGCGGACTATGAGGCGGATTGCACCGATTATGAAGCGCTGTATTTCGCTATCGAGGATGTGAAACTGCGAATTCTCGGCGCCGAAGCGGCGGAAAAGAACGAGACATACACACTCAAGCTACGCAGCAACAAAAAATACAAGATTGACCGTCAGCTGGAGCTGAAGGGCTGTCGGAACCTCACCATCGACGGAAACGGTTCTACCATCGTCATGACCACCAATCAGACGGCGCTTTGGTTGCAGGATAATTACAACCTGACGCTGAAAAACCTGTCGCTGGACTATGACCCGCTGTATTTCACCCAGGGAACCATCCAGGCCATTTCTGGAAATACTCTGACGCTGAAAATCGACGCCGGATACCGGGACGATTTCGAAAACTTCCTGACGGACAAATATCTGGTTATGCGGTTGCATGACTCGAAGACTGGCGGCCATCTGGCTGGCTCCACCGTGGACTATGAGGTGCAGCAGCTCAAGCGCACCTCCAGCGGCGTGCTTACCGCGGTTTTGTCCATTCCTTATACGGACGCCTATTCTTATCGCCCACAGGTGGGAAATGCCTTCTCGCTGTATAAATGCAAGAGCGGTGCGGTCATCATGAAAAACTGCACCGATACCACCTTCAACGCCTTCAATGTGTATGGCTCCATCGGTTTCGGCATTCATGAGATTGCTGGCCCCGGCGGTACGGTTTTGAAAAATTGCAAAATTGTTCCCGGCGCGAAGCCGACCGGCGCGACGAAGGAACGCCTGCTGTCCACGCTTGGCGACGCCACCCACTTCCAGTCCACAATCAAAGGTCCGACGCTGGAGAATTGCACCATCACTCATTGCTGTGATGACGGCATTAACACGCACGGCTTTTTCTATCGAGTGATGAAGGTTTCCGGAAAAGAGGTTTGGCTGGCCTTCCCGAACGCGGATGATTGGGCGGTGGGGGACACCATCAACGCCTATGCTCGCAGCACCTATGTGCGGCGGGGAAGCGCCACCATCAAATCCATCGAGTTAGTGAAAACCGATTTGACCCCCGACCAGGGTGGCCTAACCGGTTACACCAACTATGCGAAGGGCCACGCCTATCACATTGTACTGGATAAGGCGATCTCCGGGCTGAGCGTCGGGGACGACTTCTCCAACCCGAAGGCCATGTCCAGCGGCGCCACGGTTCGCAACTGCACCTTCGGTTATAACCGCGCCCGCGGCATCGTCCTGAAGGGCGAAAACTGCGTCGTGGAAAACAACAAAATCATCGGCTCCTCCGCGGCGGGCATCATGGTTATCAGTGAGCTTTCCTGGGTGGAGGGCGGCTTCCCCAACGGGTCGGTTATCCGCAACAACACCATCACCGACTGCGCATTGGAATCCAGACAAATTCAGGGAGGCTCTGCCGTGGCGGGTATTATGGTTCTGCTGGATGCGAAAGACGGAGACTTCTATCCCTGCACGGAAATTCGCAACATCACCATCTCCGGCAACACCGTGACCAATCACGGAACCTATGGCATTTTCGTCTCCAACTGTAACGGTGTCACCGTGAAGGACAACAAGATTTATAATCCCTTCTCCCGTGGCGTCAACAAAATCGGCTACAGCTACGGTCTGACCGCGAAGTCCGGCATTGTGATTGGTATGTCAAAGAACATCACTGTCACCGGAAACACGGTGCAATGCGGCAAGGACGAAATTACGAAGGCGGTGGAAATTCTCTCCAACTGCTCCTCTGTGAAGGCCAACAGCGGAAACATCTTTTCTCGATAAGGAGAACATATCATGACAACAAGCTGTGACCGTGAAATTTGTCTCTCTGTGGCGGATTTTGCGCAGGGACGCTCCGATTCCGAGGCGATCGAGGCCGCGCTGGCCTGCCTGCGGGAAAGAGCCGGCGAAAGCCCTGCCCGCCTCGTGCTCGCTCCCCTTGTCTATCGGCTGACCCGGCCGGTGGAACTGGTGGATTGGGAGCGCCTGACGGTGGAAGGGAACGGCGCTTCTCTCATCGTGACCGCCTATGTATCGGCGCTCCGGATGGAGAATTGTCGCCGGGTGGCGGTGAAGGATTTGTCTGTGGACTATGATCCGCTGTATTTCACCCAGGGAACGATCGCTACCATCGAAGACCGGGAAATGCTCATTCGCATCGACGAGGGCTACCGGGACGATTATGAAAACTTCTTGTCGGTGCACCCCTTCGTGAACATTCGCTTACATGACCCTATTACCGGCGGTCATTTGGCCGGTTCCACGGATGACTATGAAATCCGAGTGCTGGAGCGGCTGGAGCCGAGGGTTCTGCGGGTGCTTCTGTCGATTCCCTATACCGACCCGGCGTCCTATCGCCCGCGGGTGGGGGATAGAGCGTCACTGTATCAATGCTGGGTGGGCGCGGTGAGCCTGCACCGTTGCACCGACACTCTTTTCGAAAACTTTAACCTGTATGCTTCGGGAGGCTTTGGCCTTCATGAAAAATGCGGCGGCGGCGGAACGGTGCTGAAAAACTGCAACATCGTTCCCGGCCCGCGGCCGGTGGGCGCGACAGCGCCGCGCCTGCTATCCACTCTCGGCGACGCCAGCCATTTCCAATCGGTGGAAAAAGGCCCGCGGCTGGAGGGCTGTCGCATCACCCATTGCTGTGACGACGGAATCAACGCCCATGGCTTCTTTTTCCGGGTGACCGCGTTGGAAGGAGAGGATGTGTTCCTTTCCGTGATTGGCGACGACCCCTGGGCGGTGGGTGACCGGGTTCATGCCTTCGCCGGCGGAAGCTATGCTCTGCGGGGGAGCGCCACAATCACCGAATTCGAGCGCGTCGAGGGCTATGAAATTGCCGAGGAAAACAGAGCGATTCTTGGAAACACCGGCTATGTGAAGGGGATCGCCTATCGCCTGCGCTTGAGCGAGCCGATTCCCGGCTTGATGGTGGGGGACGACATGACCGATTTGAACCGCATGGCCAGTGGCGCGGTGGTGAAGGATTGCACCTTTGGCTATAACCGTGCGCGCGGCATCGTTTTGAAGGGCTGGGACTGCTCCATCGAAAACAACACCATCGCCGAGTGCTCTGCCGCCGGGATTATGGTGATAAGCGAGCTTTCCTGGGCGGAGGCGGGCTTCCCCGTGAACACCGTCGTGCGCAACAATACGCTGGTGCACACCTGCCTCAGTTCCCGCGCGCGGCACGGGAGCGCCGCCGTGGCGGGAATTATGGTGCTGTTGGATGCAAAAAACGGCGGCTTTTTCCCCTGTCGGGAGCTGCGCAACATCACCGTGGAAGGAAACCGGGTGACCGATTGTGGTACCTTCGGGATTTTCCTGTCGAACTGCACCGGTGCTTCGGTGAAAAACAACCGGGTGGAGGAGCCCTTTGCCGCCGGGGTGAACAACATCGGCGCCTGCTATGGGGTGGCCCCCCGCTCCGGAATTCTTTGCGGTATGGCGGCGGATGTGGTCGCCGAGGGGAACAGTCTGCGCTGTGCCCTTCCGGAAATAGACCGGCCGGTGGAGCTTCTCGAAAGCTGTGTCGGCGCTTCCGTCCAGCGGAACAACATTCTTTTGGCTTAAATGCAGAGGGGAGACCCCACTGCGTTTTTGAAAAAATAAAACAGGAGGCAAAGATTATGAGGAAAACAAGTCGATGGCTGGCCTTTGCGCTGGTACTGACGATGCTGTTTGCTTTGGTTGCCTGCGGCGGCAATGGGGATCCGGATTCCTCGGCCGTTTTGGGTGGTCTGACCTCTGGGGAGAGCGATGTTCCGGGAGTTGACCCGGAAACCTCCGATGACCCCGTGAGCTTGGATGAAAGTGATGTTTCCGGCGATAGCACCGGCACAACCACGAAGGCTCCCGGCGGAAAGGTCACTTTTGGAAGCCAAACGAGCGTCACGAAAATCCAGGGTGCTTCGAAGCTGAAGATCATGTGTCGAACCTTCCCGTTGTATGTCAACGGAATCAAGGGCATGGCCTTCAACTCAGACTATCAAAAAAAGACTGGCGTGACCGTGGAATGGCAGGAGGTGCCGGAGGTCCAGATGGCAGAGAAAATCACCGCTACCATGGCCAGCGGCGTGTCCGCCTATCCGGACATCATCATCAATGGTATTTCCGGTGCTCAGGTCCGCACCTATTCGAAGCAGGGACTGCTGGCGGAGCTGAGCGAATCCGCACTGAAGACCAACTCGCCGAACATTTGGAAATGCATCAACAGCAGCAAGGATGTAAAGGCGGCGGTTACCCAGAAGGACGGAAAGATTTATTCCGTGCCCCATGTGACCGGCAACGGCACCGTGGACGAGAATGGCTCGATCTTCGGCTCTCGCCTGTATATCAACAAGAAATGGCTGGATAAGCTGGGCCTGAAGGTTCCCACCACCTATGCCGCCTTCAAGAATGTGATGAAGCAGTTCGTCACGAAGGACCCCAACGGCAACGGTATCAACGACGAGGTCGGTCTGGTCATGGAGACCATCAACGGTGTGATGGTCGGCGGCCCGCAGGGCATCGAATGGGAGGATAGCTATGATTATATGTATGTGGACTCCTCCAAAAAAGTACATTATTTTCTCGGCTCCGAAGCCTATCGCAAGTCGCTGAAATTTCTCAACGACCTGTATAAGGACGGCAGCCTGGATATGAAAACCTTCACCTGCACCCGCACGGTGGCGAAGGCCTGCGCGGACAACACCGAGGTCGGCGCGTTCGTGAACCTGGCCTGCTCCATCACTATGCCGGAGAGCAAGATGAACGACTATGTGCCCATCGCCCCGCTGAAGGGTGACGCCAGCGTGAAGCAGGCGGTGGCTCCCACCAGCCGCGGTAGCGGCATCAACGGCTGTGGTGCGGTGATGACCGTGGCGGCGACGAAAAACGGCCGCCTGGAGACGGCGCTGAAATGGCTGGATTATTTCTATACCCAGGAAGGCTATTTCTATAAGGAATACGGCCCCTCCGGCTATTACTATAACGACAATGCCGACGGCACGAAGACCGGCGCCATGGATAAGAATGGCAAAGCGCTGTATAACGACAACGACCGGTATAAGTTCGCTCCCGGTTGGATTTTCCCCGGCTGGGCGCAGAGCTTCAACTCCCTGTGGAAGGACGCGGCCAACAAGAAGGAGACCGTGACCGAGAAGTATTATAAGCAGTATGACCAGAAAGAGGCCGGAAAGCTCTATAAGAACGCGGCGGCGAAGGATTATATCGCACAGGGCTCGCTGATTTTCAGCGAAACCACGGACAAGAAGCTGCCCCAATATAAGAGCACACTGCACAAATACGCGCAGGATTGCATGAATATGTTCGTCACCGGCTCCATCAGCACCGACACCGGCTGGGCGGATTATCTGGCGGAGCTGAAGCGGCTCGGCCAGGCGGATCTGGAGAAGCTGTATCAGACGGCCTATGATGAGAGCAAATAATTTGCTTTTCGAACGAAAAACAGAGGGGAGTCATGTATATGAAAAAAACAAAAAAGCTTGTATGCGTGCTCTCTGTGCTGGCTATGGCGGCGGGGCTTTTCGCCTCGCTGCCCATGGTAAGCGCGGAAACGACGGTCACCAACTATGACTATGCAAACGCCGGCTGGGATTTGGTTTATCCAGAACAGGCGGATGTTAACAAGGATGCGGGCACCGGCTCGAAAATCCAGACGGTCATGCGCAACAATGTGACCTACACCGCGAAGGGGGATTCAACGGCGGAGGTGACGGTTGTGCCGTCAAACTTCGGCGCGGCTCATTCGACCCTGAATTGCTTCAATGATGTGATGAGCTGTGGTTTCGAATTCTCTGTCGGCGACCTGACTGGAGACCCAGAGGCGCTGTATATCGGCTTTCGCAGCAGCAATTTGATTGAGAAAAGCATCACGCGGTCACTGTTGCAGCTTCAGCGCGGCTCCGGCTTCAAAATTGATTTGAAGAACAAGAAAATCTCCTATCATCGCCTTTGGAACAGCCAGTATTTTGGTGTTTCGGAAAATAAGAATTGGTGGACAATGGCTCCGGGAGCTACCCACTATACCGCCTATAACCTTTGGGATGATTCGCAGGTGGGAGATTCGTTGGATTTCGATTTGACGAAAAAGCACTATATTTCCTTCGTGTATTGTACCGGCGCGACTGTGGACGGCTTTTCGGGTGCTGTTTTCCAAATTTGTATTGACGGCACACCGGTAGATGACTTTTTGATGAGCTGGACACCGGGTGCGGATGGAAAGCATTATCTTGATGACTTTCATCCCGTTCTCCAAGGAAAAGACGGCGAGGCGAATAAGTCGATTCAGGTTTGGTTCGGCTTGAACAACCAAGACCCGACTGCGGCGATGACACTGACGCAGACGGCGAAGGTTACCGTGACTCGCTGGAACACGGCGTCTCAAAATTTGCGTAAGCAGCTGGAAGCAATGTACTTCGATACCAAAAACACCTATTTTCCGGGTGACAACATCAATGCTACAGCTACATCCTATACTAATGACGCCCACATGGACGGTATTGGAAAAGCAACGCAGCAGAACCTTATCAACAACTGGGCTGCTGCGTTGAACGCATTGGGAACCTATTCGCAGACAACGAAAAACACGGCCGTTACCTTTAGCAACTATAGTATTGCGCACATATACAACGCCTATAGCGCACTGTCCTGGAACAAGGGCCAGGCCGACAAGGCGGCGAACACGGTGAAAGCGAAGGCGCCGGATGTTTTGGGTGCGCAGATTCGCGAATCGGACAACGCTCTGCGGTTTGTGCTGGCTGTGGAACAGTCGGAGCTTGACTATTTGAACGCCAACTATGACTCCGTCGAGTTCGGCACGGTGCTTGTGAACAACAGCAAATTCACCGGTGCGACCCTTGCGGTCACGGACAAAGCCTCTGGCTTCGGAAGCGCCACTGCCACAACTGTGAAAAACACCAGCGCGTTCGTTCCCGCGTCCTTCACCGGCACAAGCTATGAAGGACAGAAGGTGTTCACCTGCGTTGTAGAAAATGTGAACACCGATGCGAAAAGGGCCACCGAAATTGCTGTTCGTTCCTATGTGAAGGTGACGAAGGGTGACACGACAAAGGTGTTTTATTCCACCGATTCTGCGTCCAATGGCGGCTACGTGACAACCTATAACGCCATCGCCGCCGCGTCTGCGGAGGCTTGATGAAAGGGGAGGATATGCCATGAAAAAGAATTATTTCGCTCCGGAATTGGAGCTGCTTACCAGCGTCTCCCTGCAGTTAGCCGCGGTTAATGATACCTCCAAGGAGGATGGTGTCGTTTGGGAAGATGAAGAATGAATAGACGAAGAATGATGCGTCTGTTGGTCGGCTTCGGGGCGGCGGCGTTGTTCGCCCTGCCCCTGACCAGCTGCCAAAAGGACGAAGCCGGCGAGAGCGACCTGCTCTCCCGACCGGCGTCTGCGGATGCCGAGGATGGGGTTCTCTGGGACGAGGAGAGCGCGCCCGCCGAAGGCGGGATGAACGCGTCTTCGACCGCTTCGACGAAGAAGGTGTCCGAGGCGAGCGAGGACCAAAAGATAGAGACGCCCACGACGAAGCCTGCTCCATCCGCCTCCACCACCCGTCCCGACATCGGGACAACCACCGCCGCTTCTCCCGATGGGGGAATGACAACCGTCTCCACCGCTCGGCCAGGCGGTGTTACGACGGTGCCGCCCATCGACGACAGCGGCTTCGGCCCTATCGTGAAGCCCTGACAAAGGGCACGAAAATAAAAAACACTAAGGAGGAAACCCTGTATGAAAAACAAGAATATGGCCCGGATTTTGTCTGTCCTGGCCGCCGCGGTGTTGCTGGCGACCTGTGTGCCGGTGGCGCTGGCCGATACCACCACCCCGACCTGGAACACTCTTGTGTCTGAAATGGTGTATTATGGTTCCGAGGCTCGTAAAGAAATCTCGAACCTGATTACGACCGTAGATAAGGGGGATAAGGGCACCGAGGTGACGTTGGTGAACTGTTTGTCGGGTGCGGCAGCCACCACTTTGCCGTCAAACAGTTGCTATGGCTGGGATTCCTATAGCTTTGATTTGACCATCTCGGATACCCAAAATGACCCTTCTGCATTGTATTTGGCATTGCGTTACGAGATGAATAACTGGTTGGCCAATGGTGCTCCTCGCTCTATTGAGCAGTTGGATCGTGGATTGGGCTTGAAAATGGATCTGAACAACAACAAGCTCACCGTGTACCGCATGAAGGTTCACAAGGGTACCAGTGTGACAAACGGCCATTATACGACCTATTTCTTCTGGGATGATGACGCGCAGGCTGAAGCGGCGCGCTATTATGCCACTACCGAGTTCGATTTTGACCCAAAGGTGCCCCATCGCTTTGTGATTTACCGTACGAACGATGGCAACAGCGGCTATAATGATATGGTGATTACGATGGATGGTGTTGTTATTCATAAATTCTCCATCAAGATTAACGGCTCTGATGAGCATGAGGATGACTTCGACAATGTGCGTAGAGCCGCTCCTTTTGCGGTGCTTATGGGCTTGAATTCCTCAAGTGTGGATGCGAGTGTGGAGGACGCCATCCAGGCGAAGGTGCTGTTCAATGCGAACCCGAAGCGCACCAACACGGAGCTGGGCGAGCTGATCACCGCCTGCAACACGAAAAAGGACGGCGTGGTCGATTCGGAAAACCCGGCTGTCGGTCAGGTGAAAACCGCGGCGAAAACCGAGTTTGCGACGGCGATTGCAACCGCGACGACCGTGGCCACCGGCACCGATCAGAGGGAAGAAACCCTCTATCCGGCGATGGTGGCCCTGAAGGCCGCTCTCGCGAAGTTCGAGAAAGCGGTTGTGAAGCCCGTGGACACAGAGGCGCTGACCGAGGCTATTGAATATGCCGAGGAAGCGCTGGAGGCGCTGGGCGAAACCGCTATTGGCTATGACGATTTGGTGGCGCTGGTTGCCGAGGCGAGAGCGTTGCTGACGAACGCGGCCACCACCCCCTCTGATGAGGGCGACGCGATGGTGACGGCGCTTCTGGAAGCGGCGGATGCACTGGAACTGCCGATGGACGAGGATGATGATTTCGGCGACGATAACAATGACGACAGCCTGGGCGGCGAGGATACCGACAACGCTCCCGACGGGGATGATGGCGACCCGGATGTCAGCGAGCCGGTGGAAACCGGTGATTCCGCGCTGGCGGTTGTGCTGAGCCTGGTGCTTTGTGCGGTGGCTGCGGCGGCTCTGCTGTTGACGAAAAAGCGCGCGCTGGCGAAATAAGGTCGATTCGTCACGAAAACAGTTTGCCGGAAGGGCGCTTTGCGTGGGGGACAGCATTCTTTCCTGAAAAGAAGCGCCCCGTGAAATGAACGGCTTGCGGCGAAAATTTGACAAAAAACAAAATGGGCCCGTTTTTTCGAGTTTTTTCGAAAATGGGCCCATTTTCAAAGAATAGGGAAAATTCTGAGCGGAAAACCGTTCAAAAATGACAAACAGGAGAAATCTATGAAAGAACTGCTATTCCGTCGATTTGGGACGATGCTGGATTGCTCCCGCAACGGAGTGATGACGGTGGACGCCCTGAAAAAATGGATTGGCCTGCTGTCCGATTTTGGATATAACACCCTTTTGTTGTATACCGAGGACACCTATACCCTTCCGGGACGCCCTTATTTCGGCTATGGCCGCGGGCGGTATACGGAGGAGGAGCTACGGGCTGTGGATGCCTTCGCCGCCGCACGGGGCATCGAGGTGATTCCCTGCATCCAGACGCTGGCTCATTTGAAAACCCTTCTGCGCTGGCCGGAATATTGCAAAATGACCGATTTGGAGGATATTTTGCTTGTGGACGAAGAGCCGGTCTACGCTTTGATTGAGGATATGTTTCGCACGCTGGCCCGTTGCTATCGCTCCCGGACGGTGAACATCGGCATGGACGAGGCCATGCTGGTCGGGCGGGGAAAATATGCGGAAAAGCATGGCTTCGCCGATGGCACGCAGCTGGTTTTATCCCATTTGAAGCGCGTGGCGGCCATTGGCGAAAAATATGGTTTTTCGCTGTGTATGTGGTCGGATATGTTCTGGCGGTTGGCCAGCGGCGGGGACTATAACAACGCGGACGCGGTCATTCGCGCCGAGGTGCAGGAACAGCTTCCGGCGAATGTGCACCTGATTTATTGGGACTATTTCCATGACAATAAGGAGCACTATGACAAAATGCTGGACTCCCATCAAAAAATTGACCCCGGTGTCTGGTTCGCCGGGGGCTTGTGGACATGGCTGGGCTTTGCACCCCACAACACCTTTTCCATCGAGTCCACGGCGCTGTCCTTGGAAAGCTGTCGGGAGCGGGGCGTGGAGAATGTGTTTTTCACCCTTTGGGGAGACAACGGCGCCGAATGCTCCCGTTTTTCGTTGCTCCCGGCGCTATTGTTTGCCGCTGAGTTTGCCCATGGAAACCGGGATATGGAGAACATCCGTCGCCGGTTTCAGCAGAAAATCGGCATTGCCTTCGAGGATTTCATGCTGTTGGATTTGCGCCTTGGCCCGAACTGCCGGGAGGATTGTGTGAATCCGGACAAATATCTGTTGTATAACGACCCCTTCCTCGGCTTGGTGGATTCCACCCTCAAGGGCGGGGAAAACGAGGGCTTCGCCCGTTGCGCCGCGGCGCTGGATCCGCTGACCGCTCAACCGGAATATGGCTATCTTTTCGAGACACTGGCAGCCCTATGCCGGGTGCTGGCGGTGAAGGCAGAGCTGGGGGCGCATACCCGCGCCGCCTATGCTTCCCGTGCGCCGGAGGCGCTGCAGGCGGTTATCGGCGAATATGAGCAGGTGCTGGAGCGGCTGCCCGCCTTTTATGCGGCTTTTCGGCGGCAATGGGAACGGGAAAACAAGGGCTTCGGCTTCGAGGTGCAGGACATCCGCTTGGGCGGGCTGACCCGCCGGCTGGAGCATTGCGCCGACCGGCTTCGCCGGCTGGCGGCCGGGGAGCTGGAGAAAATCGACGAGCTGGAGGAGCCGGTGCTGGATTACGAGGGCGGCGCGGATTGCTTCGCCCGCCGCCAGCTTCAGTTCAACAACTGGGCCGAAACGGTGACGCCCAATTTGCTGTAAAGGAGAAAGGGTATGAACAAAACGGATTTGCTGGTCACCGTGGAGGTGGACAGCTATAGCGGAACCGACCCCCAGCGTCTGCAAAAGGCGCTGGCCGACATCACCGAAATGAGCGCGCGGGATCAGGCGGCCGGAGCCTATCGCCAGTATGTTCTGCGGCTGGAAAGCCGGGAATATCGGCTGGACGAAATGCTGGCGATTCGCAATGTCCAACGGTTGTATTTTGACGGAAATGGCGCTTCCCTTGTGTGGACGCGCTTGATGGATGCCATCAAGGTTTTCGATTCGGTGGATGTGCGCTTTTCCAATTTCACGGTGGACTATGACCCCTTGCCCTTCACTCAGGGCGTTATCACCTCTGTGAAGGATAACGCCTTGACGATTGAAGTGGACTTGGGCTATCGTACCGATGTGGACAGCTGGCTGGATCAGACCCGCGAAATAACCCTTCATGTGCATGACCCGCGCACCATGGGCTGGAAAGATGGCTGTGACCATCAGTATTATCTCAAGGCTGTCCATTTGACCGGGCGGCGCACGCTGACGGTGGAGCTGATGGAGGATTGCGGCGAGCTGACTCCGCGGGTGGGGGATTTGGTGAGCATAAAGCAAAACTGCTTCGGCACCATCGGCGTCAGCGGCTCGCGTATCATCTCCTTCTCCAATGTGAGCATTTACAGCGCGCCCTTCTTTGGCTATTATGAGGTGGACAGCGAGGGTGGAACCTGCTTCAACCACTTTTCCATCATCCCTGGCCCTCGGCCGATCGGCGCTGTGCGGGATCGGGTGCGTTCTACCAATGGCGACGGCTGTCATTTTCAGTCGGTGCATCAAGGTCCGTTGATGGAGCATTGCACCATCACCCATTGCGGCGACGACTGTATCAATGCGCATGGCTTTTTCTACCGCGTGGTGGAGGTGCAGGGAACGGATGTGCTGCTGAGTGTGAAAATGGACAGCCCCATGGCGCGGGATGACCGGGTGACGGTTTATGAACGGGATTCTTATGAAACCATCGGTGAGGTGACACTGCGCAGCTTTCGGCGCATCGAGGACGATTCTTATAATGCGATTTGCGACGAAATCTGGCGGGGAACGGTATATGGCTATCGGCGCGGGGTGCTGTATCGGGTCACTCTTAGCTCGGAAATCCCCGGCTTGAAACGGGGGGACCATTTTTCCTCCCAGGATCGCATTGCCAGCCGCGCCACCATTCGCCATTCGATTTTCGGCTTCAACCGTGCCAATGGAATTGTGCTGAAGGGGCGGGATGTATGCATCGAGAACAACCTGGTGACCGGATGCACTCATGAAGGAATTCGGGTGATTTCCGATTTGGCATGGGCGGAGTCCGGAATCCCCTCCAACGCGGTAATTTGCGGGAACACGGTGGTCAACTGCATCCTTTCCGGCTCGGCCAGAAAGGGCGGCGGCGCGGTGGCCGCCATCACGGTGAGCATGGATGCCGGCGAAAATGGCTTCCGGGAATGCTTCGAGAACCGTAACATTCTTATCGAAAACAATATTGTGATGGATTCCGGTGCGTATGGCATTTTCGCCAGCAACTGCAACGGGTTGATCCTGCGTAACAACCGGGTTATCGGCCCCTTCAAGACCGGTATCAACCGTCTCGGTCAGCAGTTCGGACTGACGCCCCACGGGGGAATCCTTGTGGGCATGACTAGAGGTGCAGTCGTGGAAGGGAACACGGTGCGCAGCTGCTGTGAGGCGCTGGATGTGGCCGTGGAGATCGACGAAACCTGCACGGAGGTTTCTGGCGTCGAAAAAAACGCCCTTCAATAACAAAAAACCAACCGCCTTCGATGCTTTGAGGGCGGTTGAATTTTTATCTGCATGCTGTGGCCGCGGAGAGATGAGGACCGAAAGAGCTTCGATGTTTTCAGAACACCCTTTACAGGAAAAAGGGAATGTGGTAAAATAACGGCATCATACCAAAGGAGATGAATGGCTATCTATACCTATCTTTTTGATTTTGACGGAACACTGGTGGACTCTATGCCCACCTATATTTCCTCCATGTTTCGGATTTTGGAGGAAAACAACATTCCATACAGCAACGACCTGATAAAAACCATCACGCCGCTGGGGGTTATCGGCACGGCGGACTATTATATCAATACTCTGGGCGTTCCGAAAACCAGAGAGGAAATCATCCAGTCGATGAAAAGCTATATGGCGGACGCCTATTTTCACATTATCCCCGCAAAGGAGAATGTGCTTTCCGTTTTGCGGGAGCTGAAGGAGCGGGGGGCGAGCCTGAATGTGCTGACCGCCAGCCCGCATGTCACGCTGGATGCCTGTCTGAAAAGGCTGAAAATGTACGATTTGTTCGATAATGTGTGGTCCTGCGACGATTTTCAGACAACGAAGGTCGACCCGGAAATTTATGTTCAGGCAGCCCGCCGCTTGAACAAGCCGGTGGAATCGGTGCTGTTTCTGGACGACAATTTGATTGCCGACAAAACCGCGAAGGTCGCGGGGATGCGGGTTTGCGGCGTCTATGACGCCCTTTCGGCGGAATATGCCGAGGAAATCAAGGCGGTGGCGGATGGATATATCCACGATTTTTCGGAGCTGTTGACCCTTGGTGAAGGGTAAAGGGAAAACCGCGCGCCGCTATATACTGAAGGAGAAATCGGGTGGCGGCAGGCTTTTCCGCCCGTCTATTCCGGCTTTGTCTGTCGGTTGGCGTTGGAAGGTCAACCGACAGACTTTTTCATTCGCTTGGCTTGCTTTGCAGCTGTTCAATGGCTTTTAGCGTTTCGGTCGTGTATCGCAACGATACACGACCTTTTGTTTTGTGGAGCTGATGACGGGATGAGTTCTATTTCGAAAAACTGTTGACAGAACCAATACTTCGTGATATGATGTATCGCGTGAAGGGAGGTATTGCATGGATATTCAGTTGAAGCGAGGTCTCTTGGATGTATGCGTGTTGGCCGCGATAAAGAGCGAGGATTCCTACGGATATAAAATCATCAAGGATGCGAAGCCGTATATAGAGCTTTCCGAATCCACGCTATATACCATTCTGAAGCGCTTGGAAACGGCCGAAATGCTTACCGTTCGCACCGTCGAGCATGGCGGCAGACTGCGAAAATATTATCACATCACTGAGGCGGGGCGGAAGCGTATCGAGGGCTTCAAGGGCGAATGGCAGGAGATTTTATCTATCTATCGGTTTGTCATGAGGGAGGATGAGGAGAATGAATAAGCAGGAGCTTTTGGCGCGGTTGCGCGCCGGACTGACGGGGCTGCCTCCGGAGGTTGTTGAGGAGGGGCTGACCTTTTATAGCGAGATGATCGATGACCGCATCGAAGAGGGTCTTTCCGAAGAAAATGCGGTTGCAGCGGTTGGCTCTGTGGACGAAATCGTCGCACAGATTATCGCCAACACGCCCCTGGCGCGCATTGCCAGAGAGCGGCTGCGCCCGAAGGGGCGGCGGGGCTTTGGAACGGTTCTCTTGATTCTCGGTTCTCCCGTGTGGCTTTCGCTGGGAATTGCCATTTTCGCCGTGGCTTTTTCGCTGTATGCCTCTCTGTGGGCGGTGCTTGTTTCCCTGTGGGCGATTTTTGTCTCCTTTTCGGCGGGCTTTGTCGGCGGGTTGCTGGCAGCTGTTGTTTTCTCCGTGGGCGGCCATGTGCCTTCGGGCGTCGCTCTGCTGGCCGCCGGTCTTGTCTGCGCCGGGTTTTCGATTTTTGCGTTTTTTGGTTGCAGGGCGGCCACGGCCAGCCTCTTGTGGCTGACGAAAAAGACGGGGCTGTGGTTGAAGCGCTGTTTCGCTCGGAAGGGGGACTTTGAATGAAAAAGGGAACAAAGGCCTGGCTGATGGCTGCGGCGTGTCTGGTGCTGGCCGGTTGCGCACTTTTCGCGGGGGTGATGACCGCTCTCGGATGGGACTTTTTGGCGCTGGCCACCGTCCGCTATGAAACGAATATCTACGAAATTCCTGGGGGCTTTGACCGGCTTTCCTTGGAGGTGGCCACCGCCGATGTGACGCTTGTTCCTTCCGAGGACGGACTTTGTCGGGTGGAGTGTTATGAATCGGAAAAGGAAAGGCATACGGTGGCCGTGGAAAAGGACATGCTCACCGTCCGCTCTGTGAACGAAAAAACGATGCTGGATTTTGTTGGAATGAGCTTTTCTTCTCCAAAAATTACGGTCTATTTGCCGAAAAAGAAGTATGCCGCTCTTTCTGTCCGGGGCGCGACGGGAGATGTGAAAATGCCGGCGGGCTTCCAATTCGGAGAGGTGGAGGCTTCGCTTTCCACAGGAAATGTGACCTTTTGTGCTGCCGCTTCGGGGACGGTGGACATAAAAACAGGCACCGGGTCGATTGTGGTGGAGAATGCCTCGGCGGGGGCGCTCTGGCTGGCCGTGTCCACCGGGACGGTGACGATTTCCAATGGAAATTGTGCAGAGGAGACCACGGTGGAGGTGACCAATGGCCGGGTGATGCTCACCGATTTCGTGGGAAGGAGCGTTGTCTCCCGCGGAAAAACCGGCGACGCCATCCTGAAAAATGTGGCGGCTGCGGAGAAAATCGTGGTGGAGAGAACCACGGGCGATGTGCGGCTGACCCGCTGTGACGCCGGGGAGCTGTCGCTGAAAACCGATACCGGCGATGTGGAGGGCACCCTGCTTTCGGAGAAGGTGTTCGTTGCCCATAGCGACACGGGACGGGTGGAGGTTCCCCAATCGGGCGCCGGCGGAAAATGCGAAGTCCGCACCGACACCGGGGATATTCGGCTGGAGCTTGTCCGTTGATAGCGAAGACCAAGGCTGTAGCGATAAAAAAGCCAAACCGGAAAGGCTTGTGTGCCTTTCCGGTTTGGCTTTTTTGGGGGTGTGTTTATTCGCCTTCGGGGATGTTCACGGCGATGGGATAATGGTCAGACAAAAAGATTCCGGCGTGCTGATATTCCAAAAGATAGGCCGGCTCTGCTTTTTTCGCCGTTTCGCCATCTACGAAAATATAGTCGATTTTTTCCGATTTTTCTGGCTTGCCATATTCGTGATAGGTGAACTCGAAGCGGTCGGTCAAATCAATCATCTCCACCTGGCCGTTGTTTTTGCAATATTCCACCGTTTCGCTGTTCGGCAGGGCGTTGAAATCGCCCAGCACAAAATAGGGGGCGGGGATTTTTTTCAAATCCTCTGCCATGCGTTGTGCCACCTGCTGAATTCCCAAAATACGCGCCGCATCCGACTGGTGATCCAGATGGTTGTTATACACCCGGAACAGCGAGCCGTTGCGCTTATTTTTCAGCAACAGCACCTGACAAACGCGGGGGCAGGGGCTTTGGATTTCGAAGCGGGAGCCGGGCTGATAAGGGGTGTCAGACAGCCAGAAAAACTCCAGAGACAGTAGCCCGACCGTTTCCTTCCGCAGGGCGGTGATCAGCCCCTCGCCGCCGAAATCGCTGTTCCGCTGATTGAAAACGAAGGTGTATTCCGGCAGGTTTTCCGACAGAAAATGCTCGTTTTCCGGGGTTCCCTCCTGGAAGCAAATCACATCCGGCTGTTCGTTCCGAATTGTGAAAAGAATTCCGCCGGCGCGATGCAAAAAGCTGTTGGTGGGGGAGGCCTCCTCCTCCCAGCTACAACGCAGGTTAAAGGTAACAATTTTCATGGCGATAACCTCCTGATGCGGATAGTTTTCCGCTATTATACACCTCCTTTACCTGCTTTTCAATAGAAAAAGCAAAATTCGACCGGATAAATCCGCGAAAAAGGTACTTTTCCAGCGAATTGGTTGACAATTTTGTGAAAACCCTGTATGATACCCATATATTGATCTATTATTGTGTATACGAAAGGGGAGCTTTTTGCTATGCCTGACCCGGATTCGGCCAATCCAATGATTGGCTCCGTTCTTTTGGCGGCGTGCTTTTTGCTGTGCAATGCTTTGCTGGCCGCAGGAGACGGAGCATTTGATGCCCTCGGCGATGCCCGTATACGGGAGCTGGAGGAAAACGGAAATCGCAAGGCGCGGCGTGTTCGCCGCATGACCGAGAACAGCCGCCGCTATTTTTCCTGGCTCAACGCTGGACAGTGCCTCAACGCCCTGTTGGCCTGTGCGGTGCTGCTGCGGCGTTTTTCGACGCCGCTGTCGGCAGCGCTGTTCGGCGAAGCCACTGCCGCTCCCGGCCTTGCGTCCCTTGTCAGCGCCGCGCTCATCGCGGTGGGGACCGCACTGGTGATGACGGCTTTTGGCCTGCTTATGCCTCGCCGTCTGGCGCAAAAGGAGCCGGAGCGGGCCGCGTTGGCGCTAGTGGATGGATTTTCGTTTCTGTTTGCGCTTTTGGCGCCCTTCGCGCTTTTGGTGCGCGGCGTGGCGGACGGACTGTTGCGCCTTTTCGGAATTCGTCCGGAGGATGACCCGGAAACCGTCACCGAGGAGGATATCCGAGAGCTGATGGATGCCGGCGAGGAGCTGGGTGCCATCGAAGGGGCGCAAAAGGATATGGTCAACAATATTTTCGAGTTCGATGACACCACGGCGGCAGAGCTGATGACGCCCCGCACGGATATGGTGGCGGTGGAGCTGGATGCAACCATTGAGGAGGCGGTGGAAAAGGCCGTGGATCATGGCTATTCCCGCCTGCCGGTGTATGAGGAGGACATCGACCATATTCTCGGCATATTGTATGTCAAGGATTTGCTTCCCTATGTTGGTCGGCCGGTGCCGGAGCCGGTTTCCATCCGCGTTCTTCTGCGTGAGACCCATTTTGTGCCCGACACGAAAAAGTGCGACGAGCTTTTCGAGGAAATGAACGAGAAGCATTTGCAGATGGCGATTGTGGTGGACGAGTACGGCGGCGTGGCCGGGCTCATCACCATGGAGGATTTGCTGGAGTCCATTGTCGGCAATATGCAGGACGAATTCGATAACGAAAAAGAGGAATTCACCCAGTTGGATGAAAGCTCCTTCATCGTGGATGGCACGATGAACCTGGGCGACCTGGAGGAGCGGCTGGAAATCTCTCTCCCTGAAGGGGACTATGACACGGTGGCCGGCTTTTTGATGGATCAGCTGGGGCATATTCCCTCCGCGGAGGAGCAGGCGCAGGTGACGCTGGACGGGGTCACCCTCACCATCCGGGAGATGGATGACCGCCGCATCGAGCAGGTCCTTGTGCATATCGATCCTCCCGCGGAAAGCGACGGCGAGGAAAACGAAAAGGATTGAAAAAACAGGGCCGCCTTGGGCGGCCTTGTTATTCACAAGGAGAGAAGTATGGCGGAGAATTATCAAAAACGCTTAGATGCCACACTGGAGAGGTTGACCGCGGCCGGGGAAACGCCGTCGCTTTTGTTGCACAGCTGTTGCGCTCCCTGCTCCAGCTATGTGCTGGAATATTTAAGCCGCTATTTTCGCATCACGGTGCTATATTATAACCCCAACATATCTCCCCGCGCGGAATTCGAGCGGCGCTTGCAGGAGCAACAACGGTTGATTGAAGAAATGCCGCTGGCGCGGCCGGTGGAGCTGATGGCGGGGGAATATACGCCGGAGAGGTTCGCGGCCATCGCGCGGGGGCATGAGGCCGACCCCGAAGGCGGCGCGCGCTGTCGCGCCTGCTTCCGTCTGCGGCTGGAGGAGACGGCGCGCATCGCCGCCGAAAGGGGCTTCGATTTTTTCACAACAACCCTGTCCATCAGTCCGCTGAAAAACGCAGAATGGCTCAACGATATCGGCGGCGTGCTGGCCGAGGAATACGGCGTGGCGTATCTTTTCTCCGATTTCAAAAAGCGGGAGGGATATAAGCGCTCCTGCGCCCTTTCCAGAGAATATGCCCTCTATCGGCAGGATTATTGCGGCTGCGCCTTTTCCAAGGCACAGCGTCAGGCGCAAAAATAACCGTTGATTTTTTTTTCGCCCTGTGCTATAATTTCAAAGATGTATGCGGGCGTGGTGGAATGGCAGACACGTTGGTCTTAGGAGCCAATGCTTCGGCGTGCGAGTTCAAGTCTCGCCGCCCGCACCAGAAAAAGCCGCAGCCTTTTTGTTGGGGCTGCGGTTTTTCTGCCCATTTGTGTAAAATAATAAAGAGAAAAGGCGGTGATCGTTATGGAAAGCAATCCTGTGCCCCCTCGAAGTCGGCGCTTACAGTTGAATAAAAGCCGGATTGCGCTTCTACGATCGCCGGATGAGCTTCTGCGCTTTTGAGCAGGGCTTTTTTCTGGTTTGAGCGGCGGATCGCTTTCCGATGAACGAAAGGGGTCTGCGGATTATGGCAGAGGAATGGAAAATTCCCTCCCGCCCGGAGGAGGAGGCGCCTCAGCGCCTGGATTATAGCGACGAAATTCTTTTGAAGCTGCAGCAGCCGCTTGCACCTGCCGCGTTGCGGGAGGAGCTGGAGGCCTATCACGACAGCGACATCGCCGATGTGCTGGAACAGCTGGAGCCGCCGGCGCGAAAGCGGCTGTATCGCGTGCTCGGAACCGACCGCATGAGCGATGTGTTCGCCTATTTGGAGGATGTTGGCCGGTATATCGAGGAGCTGGATGAGGAGCGGGCGGCTGATGTTATCGAAGGCATGGACGCCGACGATGCGGTGGATGTGCTGGAGGAGCTGGATGACGACAAGCGGGAAACGCTTCTTGAGCTGATGGACGCCGATGCGGCGGAGGACATTCATCTGATTCATTCCTATGATGAGGATGTGGTCGGAAGCCGCATGACCACCAATTATGTAGCTATCAACTGCCACCTGTCTGTGAAGGAGGCCATGCGGTCTCTGGTGCGCCAGGCGGCGGAGAATGATAATATCTCCACGCTGTATACCCTTCAGGATGACGGAACCTTTTATGGTGCAATCGCTCTGAAGGATTTGATTGTGGCGCGGGAAGGAACCGAGCTGGAAAAGCTGATTGTCACCTCTTATCCCTTCGTGTATGCGGAGGAGTCGGTGGAGGACTGCTTGGAGGAGCTGAAGGAATATTCCGAGGACTCCATCCCGGTTTTGGACAGCGACCGGCGGCTGTTGGGCGTTATCACGGCCCAGGACATCGTGGAGGTCGTGGACGAGGAGATGGGCGAGGACTATGCCCGTCTGGCCGGCTTGACCGAGGAGGAAACGGCGGATGAGCCGTTGCTGCGCAGTATAAAAAAGCGGCTACCCTGGCTGATTGTTTTGATGTTTCTGGCGCTGGGTGTGTCGGCGGTGGTTGGCGTTTTCGAGAAGGTGGTGCAAAGCCTGACCCTCATCATGTGCTTCCAGTCCATGATTTTGGGCATGGCCGGAAATGTGGGCACCCAGTCGCTGGCGGTGACCATCCGCGCCTTGTCGGAGCAGGAGGAGAACAAGGGCTTACGCGCCTTGCGGCTGATTGGCAAGGAGGTGCGTGTCGGCCTGGTCAACGGAGTGCTGTTGGGGCTGATGTCCTTTGTGCTGGTGGGGCTGTATATCATGCTGGTGAAGGGGATGGACCCCACCACCGCCTTCACTGTGTCTGCCTGCATCGGGGCGGCGTTGTTGATCGCCATGACCATTTCCAGCTTCACGGGAACGGCGATTCCGATTTTGTTTGACCAGCTGCGGGTGGATCCGGCGGCCGCCTCCGGCCCGTTGATTTCGACGATCAATGACCTGGTGGCGGTGGTCACCTATTACGGGCTGGCCTGGTTTTTGATGATTGAGGTTTTGCATTTGGCGGGCTGACACCGCCACGGAAAAATAGGGAGGAAAAGAAATGAATGTTGTTGTTGCACAGTCCGGCGGCCCCACGGTGGCCATCAATGCGTCTCTGTTAGGGGTATACCGGGAGGCGCGCAGCTGTCCCCAGGTGAAGACTGTGTTCGGCTCTCTCAACGGAATCGAAGGGATTTTGCAGGACAGGCTGGTTTCCCTCAACGAACAGCTGGACAGCGACGAGCAGCAACAGCTTCTGCGTCAAACTCCTTCCTCGGCGCTTGGCTCCTGTCGCTTCAAGCTTCCGGCGGCCACGGAACAGCCGGCGCTGTATGAAACCATCCGCGCGAATTTGGAAAAGCACGAAATTGGCGCCTTTTTCTATATCGGCGGAAACGATTCCATGGATACGGTGGATAAGCTATCTGCATATTTTGCGGCGGTGGATTGTCCGATTCGGGTGATGGGTGTGCCGAAAACCATCGACAACGACCTGGCGGAAACGGATCATACCCCCGGCTATGGCTCGGCCGCGAAATATGTGGCGACGCTCATGCGGGAAATCATCCGAGATTGCACGGTGTATGACCTGGATTCGGTGACGATTGTGGAAGTCATGGGCCGGGACACCGGCTGGCTGACGATGGCGGCGGCGTTGCCTCGCCTGTATGGAGAAACCGCGCCCCATCTGGTGTATTTGCCGGAGGTCTCCTTTTCGGAGGAGCGCTTTGTGGAGGATGTGCGCCGCGCGATGAAGGAGAGCCGCACGGTGGTTGTGGCGGTGTCCGAGGGCGTGCGCCCGGAATCGCAGGATGACACCGCCGCCGAGGCCACCGACGGCTTCGGCCACAAGCAGATGGCCGGCGCCGGAAAATGCCTCGAAGGGATTGTGCGCAACCGCATTGGCTGTAAGGTGCGGTCGATTGAGCTGAACACGCCCCAGCGCTGTGCAGCCCATATTGCCTCCCGAACGGATTTGACGGAGGCTGAGGAGGCGGGTTCCGCCGCTGTTCGTTGCGCGATGGCGGGGGAAACCGGGAAAATGATTGCCTTTCGGCGGTGCGCCGGTGTTTATGGTCTGGAATATGTAGCGGTTCCGATTTCTGTGGTGGCGAACCGCGTGAAATATGTGCCCCGGAGCTGGATAAACGAAGCGGGGAATGGCCTGTTGCCGGAGGCGCTGGAATATATCCGTCCGCTTGTGGAGGGAGAGCTGTCCCTTTTGACCGAGGGAGGCTTGCCGCGCCATTTTCAAATTCGTCGTCCCTGAGGACGGTTGCCCGCGAGTATAGAAAAGGAGATTCTTTTTCGAAAGAATCTTCTTTTTCTGTTTTTTGAATTTTTTCGAAAAAAGTGCTTGACAAATTAGAAAAGTGGTTGTATTATATATTTGTAATCATTACAAAACAAAAAAGATTACAAAAGGAGGGGGATTATGACCGCGTTGGCGGTGGCACAGCGAATGGACGAACATGGCGTTCGCCCGACCCAACAGCGTATGGCGGTGTATCGCTATTTAATGGAGCATAAGCATCCTTCGGCGGAGGAGGTTTATGGAGCCCTTTCCAAGGAGCATCCAACCTTTTCCCGCACAACCGTGTATAACTCTCTGCACGCGTTGTTGATGGCCGGGCTTGTGCTGGAGCTGTCTCCGGGGACGGAGGAGAAGCGCTATGACGCCGGAACAAAGCTTCATGGCCATTTCCGTTGCCTTTCCTGCGGTTGCATTTTGGATGTGCCGTTGGACGCGACGGCGATTCGGGGGCTGTGGCCGACGGATTGCTATGTGGAGCGGGAGGAAATCACTTTTAGCGGCCGTTGTGCTGCCTGCGCCGATGGCGCAGAGCGTGACCGTAAATAAAAAATCAATTTTGGAGGTATGAAAAATGAAAAAGTTTGTGTGCAGTGTGTGTGGATATGTTCATGAGGGCGACGAGGCGCCGAAGGTTTGCCCTGTTTGCGGTGTCACCGCGGAGAAGTTTGTGGAGCAGGCCGAGGAGCGCTCCTGGGCGGCTGAGCATGTGGTGGGTATCGCCAAGGGTGTAGACCCGGAAATCATCGAGGGTCTGCGGGCGAACTTTGCCGGCGAGTGCTCCGAGGTGGGTATGTATCTGGCGATGGCGCGGGTTGCTCATCGGGAGGGCTATCCCGAAATCGGCCTGTATTGGGAAAAGGCCGCCTATGAAGAGGCGGAGCACGCCGCGAAGTTTGCGGAGCTGTTGGGTGAGGTTGTGACCGACAGCACGAAGAAAAACCTGCAGATGCGTGTGGATGCGGAATGTGGCGCCACCGAGGGCAAGATGGCTCTGGCGAAAAAGGCGAAGGAGCTGAACCTGGATGCGATTCATGACACGGTTCATGAAATGGCTCGTGATGAAGCACGACACGGCAAAGCATTTGAAGGTCTGCTGAAGCGTTATTTC
>CAZSTR010000005.1:0-65549 GCA_964609975.1 uncultured Ruminococcus sp. | reverse complement strand
TTACTTCAGCCTGGCCGCCGCTCCAACCGGAATTTAATTTTTCTACTAACGACAAGGTCATTCAACCCAAAGTTGACAGCCCTTGTCGCCGGTCAAAGATTTTGCACAAGGCGGAAAAATGTGGAAAATCCGCGGTTTATCCACACTTTCCACAGAGTTTTCCACAGCTTTTGTGAAAAAGAAGGCTTGTCTGATTACTGTGCGTATAGTATTCGAAAAAGTTGGCCATACTGGAAGGTGTATATGACTGTGAAAGGGGAGCGACAGGATGATTCGAGGGGTGAATCGGCAGATGCTGGAGGTGACCCACACGGGAAGCCCGTATTTCGAACGGGCGTTTCTGGTGGTGCGGGCGGACAGCGGCCAGGCTGGGCCAGAGGCGTTGCAGGCGTTGGCGGAGAAGGTGGTGCGCCAGGCGGAGGGATATAGTGGCCTGCGTCGCCAGCGGTTGCGCCGCTGGCTGTGCCGGAGCGGGTTTGCGCTGGCCTCGATGGGGCTGGGAGCGGGACTGCTGTGGATGGTTCAACGCCTGCTCGGCTGAAAGCGGGAGAAAAGGAGAATGCCCCGCGGGTTTTCCCGCGGGGCATTCTCCTTTGAGGGGTCATCGATTGATTTTTGGCTGATCCGTGCGACAGAGCAGATAGTCTAAGCTGACATCGTAAAAGTCGGCGAGCTGAAGGAGGGTTTCCGTTGGGGGAATTCGCGCGCCGCTTTCGTATTTGGACAGCAATGCCTGCTCGATGCCGGTGCGCATTTGCACGGCGATTTGGGTATAGCCGTGTTTTTTGCGCAAAGCCCGAAGATTGTTTTTCATTGTATCACCTGTTGGCATTATGGCACAAAATATTCTTGACTATTATGACATAATGTCATATACTGGAAAGAGAAAAAAATATTCCGACCCAATAATCAACAGAAGGGGATTAAAATGGTAAAAAGCCCAACAAATGAGCATTTGTCCCTGGATTTTCCCCCGGAGCTGTGCGAAAAGCTGCGGTATATTGCCGCCTGCGAGGGGCGCAGTGTGGAACGGCAGATGGCCTATGCTCTGCGCCAGTATATCCGCCGGTTCGAGGAGACTAATGGGCCGATTTTGCCGGGAGGCCGCGGGGGAAAATGACGGCGAAGAGCCGCCCATTTTTTGTTGTTTTTTCGACGCTGTGCTATAACCATTCGCAGGATTTGCTGGCGCGCTTCGGCGACCGTCTGCTCATCACCCATTTGAACGACAATCTGGGAATTCGCCAATATGACGGCTCCACTACCTACATCGACGATTTGCATTTGCTTCCGGGGGATGGCATTGCCGATTGGGACGACGCGGTGGCGCGTCTGCGGGGCGCGCGGCGGCTGGAGATTTTGAATTTCGAGCTGAACCTCCATTCCAAGCCGGGACGGCATGAAAACGACCGCTATGCCGCCATGGATTTGCGGCAATATTTCACTGAGGTCTACCAGAGAGCCTGCCGAATCGCCTATCGCTATGCACGATAAGCCACCTGGAGGTTGGATAAAAAGCTACGCAGAGAATTTCGCTCTGCGTAGCTTTTTTTGTGCCGATTTTCGCCGGAGCTATCACCCCGCGGCGAGGGTCTGCATACACTGGGACAGAGACGGACGAAAGGGGAGCGGCGGCATGGCTATCCTGCAGGTGGAGCACATTCGGCAGACCTACCAGACGAATGCGGGAGAAGTGGTGGCACTGAAGGACATTCACTTTTCCATGGAGCCGGGTGAGTTCTTCAGTGTGGTGGGCCCCAGCGGGTGTGGGAAGTCCACATTGCTGTCCATCATCGCCGGGATGCTGCCCGCTAGTGGCGGCTGCGTGCGCATTGCGGGGGAGGCGGTGCACGGCCCCAGCCCCCACATCGGCTATATGCTTCAGCAGGACAATCTGTTGGAATGGCGCACCATCCGCCAAAATGTGCTGTTGGGGTTGGAACTGCGCCATGCGCTGACCCCGGAAAGCCGCGGCCGGGCGGACCGTTTGCTGGAGACCTATGGGCTGTCTGCTTTCGCGGACAGCCACCCGTCTCAGCTGTCCGGCGGGATGCGTCAGCGGGCGGCGCTGATTCGGACGCTGGCGGTGAATCCGTCGATTTTGCTTCTGGATGAAGCCTTTTCGGCGCTGGATTATCAAACGCGGCTGGAGGTGACGGAGGATGTGTATCGCATCATCCGCCGGGAAGGGGTGACGGCGCTGATGGTGACCCATGACATCCCGGAGGGCATCTGCATGGGCGACCGTGTGCTGATTCTGTCCGGGCGTCCGGCGACGGTGCGTCAGGCGTTGCCGATTCGGTTTTCGCTGGAACAGCGCTCGCCGCTTCTCTGCCGCGCTCAGCCGGAGTTTTCGCACTACTTTAATTATGTATGGAAGGAGCTGGGGATGGATGAAGGAAACGGCGACTTCTCCGGCTCTGTCGCCGGAGCGGGCCCTTTATCTGCGCCAACATAAAACCGCCGAGCGCCGCATTCATGTGTGGCGCTGGGGACTGCTGGTGGGGCTTGTGCTGGCCTGGGAGGGGGCGGCGCGGCTGGGCTGGCTGGACAGCTTTATTTTCAGCCAGCCCTCCCGCATTTTGCGCACCTATCGGTCGCTGGCGGGCGGGGAGCTGCTGTATCATTTAGGCGTCACGGTGCAGGAAACGCTGGCGGGCTTTTTGCTGGGGGCGTCGGTGGGGTTGCTGTTGGCGATTTTGCTGTGGTGGAGCGCCTTTGTTTCCCGCGTGAGCGAGCCGTACCTTGTGGTGTTGAACAGTCTACCGAAGATCGCCCTCGGCCCGGTGATTATCATTTTGGCCGGTGCGGGCACGCGGGCGATTGTGTTCATGGCGCTGGCAATTTCGCTGGTGGTGACGGTGTTGGAAATGCTCAGCGGCTTTCGAGATACGGATCCGGGGGCGATTCGTATGGCGCGCACCTTCGGCGCCTCGAAGGGGCAGATTTTTCGCAAGGTGGTGTTCCCTTATAATGTGCCGACGCTGTTCGATTCGCTGAAGGTGAACATCGGGCTGTCGCTGGTGGGGGTGATCGCCGGAGAGTTTCTGGTGTCCCGCGCCGGGCTGGGATATCTCATCGTGTATGGCGGTCAGGTGTTCAAAATGGATTTGGTGATGGCCAGCGTGATTTTGCTGGCGGCGGTGGCGGCGCTTTTGTATGAAGCGATTGTGCTGCTACAACGGTTTGTGGAGCGGGTGTTTGGTTTTTCCGCTCATTGAGCCTATTGAAGAACAGGAGAAAGGAAGAAAGCGTATGAAACGAGGTTTTTTGTTTCGGGGGCTGGCGCTGGCCTGCGCCGCGGTGCTGTTGACGGTGGGATGTGTGGCCTGTGGAGGTGGCGGCCCGGTGAAAATACGGCTGTGCGAGGTGACCCACTCGATTTTTTATGCGCCCCAGTATGTGGCGCTGGCGCTGGGCTTCTTCGAGGAGGAGGGGCTGGCGGTGGAGTTGTCCAACGGTCAGGGCGCGGATGCGGTGATGGCGGCGGTGCTGTCGGGGAATATCGATATCGGCTTCGCCGGTCCGGAGGCTTCAATTTATGTGTATAACGAAGGAAAGGAGGACTATACCCAGGTGTTTGCCCAGGTGACCCAACGGGATGGGGCGTTTTTGTTGGCGCGTCAGCCGGATGAGGCTTTTTCCTGGGAAAAGCTGCGGGGGAAAACCCTGCTTCCCGGCCGTAAGGGTGGCGTACCCTATATGGCGCTGGAGTATGTCCTGCGGAAAAATGGCATCGACCCGGCGAAGGACACCTTGTTGGATCACAGCGTGCAATATTCGATGATGACCGCAGCTTTCACTGGCGGAACGGGGGATTATGTGACCGCCTTTGAGCCGACAGCCTCTATGCTGGAGCAGGAGGGGAAGGGGTATATCGTGGCATCGGTGGGCGCCGCCGCTGGAGAAATTCCCTATACCGCCTATTTCGCGAAAAAAAGCTATTTGGAAAAGAATCGGGAAACGGTGCAAAAATTCACCAACGCGCTGTATCGGGGACAGCGGTGGGTTGCTACCCATACGGCGGCGGAGATTGCTGCGACAGTGCAGGATAGCTTCCCGGACACGGCGCCGGCTTTGCTGGAGAAGGCCATCGAGAGCTATCGCGCCATCGACGCCTGGTGCGCCACGCCGGAGATGAGCGCGGAAAGCTTCGACCGTCTGCAGCAGGTGATGACCGAGGCAGGTGAGCTGACGAAAACCGCCGATTTCGCCAGCGTGGTGAACAACCTATTTGCCCGGAAGGCTGTGGAAGCGGAGAAATGACGGAAATCACCGGCGCGCCGCGAAAAAAGGTGCGCCGGTGATTTTTTATGGGAGTGAAGGCGGATTTGGCTTGCGCTTTGGCGGGGAATGTGCTACACTGGAGGACATACAGGAGGGAAAAGCTGTGAAGATTATGGCGATTGATTTGGGGCTGGCGCGCACGGGGCTGGCGATATGCGATGCCCGTGAGCGGCTGGCAAGCCCTCTGGAAACGGTGGCGGAAAAAAGCCGTCAGAAATTGCTGGAGCGGATCCAGCGGGAGGCGCAGACCCACGGTGCGGAGCTTTTGGTGGTCGGCCATCCGCGCAACATGGATGGCAGTCGAGGCGAAAGCGCCCGCCGGGCGGAGGCGCTGGCCGCGGAGCTGCGGGAGCGCACCGGGCTGCCGGTGGAGCTGTGGGACGAGCGGATGACAACCGTGTCGGCCATCGGCTATCTCAACGCCACCGATGTGCGCGGTAAACGGCGCAAGCAGGTGGTGGACACGGTGGCGGCCACCATCATTTTGGAGGATTTTTTGCGCCATCGCGCCCTGCAAAGGCCGACCGACACCCCTGAATGAGCCGAAAGAGGCGATGGTCTTTCGCAGAAATTTCTTGACAAACCGGTTGGAGTGCATTATGATAATGGCCGGAGCCTGTGGCTCCGGCTTCCCATTGGCCGCTGTGGTGGAATTGGCAGACACAAGGGACTTAAAATCCCTCGGTAGCGATACCGTACCGGTTCGATCCCGGTCAGCGGCACCAAAAATCCCGTTCTCAATCCAAGAATGGGATTTTTCCTTTTCCGCTGTGCCGTTTTCGCGCTTTTTCGAATGAATGTGGAGCAAGGGGCTTTTAGCGGTGGGGGTTTCGTAAGATTAAGCTCCCCTTCTCATGCGGAGAAGGGGAGCTTTTCGCTTATTCGGAAAGAGCCGGTCACAGCTGTTGGGCATCGCAATCGTTCTCGCTTTCTTTTTCGGCGTTCATGCGATAGCCGACTCCCAGCTCGTTGGTGATATAACGGGCCTCCCCCGGCTGAACGCCGAGCTTTTTACGCAGGTTCGCCATGTTGACCTGAAGCTTTTTGACGCTTCCTTCGTCGGCATAGCCCCACACGCCCCGGATGATGGTCGCATAGGTCATCATTTTTCCGCAATGGGCGGACAGAAACGCCAAAATGTTGTACTCGGTTTGGGTCAGCCGAATTTCCCGTTCGCCGATGAACACTTGGCGGGCGTCATAATTAATGGTCAAATCCCGCAATCGGAATTTTCCGCCGGGGAGCCGTCCGCTGTCTGCCCGCGGCTGGGCGTTGCGCAACGCCATCCGAATACGGGCCAATAGCTCCGCCGAGCCGAAGGGCTTTGTCACATAATCGTTGGCGCCGGCGTCCAGTGCCTGCACCTTATCCACCTCCTCGGTGCGGGCAGACAGTACGATCACCGGCGTCAGCGCGCTTTCCCGCACGAAGGCCAACAGTTGGATCCCGTCGGCGTCCGGAAGCCCCAAATCCAAAATCACCAAATCCGGGTGATGGGAGGAAAACAGGCTTTTGGCGATGCCGCAGGCCTTGGCCCGGATGACCGCATAGCCCTCGGTTTCCAACAGTGTTGTGACCACGCGCAGGATGCTAGCGTCGTCCTCCACCAAAAGGATTTTATACCGGTTATTCTCCACCGAAGCTTTCCTCCTTTGTTAGAGCGAAGCGAAACAGCGCTCCGCCCCGCTTGCGGTTCTCGGCGCAGATTTCACTGCCGTGTGCCTTGAGAATGCTGGCGCAAACCGACAGCCCGATGCCGGCGAAGCGCTTTTCGCCGGCGGAAGGGGCGCTGTCTCCGTTGCCGTCCAGCAGACGGCGAGGCTTTTCCTCCGCCAGCCCACAGCCGTCATCTGCCACCTCGAAAATCACTCGGTTGCTCAGGGTGAACACCCGCAGGGAGAGCTGGGTCATGCCGGCGGCGTGATACACCGCGTTTTCCAGCAGGTTCAACAGCACCTGCTGAATCAGCAGCGCATCGACGGCCACCACCGTCACTTCGTCCTCCAGCTCCACCGTCACCGCCTGCCGGGGGTGACGGGCGCGGAATTTGGTGACGGTGGAGTCCACCAGCTCGTCCACGATGGTGGGCGCCTTATGCAACAGCACCGTGCCGTCATCCAGCCGGGTCACGGAAAGGAGGTTTTCCACCATGCGGGTGAGCCATTCGGAGTCCTGCTGAATGTTTTCCAGCATGGCGTCCTGCTGGGCTGGGGTCAAAACCGCCGCCTTGTCGCGCAGGGTGGAGCTGGCGGTGTAAATGGCGGTCAGCGGGGTGCGCAGGTCATGGGACACCGCCCGCAAAAGATTGGCGCGCATCCGCTCCCGCTCTCCCTCCGCCTTGGCCGCTTCGTGGCGCTTGAGCTTCGTGGTCAGCGCGCTCGTCAAAAGGGAAACCGTCACCAACACCACCGCAGACACCAGATTCACCGGATTGATGAAATCGAAGGCGAAATAGGGATAGGCGAAAACATAGTTTGTGGCCAGCGTGGCGGCCAGCGCCGACAACAGACCCCAGGCATAGCCCTCGGTGAACAGTGAAATCAGGAAAACCGCAAACACAAAAACGGTTGTGATGTGCTCCTCCACGCCGATGCGCTGGAAAAACAGCCCCAGCGCGAAGGCGGCGGCCAGCGCTAGCAGAGAAACGGCGGCGTCGCGCAACGGCTTTTTTGGAGTCATGGTGGTGCTCCTTTCTTCGAAAACGATATACGCTTGGTATAAACAAAAGGAAAAAATTACAATTTTACAGGGCTTTTAGGCGTGTTTATCGGCTTTTACGCCCAAAAGGGATAGCTGTTCCATCAAATGGGCGCGGAGCTGTTCCACCGCCTGCGGGGCGGCCTCCGGGGTGTTCTCCAGCGGGAAGGTAAGGCTCAGACGCTGATATTTTTCCCGACAGAGGGAGCGAAAGGGAAGAAGCTCCCATTCACCGATGCAGGAAAAGGGGGCGGTTAGCCGCGCCAGCGCTTCCATGGCGGCGGGGGTGTCGTTGAGACCGGGGATGATGACTTGGCGAATTCGGGTGGGGGTTTTTCGCCGCTCCAGCTCCTGCAAAAAGGCCAGCGGCCGCTCCAGCGCGCACCCCACATAGCGCCGATAGGCCTCCTCGTCGGCGTATTTTATATCCAGCATACAATAATCGGTCTCGTCCAAAAGGGCGGCTGTTTCCGCCCCCTGCAAACAGCCGCTGGTGTCCAAACAGGTGTGCAGTCCCTCCGCGTGGCAGAGGCGGAACGCCTCCGCGGCGAAGGCCGCCTGCAACAGCGGCTCGCCGCCGGAGAGGGTGATGCCGCCTGTTTTTCCGAAATAGGGACGATAGCGCCGGGCCTGCTCCGCCAGCGCGGCGGCCGTGTATTCCCGGCCGCCGGCTGGATCCCAGGTTTCCGGGTTGTGACAGCAGACGCAACGCAGGGGACAGCCCTGCAGAAAGGCCACGAAGCGCACGCCGGGGCCGTCTAGCGTGCCCAGCGTCTGAATTCCGCTGATGCGGCCGGTCATGCCATGGCCTCGTGGAAGGTGCGGCGGATGACCTCCCGCTGCTGCTCGCGGGACAGCTTGTGGAAGTTCACCGCATAGCCGGATACGCGGATGGTCAGGTTGGGATAAGCGGTCGGGTCCTCATAGGCCGCCAATAGGGTTTCCCGGTTGAGCACATTCACATTGATGTGATGCGCGCCCTGGGCGAAATATCCGTCCAAAACGGTCACCAGATTGTCGGTGCGCTCGGCGGCGGTGCGTCCCAGTGCCTGAGGGGTGATAGAGAAGGTGTTGGAAATGCCGTCGCGGCAATCGTCATAGGACAGCTTCGCCACCGAGTTGAGAGAGGCCAGCGCGCCGTGCGCCTCCCGGTTGTGCATGGGGTTGGCGCCGGGGGCGAAGGGCTCGCCGCTTTTGCGGCCGTCCGGGGTGGCGCCGGTGTGCTTTCCGTACATCACATTGGAGGTGATGGTCAGCACCGACAGGGTGTGCTCTGCGTTGCGATAGGCCGGGGTTTTGCGCAGCTCTTCAATCATCCGATGAGTCAGCAGCTGGGCGATGCTGTCCACCCGGTCGTCGTCGTTTCCGAATTTCGGGAAATCGCCCTCGGTTTCGAAATCCACGATATAGCCCGCCTCGTTGCGAATCGGGCGTACCGTGGCATAGCGGATAGCGGACAGAGAGTCGGCGATGACCGACAGACCGGCCACGCCGAAGGCCATGAATCGATGCAGGTGAGTGTCATGAAGAGCCATTTGCACCTTTTCATAGGCGTATTTGTCGTGCATGAAATGGATGGTGTTCATGGTGTGCACATACAGCTGGGCGAGCCAGGTCAGATATTCCGTAAAGTTGGCGAAGACGGTGTCATAATCCAGCACCTCGCCGGCCATCACCGGCTTCTGCGGCCCCAGCTTCAGCCCGGTGGCGGCGTCCACGCCGCCGTTGAGGGACAGCAGCAGAAGCTTCGGCAGATTGCACCGGGCGCCGAACAGTTGGGTCTGCTTTCCCAGACGCATGGCGGACACACAGCAGGCGATGGCATAATCGTCTCCATACAGCGGCCGCATCAAATCATCGTTTTCATACTGGATGGAATCGGTGTCGCAGGAGACCTTCGCGCAGAAGCGCTTGAAGCCCTCCGGCAGAGCGGCGGACCAAAGCACCGTCAGGTTCGGCTCCGGCGCCGGCCCCAGCGTATAGAGGGTGTGCAGGACGCGGAAGCTGTTTTTGGTGACCAGCGTGCGGCCGTCCTCGCCCATGCCGCCCACCGCCTCGGTGATCCACATGGGGTCGCCGCCGAACAGCTCATTATATTCCGGCGTGCGCAGATGGCGCGCCGCCCGCAGCTTCATGACGAAATCGTCCATCAGCTCCTGGGCGCCAGTTTCGTCCAGCGTTCCGTTGTCCAGATCCCGCTGGATATAGATGTCCAGGAAGGTGCTCACCCGGCCGAGGGACATGGCTGCGCCGTTTTGCTCCTTGATGGCGGCCAGATAGCCGAAATAGGTCCACTGAATGGCTTCGTGGGCGTTGGCGGCGGGGGCGCTGATGTCGAAGCCATAGCCGGCGGCCATTTCCTTCGTCTGCTCCAGTGCCCGCAGCTGACCGGCCAGCTCCTCGGACAGGCGGATTTCCTCCTCGCCCCAGCCGCCGGCGGCCAGCGCGTCCTTATCCTTATTCTTTTCCTCGATGAGGCGGTCGATGCCGTATAGCGCCACCCGCCGATAGTCGCCGATGACCCGTCCCCGTCCATAGGCGTCCGGCAGGCCGGTGATGACATGCACCTTCCGGGCCAGACGCATTTCCTTGGTATAGGTGCGGAAAACGCCGTCGTTGTGGGTTGTGCGATAGCGGAATTCCTCCTCCACCTTCGAGCCGAGGGTATAGCCGTAGGCCTCGCAGGCCTGACGGGCCATGCGAATTCCCCCGAAGGGGTTCACACCGCGGCAAAGGGGCTGGGCGGTTTGCAGACCGACGATATTTTCCAGCTCCCGGTCAATATAGCCGGGGGCATGGCTGGTGATGGTCATGGTTGTGTTTTCGTCCACGGCCAGCACGCCGCCCTTTTCCCGTTCGGCGGCGAACAGAGCCTCCAATTTTTCCAGCAACGCCTTTGTGCGGGGCGTCGCCTCTTGCAAAAAGGCGTCGTCTCCGGTATAGGGGGTATAGTTGCTTTGTACAAAGCTGCGCACATCAATGCTTTCCTGCCATTCGCCGGCGCGAAAGCCTGTCCATTGTTCCTGCATATATGTTTCCTCCCATAAGCCGAGAAAGAGGGAGCGGGACGGAAGCTCCGTCCCGCTCCCTCACTCGTATTTCAGGAGCATGATACTACATATTGTGGTTTTTGTCAATGGAATATTCTACATTTTGACAAAATCGCTATATTTCTGCATACTGGAAAACCCCGGTTCGGCTTTCCTGCCATTGGGTCAGCTCGTCGGCCATATCCAACAGCATCCCATGGGCGCGATACCGATCGAAGGAAAAGCGACGCCAATCGGGCTGGCTGTATAGCACCCATTGGCCGTTTTCCTGCCGCTCGGCGATGTTTTCCAGCCGCTCCAGTAGCACCTGATTCGCCGCGTTGCGCACCTCCTCGTCCTGCGCCGACCGCAGGCGGTTCAAAGCGGGCAGGGCGCTGTTAGACAGTTCCGCCAGCGCATTCACATCCATTTCCTCCAGCTGCCCGGTTTCGTAGGCGCGCACATTGTAGGTGGCTACTATCCGGTCCACATCACAATAGGCGGCGGCCAGCCCGATGACCGCCACTGCGACCACGCAAACGCGCATATAAGGAAAGTGAGGGAGAAACAGGCGAAAAAGAACGGACACAAGCCCCACCGCCATCATCGCCATGCAGATTTGGGTCAGCAGGCGCAGGCGGGTCATGCCGAAGGAGCCGACATATAGCACCATTTTTGCGGCAGAGGTGGCCACCAGCCCCAGGGAAAAGAGCAGGATGAACAGGCACAGCAGACGGACGGCCAGAGACGCTTTTCCGTCAGATTTGCAAGAGAGGGCGAGACAGCCGCCGGTCAGTGCCAGGTTGATGGCGCAGAGAATACACATTTCGAAGAAGCCCCGGCGGGCATATTGCGCCACTGTGAACTCCGCCGGCAAAATGCCAGAAAAAGCGTTGGTGAAATAGGCCAGCTGGGCGAACAGATACACCAGGAACACAACGCTGATGGCGGACAGAAAGGCGCAAAGGGAAAGGGTCGAGGGGCGGCGCTGTTCCTGCGGAGGCGTCATGGTGCGGGACAGGGTTTTGTGCCGCAGGCTGAACAGCCGGGAAAAAATCAGACAGAACAGTCCCAGCCCCAGAACGGCGCTGGCCACCCATTCGCCCAGCCGGGTGGTGATGGTTTTCGCTAACAGCCCTTCGAAGGCGGCGTCGGCGTCGCAAAGCAGCGGCACCACCACCAGCACCACTGGCAGGGCACACAACAGGCCGAGAAAAATGCCGCCGAATCGTCGTTTTTCGATTCGACCATCCTGCTCGCGGCGAAAAAGGGCACCCAAGGACGAGGAAAGAGAGGCCAGCGGCCGCTCGACCCAAAGCTCCAGCACATCGCCGAGGGCGGTCAGGTCTCCGCTGCCATGGCGCTTTTCGCCGGTGTATTCCACCGTCGCCAGCATGGTCAAAAACAGCATCCCAGCAAACAGCTGGAAGCGGGTGAAGCTGTCATCATGCCACAAAAATACCCCCGCCCCAGCCAGCGCCGCTAGTCCGCAGAACAGCCCATAGGGGCGCACCCGCCCGCACCGACGCATATAGAGAAGGCTGCTCACCGTCAGCAGGATATAGGCCAAAGCGAAGCCTAGCTGAAACCCGCCGAACAGAGCCCAGTTTACGCTCAAAAGCGCGCCGGGCAGCAACAGCCCGGCGAACAGCAAATCCCACCGGTCGGAGACCGTCGCCGGCTTCGGCGTGACGGGCGGGGTGTAATAGCCGGAAACAGGCGACGCGGAGAAGGCGGGGTCTTGTGCCGCCGGGGAAATGTATGGCTCGTTCATGGGAAAACCTCCTGATATTCAAAATGGCTCGCCGGAGGGGCGGGGAACCGTCCCTTCCGACAAGCCAATAATAACACGGCACTTATCGAAAGTCAATAACTTTTTTTCGAAATTCAAAGGTTTGAACAACAAGAACAAGAATCGCAGTGGAAAATCAGTCACTTTTATCGAAATTCGATAATTGTCGCCACCGGGCGCTCTCCTGCCGCTGATAGGCGGATGGGGTGATGCTTTTGACGGATTTGAAAACGCGGGAAAAATACAGCGGGTCGTTGAAGCCAACGGAGCTGGCCACCTCGGCGATGGAGAGGTTGGGGTTGCGCAGCAAACTGCAGGCCTCGCTTATGCGGTATTTTTGCAGATAGCTGTGGGGTGACAGGCCGAAATCCTGTAAAAACGCCCGATACAGCTGACTGCGGCTGATGCCCACATAGCTGGCGATGTCGCTCACGCCGATGTCGCGGGCATAGTTATATTGGATATAGCGCAGGGCATTCGCCACATATTCCTGATGAGGGTCCTCGGCGCGACAGCGGGTGCTGTTGCGAATGAGATGCGCCAGAAACAGATAAAGACAGCCGGCCATCTCGGCGTCGGCGGCGGCGGTGGCGCCGCTGACCTCGGCGATGCGCAGCAAAAGAGCTGCGGTCTTCTGGGGGGCAGGGTCGCGCAAAACCGGGTCGTTCTTCGAAAAACCGGCCATGGCGATCAGCCGCCGGGCGTCGGTGCCGTTGAAACCGACCCAGCAATATTCCCATGGGTCGCGGGGGTTGGCCCGATAGCTGACGGTTTGTCCGGGGAGAATCAAAAACAGGTCTCCGGCGCGCAGATAATAGGTTTGGCGGTTGCACACAAAGGAGCCGCTCCCTGCGGAAACATAGTGAATCAGATAATGGTCGCGCAGGCCGGGCCCCCAGCTATGGTTGGAGTCGCATTTTTCATAGCCGGTGTTGTATACGGACAAGCCGGCGTTTTCTTTGAGGGTGTCCTTGAAGGAAAAACGGGAATTTTTCATGGGCCATACCTCCCTGTCTGGTAACAGTATACCACACCATGCAACAAATGTCCATACAAATGAGAAATAAAAGGATTGACCTTTTTTTGTGTGGTTTTATAATGAGAATAGGAGAAACCGCGATTTTTGTGTGCGAGGGAGGAAACGCTATGTCTGCAACAGCTGTTATGCTCGAAAAAATCCGTTCCGGTGCCTATGATGACGCCTTTGCCCGTTTGTATGGGCGCGATCAGGTCTCGGCTCAGCGAGACCGCTATTCCCGTGCGGTGGAGGGCTTCGCCGCCACCTTTGAGGAGAATGGGGAGTCGCTGCTGCTGTTTTCGGCGCCGGGGCGCACGGAAATCGGCGGAAACCATACCGACCATAACCATGGCCGGGTGCTGGCCGGCAGTGTGAATTTGGATGTGATTGGAGTGGTGCGGCCGGCGGCCGACCGAATTCGCGTCCAGTCGGAGGGCTACCCCATGGATACGGTGGATTTGGATACGCTCACGCCCGTGGAGGCGGAGAAAAACCATTCCGCCTCGCTGATTCGCGGCACCGCCGCCCGTTTCCGGGCGCTGGACTATGCCTGTGGCGGCTTCGATGCTTACACTACCTCCAATGTGCTCAAGGGCTCCGGCCTGTCCTCCTCCGCCGCTTTTGAGGTGCTGGTGGGAGTGATTTTGAACCATCTGTATAACGAGGGCAAAGTCAGCCCGGTGGAGATTGCCCAAATTGCCCAATATGCGGAAAACGCATTTTTCGGAAAGCCCTGCGGGCTGATGGATCAGATGGCCTCCTCGGTGGGCAACATCATAACTATTGATTTCGCAGACACGGAGCGGCCGGTGATTGAGCGGGTGGATTTCGACTTTTCCGCGACCGGCTATGCGCTGTGCATTGTGGATGTGGGTGGAAACCATGCGGATTTGACCCACGAATATGCCGCCATCCCCGCTGAGATGAAGGCGGTCGCTCGTTCGCTGGGGGCGGAATATCTGCGCCAGACGGATTTGCCGACGCTGATGGCTGAGCTGCCGCGCCTGCGGCAGGAGCATGGAGACCGGGCGGTGCTGCGGGCGTTGCATTTCCTGCGGGAGAACGACCGGGTGGCGGAGCAGGTTACCGCTTTGCGGGCGGGAGACTTCGAGGGCTTCAAGGCGCTGGTGCTGGCCTCCGGCCATTCCTCCTTTGAATATCTGCAGAATGTGTATGCTGCTTGCGCGGTGGAGGACCAGGGTATGAGCCTGGCCCTCGCTCTGGCTCAAGGAATTTTGGAAGGCCGGGGTGCCTGGCGTGTCCATGGTGGTGGCTTCGGCGGCACAACCCAGAATTTCGTGCCGCTGGATTTGCTGGAGAAGTTCCGCGCAGCGATGGAGAGCGTCTTCGGCGCCGGCTCCTGCCATGTGTTGAATATTCGCCCTTATGGCGGCGTTTGTGTGGATCGAATTTGAAAGGTGATGGAGAAAAATGGCAGAATTACGGAAGCACCCCCTGACCAATGACTGGATTATGATTGCATCGCATCGGCAGAATCGGCCGCAGATGCCGAAGGACTATTGCCCCTTCTGTCCGGGGAGCGGGAAGGTGCCCGACCGGTTCGATGTGTATAAATATGACAACGATTTCCCGGCGCTGTCCCAGAACCCGCCGGAGCCGGATGCGGTGGCGGACGATTTCTTCGAGACCGCGCCCTGCTACGGAAAATGCGAGGTTGTGCTGTATTCTCCGGAGCACACGGTCACCCTGCCGGAGCTTCCGGCGGAGCATATCCATAAGCTGGTGGATCTTTGGGCGGAGCGGTATGAAGCGCTCAGCGGCGACGAAAAGGTGAAATATGTGTTCATATTCGAAAACCGTGGCGAGGCGGTGGGCGTGACGATGCCCCATCCCCATGGCCAGATTTATGCCTATCCCTTCCTGCCCAAGAAGCTGGAGCTGGAGGTGGAAAACGCCAAAAAGCATCACGCAGAAAAGGGAAAGTGCCTGTTTTGCGATTGGCTGGACCATGAGGTGGCGGATGGCCGCCGAGTTATCTTCCGCAACGAGCATTTTACGGTGTTTCTGCCCTTTTTCTCTGAATATCCCTATGGTGTGTATATCATGTCCAACGCCCACAAATCCAACATCGCCCAGTTCAGCGAGGAGGAGCGGGCCTGCCTGGCGGAGACTCTGCGCCAGACCAGCGGTATGCTGGACAGCCTCTTCGATTATAAGTTCCCCTATATGATGTGTATGTATAATGAGCCGGTGAACGGGGAGGAGCTGTCGGAGCTGTATCATTGGCATATCGCCTTTTATCCCCCTATGCGCAGCGCCACCAAAATCAAATATAACGCCTCCAGCGAAACCGGCGCCTGGGCGCATTGCAACCCCACCTGTCCGGAGGAAACGGCGAAGGAGCTGCGGGAGGCTCATGCCCGCTTTCTGGAGAAATAAGGACAACAGCACGAAGGCTTTTTCCTGTTGCGAAAAACTGAAAACGCATATAAAAGGCCGAGGCCGTCGATTTTGACGGCCTCGGCCTTTTTGACAGAGGAAACGGGCTTTTGTGCCCGTGAAGAGCACGGCACTTTGCGCGCAAAACCGGTGGAAAGCGGCTGGGAGTCGCCTGCTTCGCCCGCGGGCGAAGCAGGGTCAGCGCTTCTTGCGGGCCTCGGCCTTCATGCGCTGTTCCTTCGACAAAATCCGTTTGCGCAGGCGGATGGTCAAGGGGGTCACCTCCACCAGCTCATCGTCGTTGATGAATTCCAGCGATTGCTCCAGACTGAGAATAGTGGGGGGGATCAGACGAAGCGCCTCGTCCGAGCCGGAGGCGCGGGTGTTGGTGACATGCTTTTTCTTGCAGACATTGACCACGATGTCCTCATCCTTTGGCGATTCGCCGACGATCATGCCCTCATAAACGGGCACGCCGGGGCCGACGAAGAGGGCGCCCCGGTCCTGGGCATTCCACAGACCGTAGCCGCAGGTTTCGCCGGTTTCGTGCACCACAAGGGAACCCTGTACCCGCTGGGGAATGTCTCCCTTGAAGGGCTCATAGCCGTCGAAAACGCTGTTCATGATGCCGTTTCCGTTGGTGTCGGTGAGGAACTGCTGACGATAGCCCATCAGTCCGCGGGAGGGGATGCGGAATTCCAGATGGCTCACGCCGGTGTCTCTTGTGCCCATGTTGACGATTTCCGCCTTGCGGGAGCCAAGCTTTTCCATCACGGCGCCCACATATTGCTCCGGAACCTCAATCACCAGAAGCTCCATCGGCTCCAGCAGCTTGCCGTCCGCGTCCTCTTTGTAGATGACCTGGGGGCGGCTGACGGCGAATTCATAGCCCTGCCGCCGCATGGTTTCGATGAGAATGGACAGGCTCAGCTCACCGCGGCCGGACACCTTGAAGGCGTCGGTGGAGTCGGTCTCCTCCACCCGCATGCTCACATTGGTTTCCACCTCTTTGAAAAGGCGATCCCGTAGATTGCGGGAGGTGACGAATTTTCCCTCCTGTCCGGCGAAGGGGCTGTTGTTGACCATGAAGTTCATGGAGATGGTGGGCTCGTCGATGTGGACGAAGGGGAGCGTCTCCACGTGCTCCGGGTCACAGGCCGTTTCGCCGATGTTCAGGTCGGCGATGCCGGTGACGGCGATCAAATCGCCCAGCCCGGCCTCCTCACATTCGGCGCGGCGCAAGCCTTCGAACTGATAGAGCTTTCCGATGCGCACATTGCGGGTTGTGCCATCCCGCTTGCAGAGGGTGACGGTCTGACCGACCTTTACATGCCCCCGCTCCACGCGCCCGACGCCGATGCGGCCGGTATAGTCGTCATAGTCGATGTTGGAGAAAAGAATTTGCAGGGGGCCGTCCAGCTCGCCCTGGGGCGCCGGAACGTGCTCCAAAATCGCCTCGAACAGGGGACGCATATCGCCCGCTCGGACATCCGGCTCCAGAGAGGCATAGCCGTCTCGGCCGGAGGCATAGACCACTGGGAAATCCAGCTGATCCTCGTCGGCGCCCAGCTCGATGAACAAATCCAATAGCTCGTCGATGACCTCCGCCGGCCGTGCGCCGTCCCGGTCGATTTTGTTGATGACCACCACCGGGCGTTTCCCCAACCCCAGCGCTTTTTTCAGCACAAACCGGGTTTGGGGCATACAGCCCTCGAAGGCGTCCACCAACAGCAGAACGCCGTCCACCATCATGAGGATGCGTTCCACCTCGCCGCCGAAATCGGCGTGGCCGGGGGTGTCCACGATGTTGATTTTTGTGTCGCCGTAGTGCACGGAGGTGTTTTTCGAAAGTATGGTGATGCCGCGCTCCCGCTCCAGGTCGTTGGAGTCCATGACGCGCTCCGCCACCTGCTCGTTGGCGCGGAAAATTCCGCTCTGGTGCAGCAGCTGATCCACCAGCGTGGTTTTTCCGTGATCCACGTGGGCGATGATGGCGACATTCCGTAAATTATCTCTTGTTCCCATAAAGTGTTCCGCTTCCTATCCTTGGATTATTTTATTTTTTCGAACCTTATCAGTATACCACAGAGAGCTTGTGGACACAAGAAAAATTTTGTTTTCCTCTCAATCGGCCCAGCCCAGCCCGACAAGTGCGCCGGCATGGGGCAGAATGACATCCGGGCGCACCGCTTCCGCGGCCAATATTTCCGGCGTGGTTTCTCCGCTCATCACCAGGACGCCGGTTGCTCCGGCGCTCAAGCCGCTTTGTATGTCGGTATATAGCCGGTCGCCCACAACGGCGGTTTCTGCGGCGGAGCAGGCGGCCTTCTGCATGGCCAGCTCGATCATATACGGGGAGGGCTTCCCGATGACCACTGGGCTTTTCCCTGTGGCGCGGCGAAGCATTTCGCAGACGCTTCCGCAATCGGGCACACTGCCGAATTCTGTGGGGCAAACCCAGTCGGGATTGGTGGCGATATACGGGATGTCCCGCGTACACAGTAGCCGGGACACATCCTCCAGCTTGCGAAAGGTCAATTCGGTGTCAAAGCCCATGACGACACATTCCGCCGCGTCCGCCTCCTCGACAACGGAAAATCCGGCGGCCTGCAGCTCCGCTTTGAAGGAGGCCGTGCCGCAAACATAGAGCTGTTTTCCCGGATGGTGCTCCTGCAGATAGCGGGCGGTGGCCTCTGCCGAGGTGAGAAAATCCTCTTTTCGGGCCTCGACGCCCATGTCCGCCAGCTTTTTCACATACGCCTCGGTGCTTTTGGAAGAGTTGTTGGTGATGAACAGATAGCGTTTTCCCTGCGCCCGCAGGGTCTCCAGCAGAGAAGGGGTGAAGGAAAACAGCCGGTTTCCCAAATAAAGGGTGCCGTCCATATCAAACAGGAACAGGCGAATCGACGAAAAGCGGCTGTCTATGACGCTCATGCCAATTCCTCCAGCAGCCGGTTGGTGGCATAGACGGCATAGTCCTCCAGCCAGCCACGGTCGCGCAGATAGAAAAGAATCGTATAGCGATCGCGCATGGTCAGCGCCCGGTGGATGCCGCGCAGGATTTTTTTCCGGTCGGTGGTCACAAAGGGGATGGCGGCCTGACGGCAGAAGGCGTCCACGGCATCCAGCTTCGGCAAATAGCGGCCGATGAGCGTCCGTAGGCCCTCGTCCTCCGTTTCAGCGTGCAGACGGCGGTACATCCAGGCCATCAGCCGGGTCGCCTCGCACACTTCCAGCCCATGCAGATCCGGAACGGCGCCCTGCTCCACGCTTTCCAGCTCCCAGGCGTGGGCAACGATGTGCTCCGAGCCGGAGGCGGGGCGGGAATTTCCGGTGAAGGCCATGCCGAGACCGGTGACCATGAAGCCCTCCATGATGCGGCCGACGCAGTCGGAGCTGCGTTCTTGCAGGGTATGGCCCGCTTCCAAACAGTGGTCGGTGGCCGCGAGCACCTCCGCGGCGATTTCCGGGCAGTAATAATCTCCATGGAAATCGCGTGCCAGCTCCCAGTCCAGAATTCCAATGTATTTTCCAAACATATCGCCGATGCCGGCTTGAAGCATGGGCATGGGCGCTTCCTTCATGACATCCAAATCGGCCAGGACGAATTTCGGTGTGGTGCATTTGACGGTTGCCTTTGAGCCGTCGAAGAGAAGGGGGCTTCCGGCGGAGGCATAGCCGTCCATGGAAGGGGCTGTGCCCGCGACGCCATAGGGAATCCCCACCCGGAAGGAAACAAGGCGGCAGATGTCGTTGATGACGCCGGAGCCGACGGCCAAAATGAAATCTGGCCGGGGCGAATAGGCGAACAAATCGGTTTCTGCCCTCGGGTCGTGCAAATGCACCAGCACATCGCCGATGCTTGCCGTGTTCGGGAGCACCTCGCCGGGAAGTATGTGGATGTGGGACAGCTTTCCGGCCTGTTGTAGCAGGTCGGCCGCCTGTGCGCCCAGCACTCGATAGGTGTTTTCGTCGCACACCACGAACACCCGGTGATAGTCTGCGAGCAGCGCGGGGAGGCGGCGAATGGCGCCCGGTTCGATCACGCTGTGCTCCAGCGGGGCGCGGTGGATTTTCATGGAACAGCTGCAGGCTCGTTCGATCATGGCTTTCGGTTCCCTTCGTTTTTTCAGTCTGGGGCAATAGGTGCCCGCGTGCGTTTGGTGGGGGTTAGTCCAGAAAATCCTTCAGCTTTTTGCTGCGGCTTGGATGGCGCAGTTTCCGCAACGCCTTGGCTTCGATTTGGCGAATTCGTTCGCGGGTCACATCGAATTCCTTGCCGACCTCCTCCAGCGTCCGGGGACGGCCGTCCTCCAGGCCGAACCGCAGACGCAGAACCTTCGCTTCCCGCTCGGTCAGCGAGGCCAGCACATCCTCCAGTTGCTCCTTCAAAAGGGTGTGGGAGGCGGCGTCTGCCGGCGCCGGAGCTTCGTCATCGGGGATGAAATCGCCCAGATGGCTGTCCTCCTCCTCGCCAATAGGGGTTTCCAGAGACACCGGTTCTTGCGCGACCCGCATGATTTCCCGCACCTTGTCCACGGGCATGGCCAGCTCCTCGGCGATTTCCTCCGCCGAAGGCTCATGGCCGTTCTTATGCAGCAGCTGGCTGGAAACTTTTTTCACCTTGTTGATGGTTTCCACCATATGCACGGGGATGCGGATGGTGCGCGCCTGGTCGGCGATGGCGCGGGTGATGGCCTGACGAATCCACCAGGTGGCATAGGTGGAGAACTTGAAGCCCTTGGTATAGTCGAATTTTTCCACAGCCTTGATGAGACCCAGGTTTCCTTCCTGAATCAAATCCAGGAACTGCATCCCCCGGCCCACATACCGCTTGGCGATGCTGACCACAAGACGCAGGTTGGCCTCGCTCAGTCGCTGCTTCGCCCGCAGGTCGCCGTCCATGATGCGCATGGCCAGCGCCGTTTCCTCCTCGGTGGAAAGCAGCGGCACGCGGCCGATTTCCTTTAGATAGGCCTTCACCGGGTCGTCCACAGCGATGTTTTCGGCGATGGCCGTTTGGGCGTTTTCATCAGCGTCGGCGCTTTCCAGCCCAACCTCCAGATCCTCCAGCGGCAGGTTGCCGAATTCTTCCACCACCTGAATATGGTTGGCCTCCAACAGCTCATACAGCTTGTCCATCTGCTCCGGGTCGAAATCGAAGGCCTCCATGGCGTCCATGATTTCCTGGTCGGTCAGCTTTCCCTTTGCGCGCCCCAGCGCCAGCAAATCCTCGAAGGGGAGCTTCTTTTGAGCAGCCTCGCCGGCGGGTGCTTCGACCGTTTCCAGCGCGCTTGCCTCTTCAGCTTCGGTGGCGGGGTTCTGGATTTTTTCGTTCTCGTTCATAAGACTGATGTTCCTTTCTATCGGTTGTTCCGTCGTTTAGCGGTTCTTTTTCTCTTTCAGCGCGGCCATCATCCGGCGCAGCTCCTCGTCCGAGGCGTCGGCGGGGCTTGCCATGCCGCGCAGGGCGTGCTCCTCCCGGATGACGGCGATATAGCCGTCCAGCTCCTCGCGGGTGACGGTGCGTTCCTTGGCCTGTTGAAGCATCCGGGTGATATAGCCCATTTCTGGCTCGCTATAGTCGGCGGCCAGGAAGGGAAGCTCTACCAGCAATCCCTGGCGGCTTCGCTCCAGCAGGCGGGTGTATACGCCGCAGTTGAAATCCGTCACCATCTGCTCCGGCGGGAGCTGTTCGGCGGCCGCCCGGATGAAATCCGGGTGCTGGAGCAGCACCCCCAGCAGACCCTCCTCGGCGCTGGCGGCGCGGGGAAATTTGGTGGCCTGCGGGTTCACCTGGCGCAGGGCTTTTTCCTCTCGGCGCACCAGCTCCGGCAGGCGGCGTTTGACCTCGGCCCGTTGGCGTTTGTGACCGACGATGTCGATTTCCCGCAGGATGGCCTCCTTGGAGGTAGAAAGCAGCTCCGACAGCCGACCGGCATAGACATCCCGCTCCACCGGGCTGTCCAGCGCCACCAACAGCTGGACGGCCTCCCTGAGATAGGCCAGCTTTCCGTTGGAGGAGCGGATGTCGTGCTTTTGGCCGATAGCCAAAAGCTGGTGCTCCACCGCATTGGCGGAGCGATCCAGCAGGAGCTTGAAGGCCTCTGCGCCGTTTTTTCGAATGAATTCATCCGGGTCTTTTCCGTCGGGGATGGATACCACCCGCACATCCAGCCCGGTTTTGCGCAGGCGCTCGATGGCGCGAGCGGTGGCCTTTTGTCCGGCGCCGTCGGCGTCGAAAATCAGATTGATGCGGTCGGCATAGCGGGCGATGAGCTGAATTTGCTCGTCGGGGAAGGCGGTGCCTAGCGCCGCGACCGTGTTGGTGAAGCTGGCCTGGTGCATGGCGATGGCGTCCATATAGCCCTCGCACAAATTCAGCTCCCGGCCGGTGCTTTTCGCAAAATTCAAGGCAAACAGGTTGCGGCTTTTGCTATAGGCGGGGGTGCTTTCGGTGTTGATATATTTCGGCTTCGTGTCGTCCAGTACCCGGCCACCGAAGGCGACCACATTTCCCCGGATGTCGATGATGGGGATGATGACCCGGTTGCGAAACACATCATACAGCCCGCCGTTTCGTCCCTTTGCCGCCAAAAAGCCGGCGACAAGCTCCTCCGGATGGAAGCCCTTTTGCCGCAAGCCCTTCAGCAGATAGTCCCAGCTGTTCGGCGCAAAGCCCAGTCCGAAATGGCGGATGGTGGTATCGGTGTAGCCCCGTCGGTGAAAATAGTCCAGAGCCTCTTGTCCCTCCGGGCTGTACAGAGCCCGGTGATACAGGCGTGCGGCTTCCCGGTTCGCCTCCAGAATACGCATCCGCAGGCGGGAGGTGGCGTCGTTTTCTCGGCTGTTTTCCGGCAAACGCATTCCCGCCCGATCGGCGAGAAAGCGAATGGCATCCATATAATCCAGATTTTCGATGCGCTTGACGAAGGTGATAACATCTCCGCCGGCGCCACAGCCGAAGCAATAGAAGGAGGAGGTTTCCGGATACAGGTTAAAGGATGGCGTTTTTTCTCCGTGGAAGGGGCAAAGCCCCACCAGGTTCCGTCCCCGGCGCTTTAGCGCTACATAGCCGGACACCACGCCCTCGATGTCGTTTTTCATGAGAAGCTCTTGAATGAATGCTTCCGGCAATGCCATGGAAATCCCTCCTTTTCATTCTTGTAAAGAATGCCTTCGGCGTCAGCGGGGAAGCATCGCCCATCCGCGGGGGATGAACAGCTCCCGGTGCAGCTCCAGCGCATAGTTGTCGCTCATGCCGGCGATATAATCGCACACCGCCCGTTCTACGCCGTCCCGCTCCCGAATCAGCACATATTCCTCCGGAAGCTTGTCCGGGTTTTCGACATAATAGCCGAAAAGGGCGGAAATCAGCCCGTCCACCTTGCTTTCCTCGCTCTTGGCCTTGGGGTTGCGATACAGATGGTCGAACATGAAGGTGTGTAGCTGTTGAAAATACGGCTCGATGGCTTCGTCCATGCCGATGCTCTCGACGCCGTGGCGGATGACCGCGGACACAAGTGTGTCGATGCGCGCCCTTCCGCTGTCGCCCAGCGCCAAATGCAGTTCCAGAGGAAGCTCCTCCTCCCGCAGCACCCCGGCGCGCACCGCGTCATCCATGTCGTGGTTCACATAGGCTATGCGGTCGGCCCAGCGCACCAGCTGTCCCTCGCGGGTGGCGGCCAGCGCGCCCTTTGTATGATGGAGAATTCCGTCCCGCACCTCGAAGGTCAAATTCAGCCCCCGGCCGGTGTTTTCCAGCCGTTCCACCACGCGCACGCTTTGCTCATAGTGGCGAAAGCCGCCGTTCATCAGACCGTCCAGACTGCGTTCGCCCGCGTGGCCGAAGGGGGTGTGCCCCAGGTCGTGCGCCAGGGCGATGGCCTCGGTCAGATCCTCGTTGAGGGCGAGGGCGCGAGCCATGGTACGGGCGATTTGAGATACCTCCAGCGTGTGGGTCAGTCGGGTGCGATAATGGTCGCCCTCCGGCGCCAGAAACACCTGAGTTTTGTGCTTGAGGCGGCGAAAGGCCTTGCAGTGCACCACCCGGTCGCGGTCGCGCTGATAGGCGGTGCGATAGGGCGCTGGCTCCTCCGGCTGTTCCCGGCCGCGGGAGGTGGCTGCCCGCGCCGCGAAGGGCGATAGAATTTCCTGTTCAATTTCATCCCAGCGGGTCATGCAACGGCCTCCTTTTCGCGGGCAAAGAGCGCCCTGCGTTTTTGTTCACATTCTGGTTATACGCAATCGAAGGAGAAAATCCTTCAAAAAATTTTATTTTTCGTCGAAAACGGCCGATTTCGCCTCGAAGGGGGCGAAAACCTCGCCGGTGCGCTCCGGGGTCAGGCTTCCGGCGCTACGCTCGGTGAGGGCGGCCTCCAGCGCCGCCTGACCGGCGGCCTCCAGCTGATATTCCACCGTCACCGCATCCTCAAAGAGGGTGTCGGTGATTTTCGCACCGTGGGCGGCCAAAAGGGCGGGGAGGAAGCCGTATTGGTTATAGCTGCACCGCAAGCGGAAGCGGAGACAGCGGCGCATTTCCACGATGCCGGCGGCCTCCACCGCCAGTGCCGCCCCGTGGGAATAGGCTCGCACAAGCCCGCCGCCGCCCAGAAGAATCCCGCCGAAATAGCGGGTCACCACCACGGCGCAGTCGGTCAGTCCGTTTTTGCGTAGCACCTCCAGCACCGGGATGCCGGCGGTGCCCTGCGGCTCGCCGTCGTCGGAATAGCGGCACAGCTGGCCGTCCTCCAGGATATAGGCATATACATTGTGCTTCGCGTCCCAATGTTCCTTCGACTGGGCGCGAATCCAGTCCAGCGCCTCTGCCTCCGTTTTTACCGGGCAGGCATAGCCGATGAAGCGGGAGCGCTTTTCGGTGAATTCATCTTGACCGGCGGCGGCAACGGTGCGATAGCCGTCCTTTCCCATGGCGCTTTCCTCCTTTTGTTTGTTTCCTATGGACGAGAAAAGGCAGTGCAAATTCTTGCACTGCCGTTCTAAGCTCACACCACTTATTTCTCGCTGTTCAGGCCAAAACGCTTGTTGAAGCGATCCGCACGGCCGCCGATATCGTTCAGCTTCTGCTTGCCGGTGAAAAACGGATGGCATTTGGAACAGATTTCCACGCGAATATCCTCTTTGGTGGAACCGGTGGAGATCACATTGCCGCAGGCACAGGTGATCGTGGTCTGACCGTAGGAAGGATGGATACCCTCTTTCATTCTTGTCACCTCTTTCGAAAACCATAGACTAACGGTTCAACTATAGCACAACCCCGCGAAAAAAGCAAGAGGAAAAACGGATTTTTCTGCTTTTTCCGCATTTTTTTGAAGAAAACAGCCCTTTTCGGAGCGAAAAAAGAAAAAATTCCCGGCAATCGGCAGAAAAAGCCGCCTTTTTTGCGCCGCTTTTGCCTTTTTGGAGAAATTTTCCGGGTTCTCCGGCTTTTTGCGGTCTTTTCTCGATTTTTGTATTGACGGCGACGCCGGTTTTGGATTATAATGGCCTTGCGAGAAAAAGCGCCCTTTTTTGTTTTCACTGTTTATGGAATACAAAGAACGAAGAACGGGCCGCAAAAACAAAAATACGGAGGAATCAATATGAGTCGCTTTGAAGAAGCAAAACAGATGTATGCCGCTTTGGGCGTGGATGTGGAGCAGGCTCTGCAAACTCTGCAGGATGTGACTGTGTCCATTCATTGCTGGCAGGGAGACGATGTTATCGGCTTCGACAATCTCGGCGTTTTGTCCGGCGGCATCCAGACCACCGGAAACTACCCCGGAAAGGCCACGACTCCGGATGAGCTAATGGCGGACATCGACAAGGCGTTTTCCCTGATGCCCGGAAAGAAGAAGCTGAACCTGCACGCCTGCTATGCCATCATGGAGGACGGCTTCGTGGACCGGGACAAAATTGGGTCGAAGCAGTTCGAAAAGTGGGTGCGCTTCGCCAAGGAGCGTGGCATGGGTCTGGACTTTAATCCCACCTTCTTCTCCCATGAAATGGTGAAGGATAACCTGACCCTGTCCTCGCCGGATGAGACAGTGCGCCGCTTCTGGGTTGAGCATGGAAAGCGTTGTGTGGAGCTGGCAGAGTATTTCGCCAACGAAACCGGGGAGCCCTGCGTGCTGAACATCTGGATTCCCGATGGCTATAAGGACATCCCCGCCGACCGGCTTGGCCCCCGCGCCCGCTTCAAGGCGTCGCTGGATGAAATTCTGTCGGTGCCCTATGACAAGTCGAAGGTGTTTGTGACGCTGGAGTCGAAGGTGTTCGGTATCGGCATGGAAAGCTACACCGTCGGCTCGGCGGAGTTCTGTCTGAGCTATGTGAACCATAAGGGCATCACCCCCCTTATGGACAACGGCCACTATCATCCCACCGAGGTGGTGTCCGATAAGATTTCCGCTCTGCTGCTTTTCAACGAGAAGCTGGCGCTGCACATCACCCGCCCGGTGCGCTGGGACAGCGACCATGTGGTGCTGTTCGATGATGAGACGAAGGAAATCGCGAAGGAAATCGTGGCGCACGACGCCCTCAACCGGGTGTTCATCGCCACGGACTATTTCGACGCCTCCATCAACCGGATTTCCGCCTGGATCACCGGCGTGCGCAGCGTCCATAAGGCGCTGCTGAACGCGCTGCTGCAGCCCCATGCGCAGATGAAGGCGTTGCAGGAGAATTCCGACGGTACCCAGCTGATGGTGCTTCAGGAGGAGTTGAAAACGATGCCCTTCGGAGATGTGTGGGCGGAGTATCTGCGCCGTTGCGGCGTGGAAGCGGATTATTATTCCGCTGTGATGGTCTATGAGCGGGATGTGCTGAGTAAGCGCTGAACGAAAACGGGCGAATAAACGCAATAAAGCGGCCGAAACGGTTTTCGAAAACCGTTTCGGCCGCTTTGGGTTTTTTCGATTTTCAAAAGCGCTAGGCGTTCACAGCGCATAGCGCAAAATGCACACTGCCTGTAGCACCGTACCGATGTCTACGAACACATGAAATACCGTGTGCAAAATCGGCTTTTTTCGGCCGAGGCCGTAGAGCACTGCCCCCAGTGTATAGGCAAGGCCGCCAGCGAGAAGCCAGATGAAGCCGGCGATGCCGAGACAGCGAATCGTGGTGCGCAACGCCACCACGATACACCAGCCCATACCGATATAGCAGGTCATGGACAAATGGCGGTATTTGTAATGGTCGATGGCGGTGAACACCACCGCAAAGGCGACCAGTCCCCATTCCACACCGAAAATTGACCAAGCCAAGCCGGGATAAAGGGGGCGAATAGCCGACAGAAGAATGGGCGTGTAGGTGCCGGCGATGAGAAAATAAATGGTGCAATGGTCGATGACTTGCATGACCTTTTTCCCCATGCTGGGCATCAGCCCGTGGTATACGCTGGACACGGCATAAAGGGCGATCATGGTGGCTCCGTAGATGCTGACGCCCACGACGCCGAACACATTGTGCCGGAAGGCGGCGATGAGAATCCCCAAAACTAGCGTAACGCTGCCGAGGGCGCCCCCGACGATGTGGGTGACCATGTTGGCGATTTCCTCGTCGCGGGTATAGGCGGGCAGGGAACGTTCCCGAAGAGGTGTGCGGCGCATAGACGAGACCTTCTTTCTGCTTCTTTCTGTTTGAAATATATCCAATACAGTGCAGTATAGCACAAAAACGGCGAAAGCACAAGCCTTTTCTGTGTTTGATGCGGGGCTTGTAGTGCTTTTGCTGGAAACCACCCAAAAACATGCTGTGTTCTTGAAAACACACGCGGCGAAATAACACAAACGGTCATCGGAGAACTTTCGGTCGTAACTGAAAAGTTGATAAGATGCTGGGTGCGCCCGGTTATGGTTTTTCATAACCGGGCGCTTTTTTTGAAGCCTGAAAATCTGGAGGAAACGAAATGAACATATTTTCGCGATTTTTAATCCCCATTGGTGGCGTCGGCAAGGCTGGCGAATATGCAAGGAGAAATCGCCTTTTACTTTGAGCAGGGAACCTATAAGCAGCTTGCTCGTCGTCGGTGGTGCGTATGCTGCGTTGTATAACAGCCAGTTCGCCTGAAGAGGTCCGGCGGAGGCGATTTGCGAAAAAATTCGGCGCCGGGCAGGAATGACGGCGCCGGATGTAGGTTTGTCAATGATGTGTTACAAAATCAGAAAACTTCACCGTTAGATACAAAAGCATTGATATAATCGGCGGGAGATTTCCAATTAAGAGGGCGCATAGGGAAATTATTGTATTTTCTGCTGTGGACAGAAAGTTGCATTTTAAAGTCATCAAAAGAGTAAAAGGAATGTGTTGCGTAAAAGTATTCGTTGTCTTTGCGGTGTGAGCGTTCAACCTTGCCGTTATGCCTTGGTGTGTACGGTTTTATGAGCTTGTGCCGTATGCCACACTGTTCGAGGCGAGCCTCGAACAGTGTGGGCTTTGGATTTTCGCTGTTACCCAGCCGCTTTGTGAACTCTTGACCGTTGTCTGTTTGAACACACTCTATCTTAAACGGAAATCGCTTGATTAAATGTTCAAGAAATACAGCCGAGCTGTATGTACTGTGTTCCTCAAATGCCTCTAAATAGCGAAATCTTGAGTATTCATCTATTGCGGTATATTGGTAAAACTTTTGCCCTTTGGCATCTCCTACAATGCAGGACTCCGGAACAAATTTGACATCTATTTGTACTCTTTGACCGGGATATTGCATTTGTTCGTACGGTTTCGGAATATATTTTGGATTCGGCGGTTTAACCGCCATTTGTCCTTGTCTGCGTAAAACTCGGTACAATCCTGTTACAGAGCGTGTGTATCCTCTTTGACGCAATTTTACCCAAAACACAACTAATCCTGCATTCACATTGCGTTTTCGCATATCCGCTATTAGCTTTAATTCTTTTTCGGTATGCTCATTCGGGTGATGATGAGGACGGTGTGACTTATCCGCCAAGGATTCTATTGTTCCGTCGTATCTATTTTTCCAACGATAGATATATTGACGGTTGGTTTTGTACCGTATTGCCGCTTTTGTTACTCCATATTTCAAAGAATATTTAATTAGGGCTTGACGATACAGCATTGTTTGTGTTACAGTTTTCATGACGAATGGGTAATCCTCCTGTCTGTTTTGTCTTCAGCAACTTAACTGTAACACATGATTTCCCATTCGTCACTCTTTTTTATTCACTGCTGTAACACTTCTATTGTAAACCTACACGCCGGGCAGGAATGACGGCGCCGGAGATATTGACAAATGGCGGATAAACGCGGTATACTAAAGGGTATCGACGGGCACTTTTTTGGGAGCGCGTCATAAACGGGCTTGCGGCGGCCGTTTTGGGCGGTTGTCGCAGGAGAGGAGAGCAAAGAGATGAAAAACATTCCCGCGCTGTTTGGCTGTATGGTGTTCAACGACCAGGTGATGCAGGAGCGGTTGCCGAAGGAGACCTATCGGGCGCTGAAGCGCACGATGGAAAATGGACGGCGGCTGGATCCGGCTGTGGCGGCTGTGGTGGCGAATTCCATGAAGGATTGGGCCATCGAAAAGGGGGCGACCCATTATACCCACTGGTTCCAGCCCATGACGGGCATCACCGCGGAGAAGCACGACAGCTTCATCACGCCTGTGGGCGATGGCAAGGTCATTATGGACTTTTCCGGGAAAGAGCTGATAAAGGGTGAGCCGGATGCCTCCTCCTTCCCCTCCGGCGGGCGGCGCGCTACCTTCGAGGCGCGGGGCTATACGGTGTGGGATCCCACCTCCTATGCCTTCATAAAGGACGACACCCTGTGCATTCCCACGGCCTTTTGCTCCTTTGGTGGCGAAGCGCTGGATAAAAAGACGCCCCTTTTGCGCTCCATGGAGGCCATCAGCCGCCAGGCGCTGCGGGTGGTGCGGCTGTTCGGGAACGCCGATGTGACCATGGTGCGCACCACCGTTGGGCCGGAGCAGGAATATTTTCTCATCGACAAGGGGGTGTATGACCGGCGGAAGGATTTGATTAACACCGGGCGCACCCTCTTCGGCGCCCGTCCCTCTAAGGGGCAGGAGCTGGACGACCACTATTTCGGCGCCATCAAGCCGCGGGTGGCGGCGTTCATGCGGGAGCTGGATGAGGAGCTTTGGAAGCTGGGCGTGCTTTCCAAGACGGAGCATAACGAGGCGGCACCGGCCCAGCACGAAATGGCGCCGTTGTTTACCACCACCAACATCGCGGCGGATCATAACCAGCTGACGATGGAGCTGATGAAGAAGGTGGCGGCGCGCCACGGGATGGTGTGTCTGTTGCATGAAAAGCCCTTCGAGGGCGTCAACGGAAGCGGAAAGCACAACAACTGGTCGTTGGCCACGGACACCGGGGTCAATTTGCTGGAGCCGGGCGAAACGCCCCATGAAAATGCCCAGTTCCTGCTGTTCCTCTGCGCGGTGATTAAAGCGGTGGACGAATATCAGGATATGCTGCGGGTGAGCGTGGCCGGCGCCGGCAACGACCATCGGCTGGGTGCCAGCGAGGCGCCGCCGGCGGTGGTTTCCATTTTCCTGGGGGACGAGCTGACGGCGATTTTGGAATCTATCGAGCAGGGCACCGCCTATGACGCGAAGGAAAAACAGCAGATGAAGATCGGGGTGCACGCGCTTCCCCGCTTCCCGCGGGACACGACCGATCGCAACCGTACCTCGCCCTTCGCTTTCACCGGAAACAAGTTCGAATTCCGGATGCTGGGCTCTTCGAAGTCGGTGTCCGGGCCAAATGTGGTGCTGAACACGGCGGTGGCGAAGGAGCTGGACGAATTTGCCACCGAGCTGGAGGCGGCGGAGGATTTCAACGCTGCCCTCAACGGGCTGATTCGCCGGGTGATTCATGAGCATAAGCGCATCATTTTCAACGGAAACGGCTATGACGACGCCTGGATTCGGGAGGCAACGGAGGAGCGGGGTCTGCTGAATCTGCCGACCACGCCGGATGCGCTTCCCTATTATATCCATCCGAAGAATGTGGCTCTTTTCGAGAAATACGGCGTGTATACCGAGACGGAGATGCGCTCCCGTTATGAAATTCATCTGGAAAACTATGCCAAGGTTCTTCACATCGAGGCGCACACCATGGTGAGCATGACCCGCAAGGATTTGTTGCCGGCGGCGATTCGCTATGGCCGGGAGCTGGCGGAGACCCTCAACAGCAAGCGAGCCGCTCTGCCGGAGATGGCCTGTCCGGTGGAGGAGGAGCTTCTGCGGCGGGTCAACGAGCTGACAGTGGAGTTGTCCCGCACGCTGGAGCAGCTGCGGGAGCGGCTGGAAACCGCGGACGCGTTGCAAACCGACGGTCAGACGCGGGCTGAGTATTATCGGGACGCGGTTGTTCCGGCGATGGAGGAGCTGCGCGCTGCGGCGGATGCGCTGGAAATTTCTGTGGCGAAGGACGTTTGGCCGTTGCCCAGCTATGGAGATATTCTGTTTTCTGTGCGATAAGCTTTTACATGGTGCCCCGTGTGCAGCCGAAGGGCTGTGCACGGGGCTTTTTCGTTGCCGGGGGGATTTTGCATCGCGGACTGGCAAGCGCCGTCGCCCTTCTGCATAGGGATAGGGAGAAAGGGGCGAGTCGGTATGTGGAACGGATTGTGGCAGCTGCTGTCGGAAATGGTGTTTTTCGTGTTGCATGTGGTCAACGGCAATTCCTTCAAAAAGCCGTTGACCGCCCGCCAGGAGCAGGAAGCACTGGAGGCTATGGCGGCGGGAGACCACCAGGCGCGTCAGCGGCTGATTGAGCACAACCTGCGGCTGGTGGCGCATATCATCAAAAAGCGCTACGCCAATGCCCGCGACCAGGAGGATTTGGTGTCTATCGGCACCATCGGTCTGATCAAGTCGGTGGATACCTTCGACAGCAGTCGGGGGCTGAAGCTGGCCACCTATGCCGCCCGGTGTATTGAAAATGAAATTCTCATGCATTTTCGCGGGGCGAAAAAGGCCGAAAAGGAGATTTCTCTGTCCGAACCGATTGACACCGACGCGGAGGGACGTACGCTGACGCTGATGGATGTGCTGGCGGAGGAGGACACCCTGACGGAGGAGCTGGATCGAAAGCTCAACGGAGAAAAGTTGGAGCGGTATATGGGCGAATGTCTGGAGGAGCGGGAGGAAACGGTCATCCGCTTGCGCTATGGGCTAGGTGCGGAGCCGGCGCAGGCGCAATGGCAGGTGGCTCAGCGGCTGGGGATTTCCCGATCGTATGTCAGTCGGTTGGAAACCCGTGCGCTGGGAAAGTTGCGGGCGCGGTATGAAAAAGGAGACGGATTTCGTGGCCGCCGGGATTGACAAAATCGCCGGAATGCCGTATACTGAACCCCGAAAGGAAGGGGACGGGCATGAAGGAGCATATAAAACAGGCGGCGTGGCTTCTGGCCGTGCTGGGGCTCACGGCGTTCATTTTCTCCCGTTCTATTCAAAGCGGCACGGAATCATCCCAGGAAAGCGCCTGGTTTCAGGAGCTGCTGGTGACCGTCTTTGGCCCCGGTGCGGTGGAAAGCTTTTTCTATCGCTTTATTCGCAAGCTGGCGCATTTTTCCGAGTTTGCCGCCCTGGGGCTTGCCTGGCGGGGCTATGTGGGAAGCTGGAGGCGTCCCCGGTGGCTTTGGCTGACGGTTGGCCCGCTGACGGCGATGGCCGATGAGTGCATCCAGTGTTTTTCTCCCGGACGGGGGCCGTCGGTGCGGGATGTGCTGTTGGATTGCGCCGGATTTGTTTGCGGAGTGGGGCTGATGACGCTGGCTCTGTTCCTCTGGCGACGCCGATGTCGCCGAAAAGCGTGAAAAACGAAGAAAAGGGAGTTGGAATTTGATGAAAACCGTGGCGGATTATATTCGTACCATCCCGGATTTTCCGGAGCCGGGGATTATGTTTCGGGATTTGACGACGGTTCTGCAGGACCCGGATGGCCTGCAGCTGGCGATTGACGAGCTGAAAAAGCGGCTGGAGACAGTGGATTTCGATGTGATTGTGGGCACCGAATCCCGTGGCTTCATTCTGGGTGCGCCGTTGGCTTATGCCCTTCACAAGAGCTTTGTGCCCGTGCGCAAAAAGGGAAAACTTCCCTGCGCGGTGGTGTCCAAGGAGTATTCGCTGGAATACGGCACGGCCACCATCGAAATGCACGCCGATTCCATTCGCCCGGGACAGCGGGCGGTGCTGGTGGATGATTTGATTGCCACCGGCGGCACCATTCGCGCGGCGACGGATTTGGTGGAGCAGCTGGGCGGCCAGGTGGTGAAATGCCTGTTCTTGATTGAGCTGGCCGGGCTGGAGGGTCGCCGTCTGCTGACGGACTATCCGGTGGATTCTGTGGTGGTATACGAAGGAAAATAAGCAAAAAATAATGCCCCTGTGCATGGCAAACCGCCGTGCACAGGGGCATTGCTTTTCTTCGCTTTTGAATTCAGCGGGCGTTTTGCTCCTTCAGCGCGCGCTCCGCTTCCCGGCGCATATCCCGCCGCGCCGCGTCTTCCCGTTTGTCATAGAGCTTTTTGCCGCGGCAAAGGCCTAGCTGAACCTTCACCCGACTGCCCTTGAAATACAGAGAAAGGGGGATCAGCGCATAGCCCTGCTGCTTCGTGATGCCGTACAGACGCATGATTTCCCGCTTGTGCAGCAGCAGCCGCCGCACCCGCAGGGGGTCGCGGTTGAAAATGTTGCCGTGGTCATAGGGGCTGATGTGCATCCCGTTGATAAGCATTTCGCCGGCCACCACCGAGCACCAGGCGTCCTTCAGGTTGGCGCCGCCGGCGCGCAGGCTTTTGACCTCGGTCCCACATAGCTCGATGCCCGCCTCCAGGCTCTCCTCGATGAAATAATCGTGAAAGGCCTTGCGGTTTTCGGCGATGGTGCGGTTGCCTTTTCCTTTTTTGTTCGCCATGAAAACCTCCTTATAGCTCGTTACGCCCTTCCAGAGAGCGGCTGAGGGTCACCTCGTCCGCATATTCCAGGTCGCCGCCCACGGGAATTCCATAGGCCAGCCGGGTCACCTTGATATGCAAGGGCTTCAGTAGACGCGCCAGATAGACGGCGGTATAATCGCCCCCCACGGTGGGGTTGGTGGCCATGATGACCTCCTGGATGCGCTCGTCCTCTAACCGGTGCAGAAGCTCGCGGATGCGTAGCTGCTCCGGGCCGCGGTTGTCCACCGGTGAGATGGTTCCGTGGAGCACATGATACAGCCCCCGGTATTCCCGTGTGCGCTCGATGGCGATCACATCTCGCGGGTCCTCCACCACGCAAATCACCGTCGGATCCCGACGGGGGTCAGCGCAGACGGGGCATTGCTCCCCATCGGTGAGGTTACAGCACAGGGGACATTCGTGAACGGTGCTGCGAGCGTTTTCGATGGAGTCGATGAGCCCCCGTGCGTCGACTTCGGGGGCGGACAGCAGATGAAAGGCCAGCCGTGCGGCGGATTTGTGTCCGATGCCGGGCAGGCGCTCCAGTTGTTCGGTGAGCCGCTCCAGCGGCGCCAGTGTATAGCCCATATCAGAACATCCCCGGCAGGTTGAGGCCGCCGGTGATGCGGCCGAGAGACTCCTCGGCGTCCTTTGCCGCCTGCGCCATCGCTTCGTTGACCGCGGCGCGTACCAAATCGCACAGCATTTCGCCGTCCTCCGGGTCGATGACCTCCGGCTGAATGGTCAGGACGGTCAGCTGATGAGCACCGTTGACGGTGGCGCTTACCGCGCCGCCGCCGGCGGAGGCGGTGTATTCGCGGGTTTCCAGCTCCTGCTGGGTGGCCGCCATGTCCTCCTGCATTTTCTGCGCCTGACGCAGCATGCTTTGCATATTTCCGGGGCCGCCGCCCACGCCTTGAGGCAATCTTGCTTTCATAGTATAAATCCATCCTTTCGGGTGTTGATATTTCGGGTTATCGGGTTGAAATTCAGTCGTTTTCCGTCACGAAGACACCGGCCTCCCGCCCGGCCTGAAGCAGGCGGGTGAGCGGGTCCTCGGCCACCTGCTTCGGCACCGTCACTGTGCGCCGCAGGCCGATGCGATAGCTGCAGCCGGCCACCTGACGAATGGCCTCCAGCAGAAGCTCCTTGTTGTTGTCGCGGACGAACAGCTCCTTGAACAGAGCGTTGTCGGTGCAAATGAGCAACAAATCGCCCTTCAGCACCGCCTGTGACTGGGCCAGCACGGCATACAGAGGGATGCAGGTTTGTTGCAGGCGTGCCAGCACATCGCCCCAGAGAGTGAAGGGCTGTTCGCCCTCCTCCGCCGGTGCGGGAGCGCTCGGCTCGGCTGATGGTGCGGGGGGATCGGTCGGCGGCGGGGGCGGCGCCGAAGTCACAGCGGGGCGGACAGGCTCCGCCGCCGGCGTACCGCCGGGCGTCGGGGACGCAGGGGCGACGGCGCGACCACTTTGCAGGGCGGCCTCCAGCGCTTCGATGCGCGCCAAAAGTGCCTTCTCGCCGTCATCCAGCCGGGGGTCGCACAGCCGTAGCAGGCTCATTTCCAGCTCCACCCGCTGAGCCGCGCCGTTGCGCAGCTTTTCCAGCGTGGCCTGGAGCACCTCCAGCATCCGCAGAAGAGCGCCGGGGGCGATGCGCCCGGCCAGTTGTTGCATTTCGGCCAGCTCCTCCGGGGAGGCGATGACCAATTCGCCCGGCTCGCGCACCTGCTGTAAAATCATTAAATCCCGCAGATAGCCAATCCATTCGGCACACAGGCGCTCCATGTCCTTGGAGGACTGATAGAGCCGATCCAGCTCCGCCAGCGCCTCGGCTCCGGCGGAGCGGGCGAGGCAGTCGGTCAGCGCGGCCAGCCGCGCCCGTCCGGTCATGCCGGTGGCCTCGATGACCGCGTTCACGTCAATTTTTTCATGGCCGCTGACGCACTGGTCCAGCAGAGACAGTGCGTCCCGCAGAGCGCCGTCCGCCAGCCGCGCCAGCAAAAGCGCTGCCTCCGGGGTGATTTCCACCCCCTCCTCCTGGGCGACAAAGGTCACCCGCTTTGCGATGGTTTCCGGCCGAATACGCCCGAAATCGAAGCGCTGACAGCGGGAGAGGATGGTGGCGGGGAGCTTGTGCACCTCGGTGGTGGCGAGGATGAAGATCACATGAGCGGGCGGCTCCTCTAGTGTTTTCAGCAATGCGTTGAAGGCGCCGGCGGACAGCATATGCACCTCGTCGATGATATACACCCGGTATTTTCCGTTGACGGGGGTGAAGGCTACCTCATCCCGTAGTTCCCGGATGCTGTTCACGCCGTTGTTGGAGGCGGCGTCGATTTCGGTGATGTCCAGCACCGAGCCATCGTCGATGCCGCGACAAAGGGCACATTCGCCGCAGGGGTCGCCCTCCACCGGAGACAGGCAGTTCACTGCCTTGGCCAAAATTTTGGCGCAGGTGGTTTTTCCGGTGCCCCGACAGCCGGTGAACAGATAGGCGTGGGACAGCCGCCCGTTGCGCAGCTCGTTGAGCAAGGCGGCGGTGACGGTCTCCTGGCCGCAAACATCCGCGAAGCGGCGGGGCCGCCATTTTCGGTACAGCGCCTGATACACCTATTCATCTCCTCCTTTTTGAACAGTAAAAATGCTCCGCCCTTCGGGCATACGGACGAACGGGAAATCTGCGGCACACGGACAAAAACCGCTTAATGCTGCTCGGTTCCCCGCCTGACATGGTTCGCGGCTGTGCCGTCGCACAGGGCCCGCCCGCCCGTATGCCCCAAAGTCGGAGCATTTCGCTGTTGACATGGTAAAACATAGTATACACCATTTTCCCGCGAAAATCAACCACGAATTTCCGGCTTTTTTCGGCCTTGTGGTGGCAAGGGGATGGATGGTTCTCAACAAACGGCGCGGCGCATATACATTGGCAGAGCGAAACGGCTTTGGACAAGGGGGCGGCGAAATGAAAAAAGCAAGCGGAGGAAAAACGCGGCGCCGGCGGGAGGGCTGGTGCCGGGTGGCCAGCGCTCTGCTGGCGATGGCGGTGCTGGCAGCGTTTTTGCCCAATCGGCGGGCCTGGCAGGCGGCGGCGCTGGTGGCGGCAGGACTGCGCCGCCCGGAAAATGCTGCCGGTTGGTGGGGCACAGAAGGGAAAACGGGCGTCGCCGGGGAGCCCCAGCGTCTGGAGGCGGCCAAAACAGAAACGCCGGAGGGGGAGACCTCGGTGCCGGTGGCGGAGGAGTCCGCCGCCGTCTCGGCGTCGGTGACCGTTCCTGCGGAGGATGGAAGCGGCGGAAAAATCGTGGAGCGGAAGCTGGCGGTGGGGAACACTCTTTTGCACGGCATCGCCGTCAAAAACCGGAGCACAACGGCGGTGGACATTGCTGCCGCCCTGCAAACGCCGCTGACCCAGCACCTGACCGACACAGCCGAGCCGCAGGTGCTGATTGTGCACACCCACACCACGGAGGGGTATATGCAATATGACACCGGCTATTACAACGCGGCCGATCGCGCCCGCACCGCAGACCTGTCCCGGTCGGTTTGTGCGGTGGGGGCGGCGGTGGTGAAGGCTCTGCAGGCCGGCGGCGTGGCTGCGGTGCAGGATACCACTGTTCACGATTCGCCCCAATACAGCGGCGCCTATACCCGTTCCGCCGAAACGGTGCAAAGGGTGCTGGAAAAACATCCGTCGGTGCGGCTGGTGCTGGATTTGCACCGGGATGCGGTAATGGAGGGAGAGAAAACGCTGGTGAAGCCGACGGTGGAGGTGAAGGGGAAGAAAGCGGCGCAGATGATGATTGTGGTGGGAGTGGTCAGCACAAAGGCGTTACCCAATCCTAACTGCGCGCAAAATCTGGCGCTGGCGGCGCAATGGCAAAAGGCGCTGACGGCGGTGAACGAGGACTTAATGCGTCCCCTTTCGACGGTGGCCAGCCGGTATAATCAGCATTTGTTTCCCGGCTATTTGCTGGTGGAGGTGGGTAGCGAGGGAAACACGGTGGAGGAGGCAACCTATTCCGGCGAGCTTCTGGCACAGACGCTGTTGCAGATTCTGCGTTGAGCCCCATCGCCGAGGCGAAACATTTTGGTGAAAAAGCATAACCTTTTTCCTCCTTTTCGACTCTTTTCACAAAAACATTCCATTTTTGAAAATAAATGTAGAAACCTCTGCTGATATGTGATATACTGATAGGCGTATTATCGGAAATGAGATACCTGCGGGTCTTTTTCCGGCAGAATACGACACGGAGCAAGGAGGAAAAGCACTATGCAAAAAAAAATCAGTTCGATTCCTTTTTCTGGAACCGCCGAGCAGGAAAGCCAGCTGAAGGCGGTCATCGACCGGTATAAGCAGGATGCCAGCCAACTGATGACGGTGATGCAGGAGGCCCAGGGGATTTATGGGTATTTGCCGCTGGAGGTTCAGCGGATGATCGCGGACGGAATGGGCGTTCCCTTGGAAAAGGTGTACGGCGTGGCCACCTTCTATGCGCAGTTTGCGCTGTCGCCGAAGGGGCAGAACCACATTTCGGTTTGTTTGGGAACGGCCTGCTATGTGAAGGGCTCCGGGGATGTGATGAACCGGATTTCCGAAAAGCTGGGCATCGGCGCGGAGGAATGTACCCCCGACGGACGCTTTTCCCTCACCGCCTGCCGGTGCATCGGCGCTTGCGGACTGGCGCCGGTTTTGACGGTGAATGAGGATGTATACGGCCGTCTAACCGCGGACGATGTGGACGAGATTTTGGAAAAATATATGTGAGGGACCCTGCCGGAAAAGGACATAAGGCTTTCCCCTGGGGTCAGCGGGTTGAAAAGGAGGAAGCTCCATGACGGTGGGAGAGCTTGCGGAAAAGGACGGGTTCTCGGCGGTGGCGTTGCCAAACGCGGAGAGGGCAATCGGCGGCGGCCGCTGTGGGGATTTGTTGAGCTTCGTGATGAGCCATGGACGCCCCGGCGATGCCTGGATCACTGTCCAGTCCAACGAGAACGCACTGGCGGTGGCGACGCTGACGGACGCGGCCTGCATTGTGCTGGCGGAGCGGACGGAGGCGGACGACGCGGTGACGCGCCTGGCGCTGGAAAAGGGCGTCAACCTGTTGGCTAGCCCGTTCTCCGTATATGAAACGGCCTGGCGGTTGGAGGAGTTGCTGCGCACAGAGGGCCTGCCGCGGAGGGAAGCATGAAGGATTTGTCTCTGCACCTGCTGGATATCGCGGAAAATGCGTTGCGGGCGGGGGCGACCCTCATCCGGCTGGAGTTTTTGGACAGGCCGGGGTGGCGAAGTTTGATGGTGGAGGATAACGGCCGGGGGATGAGCCCCGCGTTGCTTCGCCGTGCAGCCTCCCCCTTTTCCACAACCCGCACCACCCGGTCAGTGGGGCTGGGCTTGTCTCTGCTCCGCCAGACGGCGGTGCAGACTGGCGGATTTTTGGATATGGAATCCCGCTGGGTGACAGCGTTTCCGGACACGCATGGAACGCGGGTGCAGGCGATGCTGTGCACCGGGCATATAGATTGCCCGCCCCTGGGGGATGTGACGGCGACTCTGCTGACGCTGATTCAGGGAAATCCAACGGTGGATTTTCTGTTTACGCATCGGCGGGAGCGGGGACAGCCGGTGACGCTGGACACCCGCCGCTTGCGGCGGGTGGTGGAGCCGGTGCCGCTGAACGAACCGGCGGTGCTGCGCTGGATTGGTGAGAGCCTGCGAGAGCAGTATGGGGAAGCGGACGAATAACCGGCTTCCGGGTTTTTGCGCATTTGTGTGTATTTGCACATTATGGTATATAAAGACATAACCGAAAGGAAGAGGACGACATGAAAACATTGGCGGAGCTTCAGGCGATTAAAGAAAAAATGCAAAGCAGGGTCGCTCTGCGGCAGGGCGGCGGCTCGACGCGGGTTGTGGTGGGTATGGCCACCTGTGGCATTGCGGCGGGCGCCCGGCCGGTGCTGGGAGCTTTTGTGGAGCAGGTGGAGAACGCAGGCCTGTCCGGCCATGTGACCGTAACCCAGAGCGGCTGTATCGGAATGTGCCAATATGAGCCGGTGGTGGAGGTTTTTGAGGCCGGGAAGGAAAAGGTCACTTATGTGAAAATGACGGTGGAGCGGGTGTCCCGTGTGGTGGAGGAGCATCTCAAGGGCGGCCGTCCGGTGACGGAATATACCGTCGAAGCCCATCAAGGATAAAGCAAGGAGGAAACAAAGATGATTCGTGCACATGTTCTGATCTGCGGCGGTACCGGCTGTACCTCTTCAGGCAGCAACGACATTCAGAAGGCATTTGCGGATAACCTGGCGGCCTGTGGGCTGGAGGAGGAAGTGAAAATCGTGCAGACCGGCTGTTTCGGTCTGTGCGCCTTGGGGCCGGTGGTGATTGTGCATCCGGACGGCACCTTCTATAGTCGGGTGAAGCCAGAGGATGTGGCGGAAATCGTGGAGGAGCACCTGCTCAAGGGTCGCATCGTGGAGCGGCTGGTGTATAACGACACCGGCTCTGACGAGCCTGTGGAGGGCAATGTGGCGCTGGGCGACACCGCCTTCTATCGGACGCAGAACCGGGTGGTGCTGCGCAACTGCGGCGTCATCAATCCGGAAAATATCGACGAATATATTGCCATGGACGGCTATGCCGCCCTGGGAAAGGTGCTCACGGAGATGCGCCCGGAGGATGTCATCCAGACCATCACCGATTCCGGCCTGCGGGGCCGGGGCGGCGGCGGCTTCCCCACCGGCCGCAAATGGGCGCTGTGCGCCCCCAATGAGGCACCTCAGAAATATGTGGTGTGCAATGCGGACGAGGGCGACCCCGGCGCGTTCATGGACCGCTCGGTGCTGGAGGGTGACCCCCATAGCGTGATTGAGGCCATGGCCATCGCCGGTTATGCCATCGGCGCCACCCAGGGCTATGTCTATGTGCGGGCGGAATATCCGATTGCGGTTTCCCGTCTGCAAATCGCCATCGACCAGGCGCGGGAATACGGTCTGCTGGGCAAGGATATTTTCGGCTCCGGCTTTGATTTTGATTTGCATATCCGGCTGGGCGCCGGCGCCTTCGTCTGCGGCGAGGAAACGGCGCTGATGACCTCCATCGAGGGCAACCGGGGCGAGCCACGTCCCCGCCCGCCCTATCCGGCGGTGAAAGGCCTGTTTGGCTGTCCGACGGTGGAAAACAATGTGGAAACCTTTGCCAATGTGCCCCAGATTATTCTGCGGGGGGCGGACTGGTTCGCCTCCATGGGCACGGAAAAATCCAAGGGCACGAAGGTATTCGCCCTCGGCGGGAAAATCAAGCACACCGGCCTTGTGGAAATCCCCATGGGCACGACCCTGCGGGAAATTATTGAGGACATCGGCGGCGGTATTCCCGACGGAAAGAAATTCAAGGCGGCCCAGACCGGCGGCCCCTCCGGTGGCTGTATCCCGGCTTCACTGATTGATACGCCGGTGGATTATGATAACCTGACCGCTATCGGCTGTATGATGGGCTCCGGCGGACTGATCGTCATGGACGAGGACACATGTATGGTGGACATGGCGAAGTTCTTCCTGGAGTTCACGGTGGATGAATCCTGCGGAAAATGCACTCCCTGCCGGGTTGGCACCAAGCGGCTGCTGGAAAAGCTGAACAAAATCACCGATGGCAAGGGCACGTTGGAGGACATCGACGAGCTGGAGGCGCTTTGCTATTACATCAAGCAAAACTCCCTGTGCGGTCTCGGACAGACGGCGCCCAACCCGGTGCTAGCGACGCTGAAGTTCTTCCGGGAGGAATATGTGGCCCATGTGGTGGATAAGACTTGTCCGGCGGGCGTGTGCAAGCACCTTTTGACCTTCACGATTGATCAGGATAAGTGTATCGGCTGTGGTATGTGTGCCAGAAACTGCCCGGTGGACACTATCCATAAGACGGATTATATTGCGCCGGGGCATAAATTGCCCAGCTTCGCCATCGATCCGGCGAAATGCGTCAAGTGCGGCGCCTGTATGGCCAATTGCAAGTTCAAGGCCATCAGCAAGAAGTGAGAAAGGAGTGCGGACGAAAATGGATATGGTTCATGTAACGATTAACGGCATTGCGGTGAGTGTGCCGAAGGGCTCCACCATTTTGGAGGCGGCCCGCTATGCTGGCGTGGAGATCCCCACTCTGTGCTTTTTGAAGGAGATTAACGAAATCGGCGCCTGCCGCATTTGCGTGGTGGAGGCCAGCGAGGGAGGGAGACCGCCCCGGCTGGTGACCGCCTGCGTGTATCCGGTTAGCGAGGGGATGGAGGTCATCGCCAACAGCAAGAAGGTGCAGGATTGCCGCCGCACCACTCTGGAGCTGATTTTGTCCACTCATGAGAAGAAATGTCTGTCCTGCGTGCGCTCCACCAACTGCGAGCTGCAAAAAATGTGCCGGGATTATGGGGTAGAGGACAGTGGAAAATACGATGGCTTCCGGCCGCAGTATGCGCTGGACACCTCAGCGCCCCATCTGGTGCGGGACAACAACAAATGTATTTTGTGCCGCCGCTGTGTGGCCGCCTGCCGCCAGCAGTTTGTGTCGGTGATCGGCGCCAACGACCGGGGCATCGACACCCATATCGCCTGCGCCTTCGAGAAGCCGTTGGATGAAACTCCTTGCGTCTCCTGCGGCCAGTGCATCACCCATTGCCCCACCGGCGCCCTGCAGGAGCGGGACGATACCGGTCGGGTGTGGGATGCGCTCAACGACCCGGAAAAGCTGGTGATTGTGCAAACGGCGCCGGCGGTGCGTGCGGCGCTGGGCGAGGAGTTCGGCTTCCCCATCGGCACCAATGTGGAAGGAAAAATGGTGGCGGCTCTGCGTCGGCTGGGCTTCGACAAGGTGTTTGACACCGACTGCGCGGCGGATTTCACCATCGTGGAGGAAGCCAACGAGCTGGTGGGGCGCATGAAAAACGGCGGCGCTCTGCCGATGATCACCTCCTGCTCGCCGGGCTGGGTGAAGTTCTGTGAAATGTATTATCCGGACCAGTTGGCGCATCTGTCCTCCTGCAAATCGCCCCAGAACATGATGGGCGGACTGCTGAAAACCTATTATGCGGAGACGAATGGCATCGACCCGGAAAAGATCGTGTCTGTGTCCGTGATGCCCTGCACGGCGAAAAAATTCGAGGTGGTCCGCGAGGAGCTGACCGAAAACGGCCTGCCGGATGTGGATATTTCCATCACCACGCGGGAGCTGGCGCGCATGATTGACCGGGCGGGCATCAAGTTCCCCTATTTGGCAGACGAGAGCTTCGATGAGCTGTTGGGCGAAAGCACCGGTGCGGCGGTGATCTTCGGCGCCACGGGCGGCGTGATGGAGGCCGCTCTGCGCACCGCCAACGATTGGCTCACCGGCGAGGACAACCAGTCGGTGGAGTTCTGCGAGGTGCGGGGCACAAAGGGACTGAAGGAGGCCACCTATACTGTGGGCGGACAGGAAATCAAGGTGGCCGTGGCCAGCGGCATCGCCAACGCCAACTATGTGATGTCGAAAATCAAGGATGGTACGGCGCCCTGGGCCTTTGTGGAAATCATGTGCTGTCCCGGCGGCTGTGTGACCGGCGGCGGCCAGCCCATCCAGCCGGCCTCGGTGCTGAATGTGTTCGATTTGAAGGCCATGCGTGCCAAGGCGCTGTATGACCAGGATGCGGCGATGCCGTTGCGGAAATCCCATGAGAACTCCACGGTGAAGAAGGTATATGCGGAGTATCTGGGAGACATCGGTGGCCACAAGGCTCACGAAATTCTGCACACGCATTATGTGCCGCGAAAAAAATTCCGCTGACGGCGCCGCGAGACAAAGCGCTGTTGCAGAATAAAACCAGAATAAAACAAATTTCACGAAAAGGGGTGCCGACGGTGGCCGGTGCCCCTTTTCTATATCTTGTGGCGTCGTTCACTGCCCGCCGCAAGATGTCCAACGAAAAGCAAAAAAACAAAAACTTTGCAAAAAAAGACTTGACAGATGGCGGCGGCTGTGGTAAATTAGGTATACCTCGTAGGGGGTTTATTTTTTGTGTCCGTTTTTCGGACCGACCCCCGGATGGCCGCTTCGGCCTTGAGGGAGGTTCACAAATATCCGGCTTTGGTAAGCCAATGGAGGTACCGTTATGAAAAATGGCAAGAGAGTCAAGATCACCCTCGCCTGCACCGAGTGCAAGCAACGCAACTACAACACCACGAAGAACAAGCAGAACGACCCCGATCGGCTGGAAATGAGCAAATACTGCCGTTTCTGCCGCAAGCACACCGCGCATCGGGAGACGAAGTAAGGCGACGACGAAAGAGGAGGAAACGACATGATTCTGTGGGGATTTATTTTCCTGGTGGGCGGCTTTCTGACCTGCCTGATCCTGTTCCTCAGCAATCTCGATTTGTTCTCTAAGCTCGCCGCCGGATTTTCCGAGTATGTCCGGGTCTTTTTCGACAAGCAGTATCTCACCACTTCGAAAACCTTGCTCATGATTGGCGCTGTCGCCTTTGTTTTGGGCTTGGTGCTGTATCTGGTAGGACGTGCGAAAAACAAAGACGAAAAGAACCCGGTGATCCCGGCCAAGGTCACAAAGTTCTTCCGCGACACCCGCGGGGAATATAAGAAAATTGTGTGGCCCACCTTCGCCTCTGTGGTGAAGAACACCGGTGTGACGCTGGCGGTGTGTGCAATTACCGCGGTCATTATCGTGTTGGTGGATATGGGGCTCGGTCAGCTTGTGAAGCTGCTCCTGAATCTGTAAAGGAGCGTTGCAGCATGGAAGAACAGGCAAGATGGTATGTGGTGCACACCTTCTCCGGCTATGAAAACAAGGTAGCTACCAATCTAGAAACGATTGTCGAAAACCGGCATCTGCAGGATTGGATTCATGAGGTGCGCGTGCCCACGGAGCTGGTGTCCGAGGTGAAGGATGGCCAGCGCAAGGAAGTGGAGCGCAAGGTTTTCCCCGGCTATGTGCTGGTGAAAATGGTGCTGACGGATGACAGCTGGTTCGTGGTACGCAATGTGCGTGGTTGCACCGGCTTCGTCGGACCAAACGGAAAGCCTGTTCCGCTGACAGAGCAGGAGGTTTCCGCTCTGGGCGTGGAGAAAAAAGAGGTTGTGGTCGATTATGCCGTGGGCGACACCGTGCACATCACGGACGGCCCGCTGGAGAACTTCTCCGGCTTGGTGGAGGAAATCGACCAGGAGAGAAACATGGTCAAGGTCAAGATTTCGATGTTCGGCCGCGAAACCTCGGTGGAGCTGGAGCTGGACCAGGTTGAACGGATGGATTGACCGAAAACAGAAAGTTCGGGAGCGACCGGCTCCCTTACCTGTGCGCCGGACACTCATTCCGGCTGTGGGAGGAGCGCGAGACGCGTTCCGACTGACCACGATTTTTGGAGGTGCGATAGAAAATGGCTCAGAAAATTACCGGTTATATCAAATTGCAGATCCCGGCCGGCAAGGCGACTCCGGCCCCCCCTGTTGGCCCCGCTTTGGGTCAGCACGGTGTCAACATTATGTCTTTCACAAAGGAATTCAACGAGCGCACGAAGAATGATGTGGGCATGATCATCCCCGTTGTCATCACCGTGTATGCCGACCGGTCCTTTACCTTTATCACCAAGACGCCCCCGGCCGCCGTTCTGCTGAAAAAGGCCGCCGGCATCGACAAGGCGTCTGGTGTGCCGAACAAGAACAAGGTTGCGCAGGTCACCAAGGAGCAGGTTCGCAAGATTGCCGAGACCAAGCTGCCCGATCTGAATGCATCCGATGTGGAAAGTGCCATGAGCATGATCGCCGGCACCGCCCGCAGCATGGGAATCACGGTGGTCGACTGACCGCCCGACCGGATATTCCGTGGGAGGAACCCTGAAATTCCGATTTTACCACAATGGAGGAAAGACCAATGAAACATGGTAAGAAATATGTCGAGAGCGCGAAGCTCATCGACCGCAGTGTACAGTATGATGTGGCGGAAGCCCTTGACCTGACTGTCAAGACCGGCAAAGCCAAGTTTGATGAAACCGTCGAGGTTCATGTCCGTCTGGGCGTGGATGGCCGTCACGCGGACCAGCAGGTGCGCGGCGCCGTGGTTCTGCCCAACGGCACCGGCAAGACGGTGCGTGCTCTGGTGTTTGCCAAGGGTGACAAGGTGCAGGCGGCTCTGGATGCCGGCGCGGATTATGCCGGCGCCGAGGAGCTGGTTGCCAAAATCCAGGGCGGTTGGATGGATTTCGATGTAGTCATCGCCAGCCCGGATATGATGGGCCTGGTTGGCCGTCTCGGTAAGGTGCTCGGCCCCCGTGGCCTGATGCCTAATCCGAAGGCCGGCACCGTGACTCCGGATGTGGCGAAGGCTGTGACCGATGCTAAGGCCGGTAAGATCGAGTACCGTCTGGACAAGACCAACATCATCCATTGCCCCATCGGCAAGGTGTCTTTTGGTGCGGAGAAGCTCCAGGAGAACTTCGACGCTCTGCTGAGCGCCATCGTGCGGGCGAAGCCCGCGGCGGCGAAGGGCCAGTATATCCGGTCCTGCACCGTGGTGTCCACCATGGGCCCCGGCGTGAAGATCAACCCGGCGAAGCTGGGCGGCTGATCTCGTTCGGCTATCACAGCTTTGGCTGTATAGTATAAATCGGTTGCTGTTCTTCCACAGACAGCGGGTATGCGGCCGCAAGCGCCGTGTGTAATGTGCCTTGAGGCGCGCCCGCCGAGGAGCGAGACGAAACCGTGCCGTTTTTTGCGGCGTGTGTTGCTTTTTGCCTCTCCTGTGGAAATGCGGGAGAGGTTTTCTTTTTGGGATGAATGGCGATCATCCTGAATTCGGAGGTGAAAATTATGCCTAGCGAGAAAGTTCTGCAAGAAAAGCAAGCTTTTGTGGCGGAGCTGACCGCGAAGATCCAGGGCGCCGTCAGCGGTGTTATCGTGGATTATTCCGGGATCAGCGTGGCCGATGACACGGCCCTGCGCCGCAAGCTGCGGGAGGCCGGCGTGGAATATGCCGTTGTGAAGAACACCCTGCTCAAGCGCGCCGTGGATGCGGCGGAGATGTCTGAGCTGGATAGCGTTCTGAACGGTTCCACCGCTCTGGCCCTGAGCGACGATTATGTCGCTGCCGCGAAGATCCTCTGCGAGTATGCGGAGGGAAAAGACAGCTTCAAGGTGAAGGCCGGTTTCATGGACGGCGCCGTGATCGACGCTGCCAAGGTGACCGAGCTGTCCAAGTTGCCGTCTAAGGAGGGCCTGCTCTCCATGTTGCTCAGCGTGCTGAACGGACCCATCCGCGGTCTGGCTGTTGCGCTGAAAGCGGTCTCTGAAAAAGAGCCGGCGGCCGAAGAGGCTGCTGGTCCCGCCGAGGAGGCGGCCGCTCCGGTTGAGGAAGCGGCTCCGGCCGAGGCCCCTGCCGCCGAATAAGGCGGACGCCCATTGGGCGATTGAAAAAATTATGTTTGGAGGAAATGAATCATGTCTGAGAAAATCACTGCTATGATCGAAGAGATCAAGGCTCTGACCGTTCTGGAGCTGTCCGATCTGGTCAAGGCGATCGAAGAGGAGTTCGGCGTTTCCGCTACCGCTCCCGTGGCTGTTGCCGCTGCCGGCGCTGCCGCTCCTGCTGCGGAGGAGAAAACCGAGTTCGACGTTATGCTGGTTGAGGCCGGCGCGGCGAAGATCGGCGTGATCAAGGTTGTGCGTGAGCTGACCGGCCTGGGTCTGAAAGAGGCTAAGGAGCTGGTCGACGGCGCTCCCAAGGCTGTCAAGACCGGTGTGTCCAAGGACGATGCCGAGGCTGCCAAGGCGAAGCTGGAAGAGGCTGGCGCTAAGGTCGAGCTGAAGTAATTCAAGGACCGATGCCCCCGCAATCATTTATAGCGATTGCGGGGGTTTCTGTTTTTTGTTTTTCTTTTTTGGTCTTTTCATTTTTCTGTTCCTTCCCGCTTCACTTCGGGAAATTCTTTTCGCCCTCGGAAAACGGTTGCTTTTTCCTGCGAAGTGTGATAGAATGACTTCTGTCATATACACAAAGCCCTTCGACAAAAATAATCGACGGAGAGCAAAATGGAGGTCGTATTATGAATTATTCAGGATTCTGGACGGAAGAGGTCTTTGAGGACACCCGCACGGGGAAGGCGCTGAAATATGCTTCGCACATTCATCCCGGCGAGGGACGCCAGCCCCTTCTGTTCCATATTCACGGAGCGGGCAGCCGCGGCGATTCTCTTTCGCTTTTGACAGAGAGCGAGGGCAGCTTGGTCGGCGAAATCAAAAAAGGCCGCTCGATTCCGGCACACATTGTGATGCCCCAGTGCTACGCGGACACCTGGTTTGAACTGTTCGAAACCCTGCTCCATTTTGTGGAGGCGCAGGCGGCGCGGCCGGATGTGGACACCTCCCGAATGTATATTGCCGGCGTCAGCATGGGCGGATATACTACCTGGCAGTTGGCCATGAGCCGGCCGGAGCTGTTTGCGGCGGCGGTGCCGATTTGCGGCGGCGGCATGGATTGGAACGCGGGACGCTTGCGGGATGTGCCGGTTTGGGCCTTTCATGGTGTGCTGGATGATGTGGTTTCGCCCATCGAAACAGTGAAAATGGTGCGAAAAATCAACTTGAACGGCGGCGATGCCCGCATCACGTTGTTCCCCCACGCAGACCACAATGCCTGGGATCCCACCTTTGCCATGGACGCCATGTGGGATTGGATGTTCAGCCAGAAAAAGAAAAAATGACCTTTCAAGAGCGGCCGCAGGCAAAATGCGGCCGTTTTCTTGTGCCTTTCCCGTGAAAATCGGGGCAAAAATGCTATATCTTGTGGGCCGAAAAAATATTTTGAAAAAACCGAAAAAAATTGCAAAAAACACTTGCTTTTTTCTTTGTTTTGCGGTATGATAGTCGGGCGCGAGTGTGAAAAGGGAGAAAAATGCCCTTTTCTGACGCGCAAGACTGCACGATATGCGATGACGCGGGAGGTTGCGGCTTGCAAACAGCCGGTTTTTCCGCTGAGTATGTCCGATTTCAAACCGGGCGAAAGAATACTGTGTGCAGTGGCTGGCAAAGAGGCTCTTTCTGCCTGCCCAACGGGCGGAAATGGCCGATTCTTGCGACTTTTGCCGGTCTCTGTTCCAGGACGCTGTGCCGACCCGGGGTTCGCAGGCTGCGAACCGCCGGTTTTTTCATGGAGAGGGAGGAAACACCCGGCTCTGTGTCAAGGTTTTGGCGTCGCCCGCCAACTCAAATTATTAAGGAGGCGTTTTATAGTGGCAGTCAAAGAAAAAATTCGCATTCGCATCAAGGGATACGATCATCAGTTGGTGGATCAGGCCGCGGCGAAGATCGTGGAGACCGCGCACCGCACCGGTGCCCGTGTGTCTGGCCCTGTCCCGCTCCCCACGGAGAAGGAGGTTGTGACCATCCTTCGCGCTGTTCACAAGTATAAGGATGCCCGTGAGCAGTTTGAAACCCGCACGCACAAGCGTCTGGTCGATATCCTCAGACCGTCCAACAAGACCGTTGAGGCCCTGCAGGGCCTTGAGCTCCCCGCCGGTGTGGACATCGAAATCAAACTGTAAAAGGTTTGTCAGAGTCCATTGTGCGAGGTCATGTTGGTGCCGACGCCCGCAGCCGCGCCGGGAACTCCGGGAATGCCCGGAAAGCCACGGCCGGTCGCTTATGAGCGCCGGAATCAACCAATAACCAAAGGAGGTATAGTCAAATGCAAAAAGGAATCATTGGTCGTAAGATCGGCATGACCCAGATCTTCGACGAAAAGGGCAACTTCATTCCGGTGACCGTCGTTGAGGCGGGCCCCTGTGTGGTTGTTCAGAAGAAAACCGTTGAGAACGACGGCTATGCTGCGGTCCAGCTGGGCTTCGGCGATGCCAAGGTCGAGAAGCTCAACAAGCCCATGAAGGGCCATTTTGCCAAGTCCGATGTGGCTCCCAAGCGCACCCTGCGCGAGTTCCGTTTGGCCGACTGCGACGCTCTGAATGTGGGCGATGTGGTGAAGGCGGACGCTTTTGCGGTGGGCGAGCATGTGGATGTGGTCGGCACCAGCAAGGGTAAGGGCTACGCCGGCGCCATCAAGCGCTGGAACTTCCAGCGTCTGAAGGAGTCCCACGGTACCGGCCCTGTGGCTCGCCACGCCGGCTCTCTGGGCGCCTGCTCCTCTCCTTCCCGTGTGTTCAAGGGAATGAAGGGCGCTGGCCATCTGGGTGCTGAGCGGGTCACCGTGCAGAATCTGGAGATTGTGAAGATTGATGTGGAGAACAACCTCATTGCCGTGAAGGGCGCCATCCCCGGCGCGCGCAAGGGCATCGTGGTCATCTCCGACACTGTCAAGAAAGCCTAAGGAAGGAGGAAATACAGATGCCTACAGTTTCCGTTTATGACATGACCGGCAAGCAGACCGGCTCTCTGGAGCTGAGCGCCGATGTGTTCGGTGTGGAGCCCAATGCGGCCGTGCTGCACAGCGCCGTTGTCAACTATCTGGCCAATCAGCGTCAGGGCACTCAGTCCACCAAGACCCGCACCGAGGTCAGCGGCGGCGGCAAGAAGCCGTGGCGCCAGAAGGGCACCGGTCACGCCCGTCAGGGCTCGACCCGCGCTCCCCAGTGGACCCACGGTGGTGTGGCGCTGGGCCCGAAGCCCCGTTCCTACCGTTTCGCCCTGCCTAAGAAAATGCGCCGTTTGGCGCTGAAGTCGGCGTTCTCCTCCAAGGTGGCCGCTGATGAAATGCTGGTTCTGGACAGCCTGTCCATGGATGAGTATAAGACCAAGACGATCGTTTCCATGCTCCATGCCCTGGGCGCCGACAAGAAGGTGCTGCTGGTGCTGCCGGAGAAGGACGAGAAGGTCATTCTCTCCGCCCGCAATATTCCCGGTGTCAAGACCGCTCTGGTCAACACCCTGAATGCCTACGATGTTCTCAACGCCGATAAATTCATCGTCGTCAAGGACGCCGTGGCTCAGATGGAGGAGGTTTATAAGTGATGGATGCTCGTGATATTATCCTCGCCCCCGTCATCACGGAGAAATCCAGTGCTGCGCTGAGCGAAAAGAAGTACACCTTCCGCGTGGCCGACGGCGCCAACAAGATCGAGATCGCCAACGCGGTCGAGGAGATCTTCGGCGTGAAGGTTGCGAAGGTGAACACCATCAGCATGAAGGGCAAGAAGCGCCGCTATGGCCGGTTCGAGGGCTACACCTCCGACTGGAAAAAAGCGGTGGTCACCCTGACCGCTGAGTCCAAGACCATCGAATTCTTTAACGGAATGTTCTAAGAGCATCCGCTGAGGAACACCGTCCGGCAATGTATGGAGACCGATGAAAAGGGTCTCCGCGAAGCCAGGCAAGCCTTGAGTGCAGCCTGATAATAGGAGAGTGAAACAAGAATGGCTACAAAGAATTACAAGCCGACTACTCCGGGCCGCCGCGGTATGTCCGTGATTGACTACAGCGTGCTGTCCAAAGTAGCTCCGGAAAAGAGCCTGTTGGCTCCCAAGTCCAAGAAGGCCGGCCGTAACAGCTATGGCCGCATCACCATTCGCCATCGTGGCGGCGGAAACCGCCAGAAGTACCGTATCATCGACTTTAAGCGTAACAAGCTGGATGTGGCCGGTACTGTGATGACGCTGGAATATGACCCCAACCGCAGCGCCCATATTGCTTTGGTGCAGTATGAGGACGGCGAGAAGCGCTACATCATCGCCCCTGTGGGCCTGAAGGTGGGCGACACCATCACCGCCGGCGCTTCCGCGGACATCAAGCCCGGAAACGCTCTGCCGCTGAGCAGCATCCCCACCGGTACCTTCATCCACAATGTGGAGCTGTATCCCGGCAAGGGTGCCCAGCTGGCTCGTTCCGCCGGTGTGATGGCCCAGCTCATGGGCAAGGAGAACGGCCTGGCGCTGGTGCGTCTGCCCTCCGGCGAAATGCGCAATGTGCCCCTCAACTGCATGGCTACCATCGGCCAGGTGGGCAATGTGGAGCACGGCAATGTGCAGATCGGTAAAGCCGGCCGTAAGCGCCACATGGGTTGGCGTCCCACGGTTCGTGGCTCTGTTATGAACCCGAACGATCACCCCCATGGCGGTGGTGAAGGTAAGTCTCCTGTGGGTCGTCCCGGCCCTGTTACCCCCTGGGGTAAGCCGGCTCTGGGTTACAAGACTCGCAAGACCCACAACCGCTCCGATAAGTTTATCGTGAAGCGCCGTAACAGCAAGTAAGCGAAAGGAGATCAAGATTTATGGGTAGAAGCGTAAAGAAAGGTCCTTTCGTGCAGCCTGTGCTGATGAAACGGATCCAGGAGTTGAACGAGACCGGGGAGAAGCGCATCCTGAAAACCTGGAGCCGCTCCTCCACTATTTTCCCGAACTTCGTCGGGCACACCATCGCTGTGCATGACGGTCGCAAGCATGTGCCGGTGTACATCACAGAGGACATGATCGGCCACAAGCTGGGCGAGTTTGCCCCCACCCGTACCTTCAAGGGCCACGCTGGCTCCAAGAGTACGAAATAAGCGGAAAGGAGAGAATCAATCATGGAAGCAAAGGCGCAAGTTACCTATGTGCGTATTTCGCCTCGCAAAGTTAAGATCGTTCTCGACCTCATCCGCAATAAGCCGGTAGAGGAAGCTGCTGCGATTCTCCAGTTCACCCCCAAGGCCGCCTGCGAGCCGGTGGGTAAGCTGCTGAAGTCCGCCGTGGCGAACGCGGAGAACAACTACAATCTGGACAAGGCAAGCCTGTATGTCGCTCAGGCGCTGGTTTGCCCCGGCCCCATCATGAAACGCATCCGTCCTCGGGCTCAGGGTCGTGCCTACCGCATCGAAAAGCGGTCGTCGCACATCACCCTGGTGCTGAAAGAGATGGAATAAGCGAGGAGGAGGTTATAGTATGGGACAGAAAGTGAATCCTCACGGCCTGCGGGTCGGCGTGATCAAAAACTGGGACTCCCGTTGGTTTGTCAAGGACAATGAGTTCGGCGACACGCTGGTGTCGGACTACAACCTGCGGAAATTCCTGAAGAAAAAGCTGTATGAGGCCGGCGTGGCGCGCATCGAAATCGAGCGCGATTCCAACCGTGTGCGCATCAACATCCACTGCGCCAAGCCCGGTCTGGTGATCGGCAAGGGCGGCAGCGAAATCGACAAGCTGAAGGCTCTGTGCCAGCAGAAGCTGGGCGGCAAGGAAACCCTGCTGAATATCGTGGAGGTCAAGAACCCCGATGTGAACGCGCAGCTGGTGGCGGAGAACATCGCTCAGCAGCTGGAGAAGCGTATCTCCTTCCGCCGTGCCATGAAGCAGGCCATCGGCCGCGCCATGAGGCTGGGCGCCAACGGCATCAAGACGAAGTGCTCCGGCCGTCTGGGCGGCGCGGAAATCGCCCGTGTGGAGCAATACCACGAGGGCACTATTCCGCTGCAGACCCTGCGTGCGGACATCGACTATGGCTTTGCTGAAGCCAACACCACCTACGGAAAGATCGGCGTCAAGGTCTGGATTTACCGTGGTGAGGTGCTGGTGGGCAACACCAACAAAAAGAATCGGGAAGGAGGCCGTAAATAATGCTGTTACCTAAGAGAGTGAAATACCGTCGTGTGCATCGCGGCCGCCTGACCGGTAAGGCCTATAGCGGCAACAAGGTGTCCAATGGCGAATTCGGCCTGCAGGCCCTGGAGCCGGCGTGGATCACCTCTCGCCAGATTGAAGCCGCCCGTATCGCCATGACCCGTTATACTAAGCGTGGCGGTAAAACCTGGATCAAGGTTTTCCCTGACAAGCCCATCACCCAGAAGCCGGCCGAGACCCGCATGGGCTCCGGTAAAGGCTCTCCGGAATATTGGGTTGCCGTGGTGAAGCCGGGCCGTGTGCTGTTTGAGATGGCCGGCGTGGCGGAGGCGGATGCCCGTGAGGCTCTGCGTCTGGCTGCCAATAAGCTGCCCATCAAGTGCAAATTTGTCCGCAAGGAAGAAACGGATGGTGAGCAGGAATGAAAGCGAACGATTTAACAAAGATCCGTGAGATGAACGACACGGAGCTGAATAAGAAGCTGGCCGATCTGAAAGAGGAGCTGTTTCATCTGCGCTTCCAGCATGCCATCAACCAGCTCGACAATCCGATGCGTCTGAAGGCTGTCCGCAAGGAAATCGCCGTCGTGAAGACCATCATGCGTGAGCGTGAGCTTAAGGCTGAGGCGTAACAGAAGGAGGAGTAATGATGAGCGAGCGGAATCTGAGAAAAACCCGTACCGGTATTGTCGTCAGCGACAAGATGGATAAAACCGTTGTCATCGCCATCGAGGACAATGTGCGTCATCCCTTGTACAAGAAGATCGTCAAGCGCACCGTGCGTTTGAAGGCTCATGACGAAAACAACGAATGCCGCGTGGGTGACCGCGTGTCCGTGATGGAGACCCGCCACCTGTCCAAGGACAAGTGCTGGCGCGTCACCGCCATCATCGAGAAAGCGAAATAATGTGTCAGTTGCACCGCATACCGTTCCGTGGCCGTCGGTGGTCAGCGGGGTTGGTGTGATAAAAATGGTGCTCCTTGAAAGGAGGAAAAACTGTGGTTCAACAGCAAACTTACCTCAAAGTGGCCGATAACACCGGCGCGAAGGAACTGATGTGCATTCGCGTTCTGGGTGGCTCCGGTCGGAGGTATGCCAATATCGGCGACGTGGTGGTCGCTTCTGTGAAGAAGGCGGCTCCCGGCGGCGTGGTGAAGAAGGGCGATGTGGTGAAGGCCGTTATCGTCCGTTCCGTGAAGGGTGTCCGTCGTGCAGACGGCACATATATCCGCTTCGATGAGAATGCGGCGGTCATCATCCGTGATGACAAAACCCCTCGCGGTACCCGTATTTTTGGGCCTGTGGCCCGCGAGCTGCGTGACAAGGATTATATGAAAATCCTGTCTCTGGCTCCCGAAGTTCTTTGATGGAGGTGTCGAAATTGAGTAACAAACTGCATGTGAAAAAGGACGATACCGTCCTGATCATCAGCGGCGACGATCGCGGCCAGTCCGGCAAGGTGCTGGCGGTCAGCCCCAAGGAGGGTAAGGTCATTGTCGAGGGCCAGAACATGGTGAAAAAGCATGTGAAGCCCCGCAAGGCCGGCGATCCCGGTGGCATCATCGAGGCGGAGGGCGCTATGTACGCGTCCAAGGTTCAGGTGATTTGCCCCGCCTGCAAGAAGCCGACCCGCGTTGCCCACAAGAAAGTGACCGGCGACAATGGCAAGGCGCATACCGTCCGCATCTGCAAAAAATGCGGCGAGACTTTATAAGGAGGTAGGAGAGAATGGCTGCTTTGAAAGAACAGTATCGGCAGGAAATCGCTCCTGCCCTGATGAAAAAGTTCGGCTACAAGAGCGTTATGCAAATTCCGAAGCTGGACAAGGTTGTCATCAACGTCGGCTGCGGTGAGGCTCGCGACAATGCGAAGATTATCGACGCCATCGTCAACGATCTGTCGGCTATCACTGGCCAGCGTCCTGTGGTTTGCAAGGCCCGCAAGAGCGTTGCGAACTTCAAACTGCGTGAGGGCATGAACATCGGCGCGAAGGTCACCCTGCGTGGCGACCGGATGTACGAGTTCGTGGAGCGTCTGTTCAATGTGGCGCTGCCCCGCGTGCGCGACTTCCGCGGAATCAACCCCAACTCCTTCGACGGCCGTGGCAACTACAACATGGGCCTGAAGGAGCAGCTGATTTTCCCGGAAATCGACTATGATAAGATCGATAAGGTGCGTGGCATGGACCTGTGCTTTGTCACCACCGCCAACACGGACGAAGAAGCGCGCGAGCTGCTCACTCTGATGGGCGCTCCGTTCGAGAAGTAAGGAGGAGAATACGATGGCGAAAATGTCTATGAAGCTCAAGCAGCAGGCTGAGCCGAAGTACTCCACCCGGGCGTACAACCGCTGCAAAATCTGCGGTCGGCCTCACGCCTATCTGCGTCGGTATGGGATCTGCCGTATTTGCTTCCGTGAGCTGGCCTACAAGGGCGAGATTCCGGGCGTGAAGAAGGCAAGCTGGTAAGCAATAGCAAAAATATAGGAGGTTGAGGTCATGCAGATTTCTGATACAATCGCCGATATGCTCACCCGAATCCGCAACGCGAATTCGGCGAAGCATGAGACGGTGGATATCCCCGCTTCCAACATGAAGAAGGCTATTGCCCAGATTCTTGTTGACGAGGGATATGTCAAAGAGTTCAAATTCATTGAAGATGGCAAGCAGGGCGTGATTCGCATCACGCTGAAATACCAGGGCGCTTCCCGCACTCCCGTGCTGATGGGCTTGCGCCGTGTGTCCAAGCCCGGCCTGCGCATCTATTCCAGCTGCGAGGATATGCCGAAGGTCATGAAGGGCATCGGCACCGCAATCGTCTCCACATCCAAGGGTGTTATGACCGATAAGGCCGCCCGGAAGGCTAATGTGGGCGGCGAAGTGCTGGCATTCATTTGGTAAGGGGGTAGAGGAATATGTCAAGAATTGGTCGCAAGCCCATTACCCTTCCCGCTGGCGTCGAGTTTAAGCAGGAAGGCAATGTGGTGACCGTCAAGGGTCCCAAGGGCACCTTGACCCAGAAAATCAACCCCATCATCTCTGTGGAGCAGACGGGCAGCGAAATCCTCGTCACCCGTCCCAACGATGAGAAGGAAGCGCGCTCCCTTCATGGTCTGACCCGTACCCTGATCAACAACATGGTCGTGGGTGTGACCGAGGGTTATTCGAAGACCCTGGAGGTCAACGGTGTTGGCTACCGTGTGCAGAAGCAGGGAAGCAATCTCGTGATGAACCTGGGCTTCAGCCATCAAGTAATCGTCAGCGAGATTCCCGGAATCACCATCGAGGCTCCTGGCCCGAACCAGATTGTGATTTCCGGCGCTGATAAGCAGCTCGTCGGTCAGTTCGCCGCCGAGGTGCGGGAGAAGCGTCCGCCTGAGCCGTATAAGGGCAAGGGCATCAAGTATGCCGACGAACATATCCGCCGCAAGGAAGGTAAAGCCGGCGGCAAGGGCAAGAAATAAAGAAGGAGTGAATAGACAATGGTGACCAAGAAAGACAGCAAAGCGGCTCGTCTGCATCGCCACACCCGTGTGCGCGGAAAGATCAGCGGCACCGCTGAGCGTCCCCGCCTGGATGTATATCGCTCCCTCAACCACATCTATGCCCAGGTGATCGATGATGTTAAGGGAGTGACCCTGGTTTCCGCCTCCTCTGTCGAAAAGGATTTCGGCATGAACGGCGGCAACAAGGAAGCCGCCCGCAAGGTCGGCGAAATGATCGCGAAGCGTGCCGTTGAGAAGGGTATCACCGAGGTGGTATTTGACCGCGGCGGCTATGTCTACCACGGCCGTGTGCAAGAGCTGGCCGAAGGCGCCCGTTCGGGCGGCCTCAAGTTCTAAGGAAAAGGAGGAATTACTTTGGCCAGAAGAGAAGAAATCGACAACGAATACAAAGAGACCGTGGTGGCCATCAACCGGGTTAGCAAGACCGTCAAGGGCGGCCGTGTGATGAAGTTCTCCGCGTTGGTGGTCGTCGGTGACGGTAAGGGCACCGTGGGCTTCGGTACCGGCAAGGCCGGCGAAGTTCCGGATGCGATTCGCAAGGGCATCGAGGATGCCAAAAAGAATCTGAAGAAGATTTCCCTGAAGGGTGGCACGATTCCCCATGAGGTGATCGGTAAATTCGGCGCCGGTGAGGTGCTGATGAAGCCCGCCGCCCCCGGTACCGGTATCATCGCTGGCGGCGCTGTGCGTGCCGTCGTGGAAGCGGCCGGCATCAAGGACATTCGTGCCAAGGCTCTGCGCTCCAACAATCCTTGCAACGTGGTGAGTGCCACCATGGCCGGCCTGCTGGAGCTGCGCACTGCGGATGAGGCTGCGGCGACCCGCGGCATGACTGCGCAGCAGATTTTAGAATGAGGAGGACATGACCTATGCCTAGAAAAGCAAAACCGAAGACCGTTCAGGTCAAGCTGGTTAAGAGTCTGATCGGTTCCAAAAAGGACCAGATCGCCACGGCTGAATCCATGGGCCTCCGCAAGATCGGCGATGTGACGACCCAGCCCATCAACGATGCGACGATGGGCAAGATCACGAAGATCCAACACCTTGTTGAGGTTGTCAACGGGTAAAACCAAATCGTGTTAGGAGGTGCAAACAGACATGAAACTTCATGAACTTTCTCCCGCGCCCGGTTCTGTTCGGGATGTGAAGCGGATCGGCCGCGGACACGGCTCCGGCCAGGGAAAAACCGCGGGCAAAGGACATAAGGGTCAGAAGGCTCGCGCCGGTCGCGGATTCCGCGCCGGATTCGAAGGCGGCCAGATGCCCCTGCAGCGCCGGATTCCGAAGCGCGGCTTCAACAACATTTTCGCGGAGCCTTATACAGCGATCAATGTTGCGGCTCTCAACCGGTTTGAGGATGGAGCCACGGTGGACACGCAGGCCCTTCTGGACGCCGGTGTTGTCAGCAAAGCGGACAACGGTGTGAAAATCCTGGGCAACGGAAAGCTGGAAAAGAAGCTGACTGTGAAGGTTGCGGCTTATTCTGATTCCGCCAAGGCCAAGATCGAGGCCGCCGGTGGGCAGGCGGAGGTGATCTGAGATGTTTCAGACCTTGCGAAATGCCTGGAAAATCGAAGATCTCCGTAAAAAGCTCCTTTTCACCGTATTCATCATTTTGATCTTCCGCATCGGCTCCGCTGTGACGGTGCCGTTTGTGGATGTGTCGGCGCTGAAGGAAGCGGTGGCGCAGAACACCAACAGCTTCATGGGCTATCTGACCATGATGTCCGGCGGTGGCTTCGCCAACGCATCGATTTTCGCGCTGTCCATCACCCCGTATATCAATGCGAGCATCATCATCCAGCTTTTGACGGTGGCCATCCCGGCTCTTGAGCGTATGGCGAAGGACGGCGAAGCCGGTCAGAAGCGGCTGGGTCAGATTACCCGGTATACCACTGTGGTGCTGGGCCTGATGCTGGCGGTTGCGTATTATTTCATGGTGCGCAACAAATACGGCGCTCTGGTGAGCGAGGCGAAGAGCGGCTTTGCCGCCTGGTTCGCAGCGATCGTTATCGTCCTGTGCTTCACCGCCGGCTCTGCGCTGATGATGTGGCTGGGTGAGCAGATCAACAACAAGGGCATCGGAAACGGCATTTCCATTTTGCTGTTCGCCGGTATCCTGTCCCGTATCCCCACGGCTGCCACCTATCTGTGGGCCTATTTCTACGAGATGGGTGTGAAGCAGCTGCAGGAGGGCCAGACGGTCGGCTTCAAGTATATTTTCCTTGTGCTGCTGGTTCTGGTGCTGTTCCTGGCCATGATCGCGTTCATCGTGTTCATGGGCGACGCGGAGCGCCGCATCCCGGTGCAGTATGCGAAGAAGGTTGTGGGCCGGAAAATGTATGGTGGCCAGAACACCTATATTCCCATCAAGGTGAATATGTCCGGTGTGATGCCCATCATTTTGGCGGTGTCCATCCTGTCGCTTCCCTCGATCATTGCCAGCTTCATCACGGTCCCCTCGACCGGATTCTGGCACGGATTCTTTAACGCCTTCAATCAGGACAGCTGGTTGTATATCGTGCTGTATTTCCTGATGATCATCGGATTCGCCTATTTCTATGTGACGATTCAGTACAACCCCATGGAGATGGCCAACAACCTGCGCAAGAACGGCGGCGCCATTCCCGGCCAGCGTCCGGGCAAGCCCACCGCCGACTTCATCAAGCGGGTGCTCAACAAGGTCACCTTCATCGGCGCACTTTTCCTTGGCGTGATTGCGCTGTTCCCCAGCCTGTTCGGTAAGGTCAGCGGTTTCACTGGCTTGTCCATCGGCGGAACCTCCATCATGATCGTGGTGGGTGTCGCTCTGGAGACGGTGCAGCAGATCGAAAGTCAGATGATGATGCGCCATTACAAGGGCTTCCTGGATTGATGCAAGAGGATTGTCAGCCGCGCGGCGGCCGGCCCTTGGGCCGGCGCCGTCGGCCTGTCTGTTGAGAAGGAGACGGTTATGAATCTGATTCTGCTCGGCGCCCCCGGCGCCGGAAAGGGCACGCAGGCAGAGATTCTCTGCCAGCGTTTGAACATTCCCACGATTTCCACGGGCAATATGATCCGTGAAGCGCTGAAAAGCGGCACGGAGATGGGTCTGAAGGCGAAAACCTTCATCGAAGCCGGTCAGCTCGTCCCGGATGAAGTAGTCATCGGGATTGTGCGGGAGAGACTGGCGGAGGCGGATTGCCAGAATGGATTTATCCTGGACGGCTTCCCGCGCACCATTCCCCAGGCCGAGGCACTTGACCGTATGGGTGTCACCATCGACCGTGTGGTGGACATTGATGTCCCCGACGAGGTGATCACCCGGCGTGTATCGGGTCGCCGTGTTTGCCCCGGTTGCGGAAACAGCTATCATGTTGAGACGAAAAAGCCTCAGAAGGATAATGTTTGCGACCGTTGCGGCACCACCCTGGTTCAGCGCAAGGATGACGAACCGAAAACTGTACAGGAGCGTCTGCACGTGTATCATGAGCAGACGGAGCCCCTGCGGGATTACTATGCGAACGCCGGCAAGCTGCTGGTGGTGGATGGCCAGCAAGGCATCCAGGAAATCGCAGAGCAGACTCTGGCGCTGCTGAAAGGCTGAGCATTATGATCGGCATAAAAAGCAGTCGGGATTTGAAGCTCATGCGTGAAGCGTGTGTGATTTCCGCGCGGGCGTTGAAGCTGGGCGGTGAAGCGGTGCAACCCGGTGTCACCACCGCGGAGATTGACCGCATCATTCGTCGGTATATCGAGAGTCAGGGAGCCAAGCCCAATTTCTTGAATTACGGCGGATTTCCGGCCAGCGCTTGCATTTCGGTCAACGAAACAGTCATTCATGGCATACCCGATTCCCGCGTCATCCAAGAAGGCGATATCGTCAGCATTGATACAGGTGCGGCGATTCACGGCTTTAACGGAGACAATGCGGCGACCTTCGCCGCAGGAAAGGTTTCCGCGGAGGCACAGGCGTTGATGGACGCCACACGCGAGAGTCTGCTGGAGGGCATTCGTGCCGCGCAGGCAGGCAATCGGGTGGGAGACATCGGCGCTGCGGTTCAGCGGTATGTCGAGATGCGTGGTTACTCGGTTGTACGGCAATTCGTCGGCCACGGAGTAGGCACGGATCTGCACGAAGATCCCAGCGTACCCAATTTCGGTACCCCCGGCCGCGGTGCAAAGCTGCTGCCGGGTATGACCATCGCCATCGAGCCGATGGTCAACGCCGGCACCCATGAGGTGCGTATACTCGGGGACGGCTGGACGACTGTCACAAAAGATGGCCGCCTGTCTGCCCATTTTGAGCATACGGTAGCAATCACGCCGGACGGCCCGGTTATTATGACCGACCCGGACGGTAAGCTGCGATAAGACGGAGGGTATAGTATGTCGAAAGACGATGTCATCGAATTGGAGGGTGTGGTTGTTGAGGCGCTGCCCAATGCCACCTTCCAGGTAGAGCTGGCTAACGGCCACAAGATTTTGGCTCATATTTCCGGAAAGCTGCGTATGAACTATATTCGCATTTTGCCGGGCGACAAGGTCACGGTGGAAATGAGCCCCTATGATCTGACAAAGGGCCGTATCACTTGGCGAACCAAATAAGCGAAGTCCGTTCGCGACTTCATTTCAATCAACCGTGCGAACTCGCACGAAGGAGGTATCTTTATGAAAGTCAGACCTTCTGTGAAGAAAATCTGCGAAAAGTGCAAGGTCATCAAGCGCAAGGGCCGCGTGATGGTCATCTGCGAGAACCCGAAGCACAAGCAGCGCCAGGGCTAAGCCCGGCGTCGGTGCATAAACGGCGGCCATGGCCGCCCACTGAAAGGAAGGATTACAACTATGGCACGAATTGCTGGTGTCGATCTTCCCCGCGACAAGCGTGTGGAAATCGGCCTGACCTACATTTTCGGTATTGGCCGCAAGTCCTCCAACGATATTCTGGCTGCGACCGGTATCAACCCCGACACCCGTGTGCGGGATCTGACCGAGGACGAGGTTTCGAAGCTCCGTGAGCACATCGACCACAACTATATGGTAGAAGGCGATCTGCGCCGGAAAACGGCCTTTGACATTAAGCGCCTGATCGAAATCGGAAGCTATCGCGGCCTGCGGCATCGCAAGGGTCTGCCGGTGCGCGGCCAGCGCTCCAAAACCAACGCCCGCACCCGCAAGGGCCCGAAGAAGACCATCGCCAACAAGAAGAAGTAAGCAGGAGGGATATAGAATGGCTGCTGCCAAGACTACTGCCCGCAAGGGCGCTACTCGTCGCCGTAAAGAGCGCAAAAACATTGAACGGGGCGCCGCACATATCCAGTCCACGTTCAACAACACCATCGTCACCATCACTGACCAGCAGGGCAACGCTCTGTCCTGGGCGAGCGCCGGTGAGCTGGGTTTCCGCGGCTCGCGGAAATCCACCCCCTTCGCCGCGCAGACCGCTGCCGAGACCGCTGCCAAGGCGGCCATGGAGCACGGCCTGAAGACCGTCGAAGTGTATGTGAAGGGACCCGGAGCCGGCCGCGAAGCGGCGATCCGCGCCCTGCAAGCCGCCGGACTGGATGTCACCATGATCAAAGATGTGACCCCTGTCCCCCACAACGGATGCCGTCCTCCCAAGAGAAGACGCGTTTGATGACTCAGGAGGTGTAATTAAATGGCAAGATATACTGGTGCGGTGTGCAAGCTCTGCCGCCGCGAAGGTCAGAAACTGTTTTTGAAGGGTGAGCGTTGCTATACCGGCAAATGCGCTCTGGACCGTCGTTCCTATGCCCCCGGCCAGCATGGCCAGGCCCGGAACAAGAAAGCCTCCGAATATGGCCGCCAGCTGCGTACGAAGCAGTTTGCGAAGCGGTATTACGGTGTGCTGGAGGGTCAGTTCCGTCATTATTTCGAAATGGCTGAGAAAATGCCTGGCGCCGCTGGTGAAAACCTGCTGACGTTGCTGGAGAGCCGTCTGGACAATGTGGTGTTCCGGATGGGTCTGGCCAGCTCCCGTGCGGAAGCCCGCCAGCTGGTTGGCCATAAGCATTTCTCTGTGAACGGCCGTACCGTGAACATTCCCTCCTTCCTTGTGAAGCCGGGCATGGTGGTGGCTCTGCGTGAGGGCAGCCGCTCCCTGGACAAGATGAAGGCGATTGTGGAAACTAACGGCTCCCGTCCCGTGCCGAAGTGGCTGGAGATGGATAAGGAAAAGCTGGAGGCGAAGGTGGTCGCTCTGGCGGCCCGTGAGGACATCGATCTGCCCATCGAGGAGACCCTCATCGTCGAGTTGTACTCCAAGTAAATCCCCTTTCCTTCTCTTTTTCAACGATTTATCCGGTCAGCGCCGCCCTGCGGCGGCCTGACCCATTCAAAAGGAGGGTATTTGCATGATCGAAATCGAAAAACCCCGGGTCGAGGCTTTGGATTTGGCCGCGGATGGCACCTATGGCAAGTTTGTCGTGGAGCCGCTGGAGCGTGGCTATGGCACCACCATTGGAAACAGCCTGCGTCGGGTATTGCTTTCCTCGCTGCCCGGAGTGGCGGTGACCTCCATCAAAATCGACGGCATCCTCCACGAGTTTTCCGCCATTGAGGGCGTGAAGGAGGATGTGACGGAGATCGTCCTGAACATCAAGGGGCTTATCGCCAAAATCAACGGCGAAGGCCCAAAGGTTGCCTATATCGAGGCGGAGGGTCCCTGCGAGGTGACCGCCGGCTCCATCAAGTGTGACAGCGAGGTGGAGATTCTGGAGCCCGATATGCACATCGCCACGCTCGGCGAGGGCGCCCGTCTGTTCATGGAGCTGACTCTGGACAAGGGACGCGGCTATGTGCCCGCCGACCGGAACAAACAGCTCATGAATCCGGCCATCGGTGTGATTCCAGTGGACTCCATCTATTCTCCCGTGACGAAGGTGAACTACACCGTGGAAAACACCCGCGTTGGCCAGATCACCGACTATGACAAGCTGTCGCTGGAGGTTTGGACCAACGGCGTCATCAGCGCGCAGGAGGCGGTGTCTCTCGGCGCGAAGGTGCTGACGGAGCATTTGAACCTGTTTGTGGATTTGTCCGGCGACACCTATGCCGGCGATTCCATCATGGTGGAAAAGGATGACAAGGCGCAGACGACCGTTCTGGGAATGACCATCGAGGAGCTGGATTTCTCTGTGCGTTCCTTCAACTGCCTCAAGCGCGCGGGCATCAACACCGTGGAAGACCTCATCAGCAAGACCGAGGACGATATGATGAAGGTGCGGAACCTGGGCCGCAAATCCCTGGAGGAAGTTATCAATAAGCTGTTGTCCCTGGGCCTGGCCCTGCGGGACGAAGAAGAATAATCCTGAAAGAAAAGGAGTGAATGATCTATGCCCGGTACCAGAAAGCTTGGCAGACCCACTGCCTCCCGTATGGCTATGCTGCGTGCTATGGTCACCTTCCTGCTGGAAAACGGCCGGATCGAGACCACTGTCACCCGCGCCAAAGAGGTGCGTTCTCTGACGGAGAAAATGATTACGATTGCGAAGGAGCCGACTCTGGCCAATAAGCGTCAGGTGTTCGCGTTCATCACCAAGGAGTCCGTTTCCAAGAAGCTCTTTGATGAAATCGCTCCGAAGTATGCCGATTGCAACGGCGGCTACACCCGGATCATCAAGACGGGTGCCCGTCGCGGCGATGCCGCCGAGATGGCGATCATCGAGCTGAAATAAGCGAAAGCGGTGTGAAAATCCCTCTCCCTCCGGAGAGGGATTTTTCGTTTTTCGGCGCAGGCGAAGTGTATTGCTTAACCGGGTTTAGCGCTTTCAGTGCTTTCCGGCCTGCCATCGAAAAAAGGGGGGAGAGGAGTCAAGGGGGATTTCTGGGAAATTTTGAGCGCATCAGGGGGCTTCAGATTGCTGGTTTTTATGCTCTATTTCGTGGCGGAGGTCGGCAAAAAAGTGATAAAAAACGAAATGAAAAACGAGAAATAGAGCAATTTGGAGCAAAAATAAGAGAAAACGAGAGAAAACGGGATGTAAATGGAAAAAACCGGATTTTGGGGGTTGACAGACTTTTTTGAATGTGGTATGATAACGGCTGTTCGGGAACGAGTCGCTCCGGGCGCTTCTCACGGCGCTGTTTTTCGAGAGCCCGCCCGTAATAGTGAAATTAGGAGGAAACGACTATGACTTTTATGGCAAAAGCTGGCCAGGTCGAGCGCAACTGGTATGTGATCGATGCGGCCGGTAAATCTCTGGGCCGTGTTGCTGCCCAGGCCGCCGTTCTGTTGCGCGGCAAGCATAAGCCCACCTTCACTCCCCATGTGGATTGCGGTGACAATGTGATCATCATCAACTGCTCTCAGGCGGTTCTGACCGGCAAAAAGCTGGAGCAGAAGCTGTGGCAGCGCCACACCGGCTGGATCGGCAACCTGAAATCCACGAAGTATGCCACGCTGATGGCTCAGCGCCCGGAGAAGGCGATGGAGCTGGCGGTTGGCGGCATGATCCCCAATAACACCATCGGCCGTGCGGCGCAGACCCGTCTGCACTGCTACGCGGGCGCGGAGCATCCCCATGCGTCCCAGAAGCCCGAAGCGTTCGAGCTTTGATTCGAGATTGAAGGAGGCTATTAACAATGGATTATAATGTCAGACCCTTTTTCTATGGCACCGGCCGCCGGAAATCCTCTGTCGCTCGTGTGCGCCTGTACCAGGGCACCGGAAAGGTGACCATCAACGGCCGCGATATCGACGATTATTTCGGCCTGGAGACCCTGAAGCTGATCGTGCGTCAGCCCCTCGCGCTCACCGACCTTACCGAGAAGTTCGATGTGGAGTGTCGTGTGGCTGGCGGCGGCGTGACCGGCCAGGCCGGCGCGATTCGTCACGGCATCGCCCGTGCTCTGCTGCAGTATGATAGCGAGAACCTCCGTTCTGCGCTGAAGAAGGCTGGCTTCCTGACCCGTGACCCTCGCATGAAGGAGCGGAAGAAGTATGGCTTGAAGGCTGCCCGTCGTGCGCCTCAGTTCAGCAAGCGCTGATTGCGGTTCTGTTTTCTATTCGACAAAAAAGCCCCGAAGCCGATTGGCTTCGGGGCTTTTTTCGCGAATTCATCCCTTGGCACAGGCCAGCGGCGAGGGGACGCCGAAGCGGCGCAACGTTTCCTCCCGCTCTTTTCCTTCCAAAAACACGCTGGCGTAAATGACCTCCCAAACCCGGTCGTTGTTGCTGATTTCGATGCAGCCCATGAAAAGCGCCCCTTTCGTTTGCGGAATGTGGAGAGTGCCGGCTCTCCGTTGACTGTGCCTATAGTATATTGAATTCTCTGTCCTATAAAACGGACTTTACTGTGACACGCCCCCTGTCAAGTAGACAT
>CAZSTR010000004.1:0-68303 GCA_964609975.1 uncultured Ruminococcus sp. | reverse complement strand
CAAAGCCGGTCTGACGGCAGGCATAGACATCAGAATGGTCGCCGAAGATGTTCAGCGCATGGGTCGCCACGCAACGGGCGGACACATGGAACACGCAGGGGAGAAGCTCACCGGCGATTTTGTACATATTGGGGATCATCAGCAGCAGACCCTGCGAAGCGGTGTAGGTGGTGGTCAGAGCACCAGCCGCCAGAGAGCCATGCACCGTGCCGGAAGCGCCTGCCTCCGATTCCATCTCCGCCACCTTGACGGTGGTGCCGAAAATGTTTTTCTGCCCGGCAGCGGCCCACTGGTCCACATAGTCCGCCATGGGGCTGGACGGCGTGATGGGATAAATCCCGGCGACCTCGGTGAATGCATAGGATACATGCGCCGCGGCGTTGTTGCCGTCCATGGTTTTGAATTTTCTTGCCATAATATTGTCCTCCTTTAAGGATTTGGTATATAGGGTTACAGAATGCCCAGGGCGGTCACAGGCCGCGCCCGACATACATTCCATATGATAGCACATTTTTGCGCCAATGTAAAGGAAAAACCCCCAAAAAAACAAAAAAAGCCTGTCCAAGACGGACAGGCTTTTTTCGTGGCTGTTTTTCGGCTGTTTTTTAGCTTGTCAGCAAAGCTCCTTGTAGATTTCCTGCATATAGCGATCCACATCGGCCAGCTCGTCGGCGCAGATTTTCAGCTTCATCCGGTCGATGGCGCCGGCGCCCCGCTTGGATTTATAAATCATTTCGTGCTCCAGGCTGGCCCAGGTGTCCATGGCGATGGTGCGCAGCTGGATTTCCACTGGGACGGTGCTTACCTGAGGATCGCTGTGCACCGGCACCTCCACCACGATGTGCAAACTGCGATAGCCGTTTTCCTTGGGCTTGGCGATGTAGTCCCGCACCTTGATGACCTTCAGCCCTTCCTGGGCCATAATCAGCTCCGCCAGACGGTAAACATCGTCGATATAGTTGCAAATCACCCGCAGACCGGCAATGTCCATCACTCGCTCGGTGATGGCCTCCACCGTCATGGGGCAATCCTGGCGGTTGGCCTTTTCGAGGATGCTTTCGGCGGTTTTCATGCGGCTTTCCATGTGATGAATGGGGTTGTGGTCGTTTTCCATTTGAAAGCGGTCGTCCATGCTTTCCAGTCGCGCACAGATTTCTCGCAGGCCGGCGCGATATTGGGGCATCTGCTGTTCCAGTGCCCGATACAGCTCCTCCGGAGCCGCAACCTCCGGAGGGGGACTTTTCAGGCTGATTTTATAAGCGGAATAATGGGTTTTCTTTTCTAAAATCATGATGTTGTTCCTCTCTGTTGCCGATGGCAACCACACACACTATACTGGAGAGACATGAGCGGATTGTTAGGAAAAAGCAAACAATCTGTGAACGCTTCAAAGGGGCAGACGCTGATAAATCTGTCCCTCCAGCTCCGCTAGGGTTTCGACGATGTCCTCGGCGCCGGCCGTTTTTAGCTCCGTCCGGGTGCCATACCCATACAGCACCCCGATGGCTTTCAGCCCCCGCCGATGGGCGCCCTCGATGTCATAGCGTCGGTCACCGATCATGCGGGTGTTTTCGGCGCAGATGGCCGGAAAACGGGATTGGATATGGGCGATGACCGCTTCTTTCGTGGGGCGCTCATCCTGCAGTGTGTTGCCGCAGATAAAGGTGAAATAGGGCGTCAGCGAAAAGCGCTCAAGAATTGGCCGGGTATATTCCTCCGGCTTCGAGGTGGCTACCATCAGCGTATAGCCGACCGCCTGCAAGCGCTTCAGCAGAGCGGGAATTCCGGGATAGAGGGTATTTTCCAGCATCCCTTTGGCTGCGAAATATTCCCGGTACAGCGTCAGTGCCTGTTGCGCCTGGGGGAGGCTCAGCCCATGCTGGCTCTGGAAGGAATCCACCAACGGCGGCCCGATATAAGGATACAGCTCCTCCCGGCAGGCGGGGGTGATGGAAAAATGCGCCAGTGCATAGGCCACAGAATTGGTGATGCCGATTCCCGGATCGGTCAGCGTTCCGTCCAAATCGAAAAGCAGAAACACGAAAAAGCCCCCTCCTTGCATAAATGCGGCTTGTGCGGCCCGTGGCGTGCTCCACCGCTTCCTCTACAGTATAACATGGAATTAGAGAGGGGGCAACCGTTGTTTTTCAAATATTTTTGAATAATTCGCGATTTGGACTTGCATTTTAGCGCGTCAAAGTGTATAATTGTCGGGTGATTAGCGCGACAGTGTGCGAAAACGGTGCGGCCGCCGCAAGGAAAAGGCCGTGCTTTGCGTCAGGAGATGTTTGTATGACGAAGGCTGTGGAAAAAATTCAGGAAATGCTGCCCGCCGGTGCGGCCGCCCTGGTGGAGAGCATCCCCAACCGGTTTTATATCACCGGCTTTGAGACCAGCGATGGCTATGTGTATATCAGCCGGGAGCAGGCGGTTTTCCTTGTGGATTTCCGCTATGTGGAAAAGGCGCGGCAGGTGGTGACCGGCTGTCGGGTGGAGCTGTCCACCTCTCCGATGCAGGAGCTGGCGGCGCTGTGCGCCGCCGATGGGGTGAAAACCCTGTTCGTGGAGAATGATTTTGTGTCCGTGAGCGCATTGGCGACGCTGGAGGAAAAGTTGAGCGGCGTGGAAATTCCGCGGGATGCCCGGTTGGATGAGCGTTTGCGGGAGCTGCGCAGCGTGAAGGACGGTCAGGAGCTGTCGCTGATTCGCCAGGCGCAGAAAATGACCGATGATACCTTCCGATATATTCTCGGCCGAATTGCGCCCGGTCGCACGGAGCGGGATATTATGCTGGATATGGAGTTCTATATGCGGCGGCTTGGCTCCGAGGGCGTTTCCTTCGATTTTATCGTGGTTTCCGGGAAAAATTCCTCTCTGCCTCATGGTGTTCCGACGAACAAGGCGGTGGAGCGGGGCGATTTCGTGACCATGGACTTCGGCGCCGTGGTGGGCGGCTATCGCTCGGACATGACCCGCACCGTGGCGGTGGGGGAGGTCTCCGAGGAGCAGCGCCGGGTGTATGAAACGGTGTGGGCGGCTCAGCAGGCGGCCATCGACGCGGTGCGACCGGGAGTTGTTTGCCGGGACATCGACAAAATCGCCCGGGACATAATTTACGGCGCCGGATATGAGGGCTGCTTCGGTCATGGGCTCGGTCACAGCGTGGGAATTGAAATTCATGAGCGCCCGAACTTCAATATGCGGTGCGACACGGTGCTGAAGGAAGGCACGGTGATGACAGTGGAGCCGGGTATTTATCTGGAAAACCGGTTCGGCGTGCGCATTGAGGATATGGTGTATGTCACGGCCGAGGGATGCGTGGATTTGACTGCCAGCCCGCGGGAGCTGATTGTTCTGTGACGAATTTGTGAAAAAGTTTCTTTGAAATTGTGAATATAAATTGACATTATGCCCTTTGAGTGGTATAATGCCTTATCAGTTGTTTGTAGCAGACTCGCGAACAGACTGTTCGCGTGGGAAAAATCAAGGAGAGTGACCGATTTGGCCAAATACATTGTCAAGCGGCTGTTGACAGCCTTTTTGACTATCTTTATCGTAGCTTCGCTGACGTTCTTTCTAATGAACCTGGTGCCCGGCGGCCCCTTCGTGGCGGAGAAAAACATCAGCCCGGCGGCTCAGCAGGCATTGGCGGAAAAATACGGCTTGGATAAGCCGATTTTACAGCGCTATGCCACCTATATGACCGATTTGCTGAAGGGCGACATGGGCGTTAGCCTGAAGCAGCGCGGCGTGGAGGTAAAGGACATCATATTCACAAAATTCCCGGTTTCTGCCGGCTTGGCGGGAATCGCGGTGCTGGTAGCGCTGTGTGTGGGAATTCCGCTGGGCTGTATTTCGGCCTTCAATCGCGGAAAATGGGCGGATAACCTTATTTTGGTGATTGCCACCTGCGGCATCGCCATTCCGAGCTTCATCAGCAGTGTGGTCTTGTTATACACCTTTGGCTGTAAGCTGAATATATTGCCAACGGTGGGCTTGAACACGATTTCCTCCTATATCATGCCGGTGACGGCGTTGGCGATTTATCCCTCTGCCTATATCACCCGGCTGATGCGTTCGAGCCTGCTGGATGTGATGGGTCAGGATTATATCCGCACCGCCCGTGCGAAGGGTCTGTCCAATTTCAAAACTCTGTTCAAGCACGCTCTGCGCAATGCGGTTTTGCCGGTTGTGACCTATGTTGGCCCCATGCTGGCGAGCCTGATGACCGGTTCCTTCGTGGTGGAAAAGATTTTCACCGTTCCCGGTCTCGGCCGTGAATTCGTGTCGGCCATCACCAATCGGGACTATACCATGATCATGGGTACGACGATTGTGCTGGCGACGCTGGTGATTTTGGCTAATGTGGTTGTGGACATCCTCTATAAGGTTATTGACCCCCGTATCAAGTTGAATTAAAGGAGCGAAAACGGAATCATGAGAAAAAATCCCCTCAGCCTGCAACTGAATCCGGATGATTTCGCTCCGGCGACACTGGATGAAAAGCAGGAGCTTGTTATCATGCGGGACAGCGTGAGCTTTTGGAAGGATGGCTTCCGCCGCCTGTTCAAGAACCGCATTGCCGTGGTCAGCATGGCTGTGATTTTGCTGATCGTGTTTTTTGCCTATTTCCTGCCCAGCCTTTGGCCCTATTCCTATGAACAGCAGATTCGGGGCAGTGAAAACCTGAAGCCCTTCGAATACAGCACCACCGAGCAGGATGGCTTCCGCCGCCTGTTCAAGAACCGCATTGCCGTGGTCAGCATGGCTGTGATTTTGCTGATCGTGTTTTTTGCCTATTTCCTGCCCAGCCTTTGGCCCTATTCCTATGAACAGCAGATTCGGGGCAGTGAAAACCTGAAGCCCTTCGAATACAGCACCACCGAGCAGGCGCTCATAGACGCCGGCGAAAAGGTGTTCCCCCATATTTGCGGCACCGATAAGCTGGGCCGTGACTATGCGGTGCGTTTGATGATGGGCACCCGGATCAGCCTGACGGTTGGTCTGATTTGTGCGGCGCTGGTGCTGATTGTCGGCGCCACCTTCGGCGCCGTGGCCGCCTATGTGGGCGGCTGGGTGGACAACATCATGATGCGTATCACGGATATTCTGTATACTATTCCGGATATTCTGATTATCATCATCCTGTCCATGGCCTTGAAGGAACGGCTGAATGCCATGGCGGAGTTGCCCGGCTTCCACTGGATGCAGGTGGTCGGCCCGAACCTTATCGCGATTTTCCTGGTGTTCGTGCTGCTCTATTGGGTGGGCATGGCTCGGATCACCCGTTCTCAGGTGCTGGTGTTGAAGGAGTCGGAATATGTGACGGCCGCTCGCGCGTTGGGTGCGAAGGGATCCCGCATCGTCCGCAAGCACCTTTTGACGAACTGTCTGGGCACGCTGATTGTGACCACCACCCTCCAGATTCCTTCGGCGATTTTCACCGAGAGCTATCTGAGCTTCCTCGGTCTAGGCGTGGCGGCTCCCATGCCGTCCCTCGGCTCCTTGGCCACGGACGCGGTGAAGGGCATGAACACCTTCCCGCATCTGCTGTTGCTGCCTGCCATTATGATCAGCGTGACGATCCTTGTGTTTAACCTGTTGGGCGACGGTCTGCGTGACGCGTTTGACCCGAAGCTGAAAAACTGAGAGGGGAGAAGAGACGAGTGAGCGAAAAGCTGTTAGAAATCAAAGACGAGCGTTTGTCCTTCTTCACCCCTGCCGGTGAGGTAAAAGCCCTCAATGGCGTGTCCTTCTCCATGGAGGAGGGCGAGGTGCTGGGAATCGTGGGCGAGTCCGGTTCCGGTAAATCCGTGACTGCCTATTCGATTATGGGCCTCACCGCCTATCCCGGAAAGCTGATCGGCGGCACCGTCCGCTTTAACGGCCATCAGATTGACGAGATGACCGAGGAGGATTTTCGAAAAATTCGCGGAAACGAAGTGTCCATCATTTTTCAGGACCCCATGACCAGTCTGAACCCGGTGTATACCATCGGAAACCAGATTGAGGAAGTGATTCTGCTCCACACCGACAAAACAAAGAAGGAAGCCCATGAGCGCGCCCGCGAGCTGCTGGAGCTGGTGGGCATCAACGAGCCGGACAAGCGGCTCAAGCAGTATCCTCATGAGCTGTCCGGCGGTATGCGTCAGCGTGTGATGATTGCCATCGCGCTGGCCTGCGAGCCGAAGCTGTTGATCGCCGACGAGCCGACGACGGCGCTGGATGTGACCATCCAGGCGCAGATTTTGGAACTGATGCAGGAGCTGCGTCAGAAGCTGGGCATGAGCATCATCATGATCACCCACGACTTGGGCGTGGTGGCCAGTATGTGCGAGAAAATCGCGGTGATGTATGCCGGCCATATCGTGGAATACGGCACAGTGGATGAGATTTTCTACAATCCCAGCCACGAATATACCAAGGGCCTCATTAAGTCGATTCCCAATCTGAACGCGGAGGAAATCACCCGTCTGGTGCCCATCGAGGGTCAGCCTGTAGATTTGCTCAACCCGCCGGCGGGTTGCCCCTTTGCGCCCCGTTGCGGAAGCTGTATGAAGATCTGCCTGCGGGAGATGCCCCCGAAAACCGAGCTGAGCGAGACCCATTATACTCACTGCTGGTTGCGCCAGAAGGAAGAAGCGGAAGGAGCGGTCAGTCATGAGTGACGAAAAGAATTTGGTGGAAATACAGCATTTGCAGCAGTATTTCCATGTGGGTGGCTATGGCCGTCGGAAAAAGGTTGTCCAGGCGGTGGACGATGTGTCCTTCGCCATCCGAAGGGGCGAGACGCTGGGCCTTGTGGGCGAATCCGGTTGCGGAAAAACCACCGTCGGCCGCACGATGCTGCGGCTGTATGAGCCTACGGACGGCGCCATCATCTATGACGGCAAAGCCATATTCGATAAAAAAGAAAAGATTGCTGTAGATATGCTGCCTTATCGCCGGAAAATGCAGATTGTGTTCCAGGATCCCTATGCCAGCCTGGACCCCCGCATGACCATCGGCGACATCGTTGGTGAGGCTATCGACATTCACAAGCTGGCGGCCAACAAGCAGGAGCGGCGTGACCGTATCATCAGCCTGCTGGAGCGGGTGGGACTCAACAGCGAGCACGCCAACCGCTACCCCCATGAATTCTCCGGCGGCCAGCGTCAGCGCGTGGGCATCGCCCGTGCGTTGGCTGTGGATCCCGAATTTATCGTCTGCGACGAGCCGGTTTCGGCGCTGGATGTGTCCATCCAGGCGCAGGTGGTGAATATGTTCGAGGATCTTCAGCAGGAGCTGGGTCTGACCTATCTGTTCATCGCCCACGATTTGAGCGTGGTGCGGCATATTTCCAACCGTATCGGCGTGATGTATCTGGGCAAGCTGGTGGAGCTTGCGGACAGCTTCGAGCTGATTGCCCACAGCGTCCATCCCTATACCCGCAGTTTGATTTCTGCCATCCCGGTGGCGGATCCGAAAACGGCGCAGGAAAACAAGCGCATCCCCCTGCAGGGCGATGTGCCCAGTCCCTTGAATCCCCCCAGCGGCTGTCGTTTCCGCACTCGTTGCCCTTATGCGGATGAGTGCTGTGCCCAGCAGGTGCCGGAATTCAAGGAGGTCAGCCCCGGACACTGGGCGGCCTGCCACCACCTGGATCGCGTGAAGTGATCCCTTTCAACTGTATCTGATGAGTCGCCAGGGCTCATAGATAAAAGCGGGAAACCGCAATATTCAGAAATGGAGTGGAGAAAATGAAAGCAAGAAAACTTATGGCTCTCGCTCTGGCTTTCTGCATGGTGCTCGGTCTCGCCAGCCTCGCCGGTTGCGGCAAGGAAGCGAACAATGAGGTCACCGTTCAGATTGGCCCGAACCCCGAGACTCTGGACCCGGCTCTGAACAGCGCTGTGGACGGCGGTAACATGCTGATCACCCTGTTCGAGACCTTGCTGATCATCGATCAGGACAACAAGGTGCAGCCCGGCCAGGCTGAGTCCTACAAAGTCAGCGAAGACGGTCTGACCTGGACCTTCACCATGCGTGATGGCCTGAAATGGTCCGACGGCACCGAGCTGAACGCGAAGGACTTCGAGTATACCTTCAAGCGCATCGCGGACACTGAATTGGCGGCTCCCTATGCGGAGACCGTGATCGGCATGATTGCCGGTTATGACGATGCCATCGGCAACCCCGATGACGAAGGCAAGACCACCACGACTCCCGACAAGGATAAGCTGCAGGTTAAGGCGAGCGACGATGGCAAGACCCTGACCATCAATCTGTCCTGGCCCTGCTCTTATTTCGACAAGATCGTGGCGTTCGGCACCATGAGCCCTGTGCAGAAGGCGACCGTGGAGGCCAATGGCGATGCCTGGGCCACCAAGCCGGAGACCTACGTTTGCAACGGCCCCTACATGATCGAGAGCTGGACCGCCAGCGAGCGCATCGTTTGCAAGAAGAACCCCAACTATGTGGGCGGCTGGGACAGCGAGAAAATCGTGTCTGAGCATCTGAACTTCCTGCTGCTGGAGGATTCCACTGCTTCCTATGCGGCTTATAAGAGCGGCGAAGCGCAGCTCATTAAGGATGTGCCCACCCTGGAGATCCCCAGCCTGAAGAAGGCGGAGGATGGCGGCGACTTCTATGTTGACACCATCCTGGGCACCTATTATCTGAACATGAACCTGGACAAGGCGCCCTTCAACAACGTCAATGTGCGTAAGGCTCTGAACCTGGCCATCGACCGTGAGTATATCGCCAACACCCTCATGCAGGGCACCTACACGGCTGCCTACAACTACGTTGGCCCCAACATCGTGGATAGCGAGGGTATGTTCTTCGATAACTCTGTTTCCGCTAACGGCGGCAACACCTACATCAGCAAGGACTATGAGGCTAACAAGGCGGCTGCGAAGCAGGCTCTGGCGGATGCCGGTTATCCGGATGGCAAGGGCTTCCCGACCATCACCTATTCCACCAACGACAGCGGCTACCACAAGGATGTTGCTGAGTATCTGCAGGCGACCTACAAAGAGGTGCTGGGAATCGAGATGAAGATCGACATCGTTGAGTGGAAGGCCTTCACTCCCGAGCGTCGGAACGGCAACTATGAGATGGCCCGTAACGGTTGGGTTATGGACTACAACGACGCTTCCAACATGATCGAGCTGTTCGGCTCTGCCAACGGTAACAACGATGGCAACTACAACAGCAAGGCTTTCGACGCCGCTCTGGAGGCTTCGAAGGTGGCCGATTCCAAGGTTCACTTCGAGAAGCTGCACGATGCGGAGAAGCAGATGATGGAAGACTACGCTTGCATCCCGGTTGCTTATTACAACGATTTCTGGTTGCAGAGCTCCAGCCTGAAGGGCACCTGGCATAGCCCCTATGGCTACTGGTATCTGCAGTATGCGTATGTCGAGGGCTAATTTCCCCGAACGCATCTGAGCTTTCAAACAGCAAAACCCCTGCACCTGTTGGGTGCGGGGGTTTTCCGTTTGCCCAAAAAGGTGCAATTTATGCACCAGCGCAGGAAGCTGGTTTTTGCAAAGTAAAAGGCGGAGGGATTTCGAGGTTGGGTTACGCGTGGCCTGCGTTCGTGCGACATCCTTATTTAAGCTCCCCTCCGTCAGCCATTCGGCTGACACCTCCCCTCGCCTACGAGGGGAGGCTGTTTGTTTTTTTGCGGAAAAATCTTGCGCGGGGGGATTGTGCAAAAGCGGCGACCGTGGTATACTTATGCCATAGATTTTTTATGGGAAGTGTGACGGATGACAGTAACAGAACGGTTTATGCGGTATGTGACCTTTGAAACCACCTCCGATGAGAACAGCACCAGCTGTCCCTCCACGGCGATTCAGCGAAAGCTGGGAGAGCATTTGGTGGAGGAGCTTAGGTCGGTGGGTCTGACGGATGCGGCGATGGACGCGGATGGCTATGTGTATGCCCATTTGGTGGCCAGCGCCGGGTGTGAGCAGCTGCCCCGTATCGGGCTGATCGCGCACATGGACACCTCGCCGGATGTGAGCGGACGGGATGTGAAGCCCCGTATCCTCACCTATGACGGCACCAACGCCGCCATGCTGGAGGAGCGGTTCATGGGAAAGGATATGATTGTCAGCGACGGCACCACTCTGCTGGGGGCGGACGACAAGGCGGGCATCGCCGAAATCATCGCCGCCTGCGCCAGGCTGACGGCGCAACCGGAGCGGCGCCATGGGGCGATTTCCGTTTGCTTCACCCCCGATGAGGAAATCGGGCGGGGCGCTGATCGGTTCGATTATGCCCGCTTTGGGGCAGATTTTGCCTATACGGTGGACGGCGGCGAAACCAACGAGTTCGAATATGAAAACTTTAACGCAGCCTCGGCGCAGGTGACAGTGCATGGGGTGAACACCCATCCCGGCTCGGCGAAAAACAAAATGCGCAACGCGGTTTTGTATGCCGCCGAGTGGATTGGCCTTTTGCCCCCTGCGGAAACGCCCGCCCACACCGAGGGGCGCGAGGGCTTTTATCATGTGTCGGATGTTTCCGGCTGTGAAAGCGAAGCGCATATTGCCCTACTTGTGCGCGACCATGACCGGGCGCGCTTCGAGGAGCGCAAGACTTTTCTCGCCCGCATGACTGATTATCTAAACGGAAAATACGGCGCGGGAACATTCGAGCTGACAGTGAAGGACAGCTATTATAATATGCTGGAGAAAATCGAGCCGCACCCGGAAATCATCGACCGGGCGATGACCGCCATGCGCAAGGCGGGGCTAAATCCGGTGGCGGTGCCGATTCGCGGCGGAACAGACGGTGCGCGACTGTCCTTCGAGGGGTTGCCCTGCCCGAATCTGCCCACCGGCGGCGTGAATTTTCACAGCATCCATGAGGCAATTCCGGTGGAGGCACTGGAGACGATGGTGGAGGTTATTTTGTTTTTGGTGACGGAGGAATAAGAACGGGATGGAAAAGAAGGATTTGGAGCGCTACGCTCGCCTGGCGGTGCGCTTTGGCGCGAATGTGCAGCCCGGTCAGCGGGTGCGCTTGACCGCCGGCGTGGAGCAAACGGCGCTGGTGACAGCGGTGACGGAGGAGTGCTATCGGGCGGGTGCCTCACGGGTGGAGCTTTTTTGGGAATATGGTCCGGTTTCGAAGCTGCATTATCAATATGCCCAGCCCCAGGAGCTGGGCTCGGTGCGCCCCTGGGAGGAGGCTCGCGCCCAGGAGATGGTGGAGGAGCTTCCGGTGCGGATTTTCATCGAGTCCGCAGACCCGGATGAGCTGGCTGGGATTCCGGCGGATGTGCTGTCCACGGTGGCGCAAATGCGTGGCCGGGTGCTAAAAAAATATCGGGACGCCATCGACGGTCGTCATCAATGGCTCATCATCGCCGCCGCCTCGCCGGAATGGGCGCGGAAGGTGTTCCCGGAGCTCCCGGAGGCAGAGGCCGTGGAACGACTGTGGCAGGCGATTTTCGATTGTACCTATATGAATGAGCTGGACGACCCTGTGGAGATTTGGCAGAAGCATACGGCGGAGATGACCGCGCGTGCCAAGTGGCTCAACGCGCAGGCGTTCCGGCGGCTGGAGTATAAAAGTGCCAACGGTACCGATTTTTCTGTGGAGCTGATTCCCGGCGCGAAATGGGGCGGCGCCGGAGATATCAATCACGAAAACAGCACTTTTTATGTGCCGAATATGCCCACCGAGGAGGTGTTCACCTCACCCATGCGGGGAAAATGCTCCGGCCGACTGGTGGCGACGAAGCCTTTGAGCTGGTCCGGTCAGCTGATTCGGGATTTCACAGTGGATTTTGCCGATGGCCGGGTTTGCGGCTGTTCGGCCGCCGAGGGCGAGGACACCCTGCGGGAAATGTTCGCCATGGACGCGGGCGCGTCTATGCTGGGAGAGCTGGCGCTTGTGCCGAAGGAGTCTCCTGTCAATCGCTCAGGCCTGCTGTTTTATAACACCCTTTTCGACGAAAACGCCTGTTGCCATGTGGCGGTGGGCGAGGGCTTCGGTGAGGTGCTGGAGGGCTTCACCGACATGACAAAGGAGGAGCGCACCGCGCGGGGCATCAACGACTCGCTTATTCATGTGGATTTCATGATAGGCTCCGACGATTTGGCGGTCACCGGCTATCGGGAGGATGGAAGCGCCGAGGCGATTTTCCGGGATGGAAGCTGGGCGTTCTCGGTGGAATAAAGAAAAAAACCGCCGACCGAGACGGTCGGCGGAGTGACGATAGCGGTTATTGGATTTTTTTGAAATTTCCCACGGTTTCCCGCACGGTGGAGATATAAGCGAAGGAGCCGGGAAATTCCCGCAGAATGCTTTGAAAATCCACCACCTGGTGCTTGTTTACCACACATAGAAGCACCTGCTTCCCGGTGTGGGAATACATACCGGTGGCGGGAACGACTGTGACGCTGTGATGCAGGGCCTGGATGAGCCGGGCGGAAAGGTCCTCGGCCCGGTCGGTGATGACCTCGAATTTGACGGCCTCCTTGCCGCCTTGCAATATCTGGTTGCTGAAGCGGCCGATGATGAAGCAATAGATGATGCACAAAAGCACCGGCTCCAGCTGATAGCCATAAACAAAATAGGAAATGCAGGCGACGGCGATGTTCAGCCCGAAGATCATCCAGACGAGATTCAAATAGGGCTTTTTCTTTCGTAAAAGCGCTGCGAGGATGTCGGTTCCGCCGGTGGAGCCGCCTTGCTTGAGGGCGATACCGGAGAGAAAACCGCCGATGGCGCCTGCCGCGATGGGCGCCAGAATGGTGCTGGTGCCGTTCTCGGTTTGATAGACAAAGCGGGACAAATCCACCTGCTCCAACAGCAAAATCGCCGCCGAGAAGGAAACGGTATAGGTGGCGGTGCGCAACGCATATTCCCGGTCCAGACGGAAAAAGGCGAAAATCAACAGCGGCAGATTAACAATCAGCGTCATATAGCCGATGCGGAAGCCGCAGATATATTGCAGCATGGTGGCCAGACCGTTCAGCCCGCTGGGGGCGAAGCTGTTGGGCAGAACGAAAATGTGATAGCTCAGCGCCGACAGCACGGCGCATCCAACGAGAATCAGGTGGCTGAGTATCCCGGAGGAACGATTGCGCACAGATTTCACCTCGCGATTTTTGCTTGTTTATGAACTCAGTATACCACGCTTTCGGGCAAATGCAACCCCAAAAAACGCCTCGGCGGGGGAGATTTTTTGAAACGGATGAGAGAAATTGAAAATCGGAAACAAAGAAATTGAAGGCTTCGCCGGTCTGGCGCCCATGGCGGGCGTGACCGATGCCGCCTTTCGGCGTCTTTGCCGGGATTTCGGTGCCTCCTTCACAGTGGGGGAGATGGTCAGCGCCAAGGGGCTGACCTATGGCGATCGAAAAAGCGACGCACTTTTGGCGCTGGAGGCGGAGGGGCGGCCGACGGCGGTTCAGCTGTTCGGGGACGATCCGGCGGTGATGGCCGAGGCGGCGCGGCTGTCATTGCGCTATGCCCCGGATTGGATTGATATCAACATGGGCTGTCCTGCGCCGAAAATCGTGGGAAACCATTGCGGAAGCGCGCTGATGAAGGAGCCGGAGCTGTGTCGCCGCCTGGTGCAGGCGGTGAAGGTGGCGGTGGATGTGCCGGTGACGGTGAAAATCCGCAAGGGCTTCGATCGGGATCGGGTGAATGCGGTGGAGGTGGCGCTAGCCTGTGAGGCCGGAGGTGCGGACGCGGTGACGGTGCATGGACGCACCCGCGACCAGATGTATGCGCCTCCGGTGGATTGGGATATCATCCGTCAGGTGAAGCGGGCGGTGCGCATCCCCGTTCTCGGAAACGGCGATGTGACCGACGCCCGCTCGGCGGCGGCGCTGTATGAGCAGACCGGCTGTGACCATATTCTGGTGGGGCGGGGAGCGCTGGGGCGCCCCTGGATTTTTTCCCAGATCAATGCTTACCTGGAAGAAGGGCGCCTTTTGCCGGAGCCACCGGCCGCCCGGCGCATGGAGCTTTTGATGCGGCAGGTGCAGGGCATGGTGGAGCAAAAGGGTGAATATGTGGCTCTGCTGCAGGCGCGCAAGCACGCCGCATGGTATACCACTGGGATGAAGGGGGCGGCCGGACTGCGGCGGCAGGCCGGCGAGCTGCGCACGATGGCCGATTTGGCTGCCTTTTGTCTGGCGGTGATCGAAGCGGAGGAGAAAGCGGAATGACGGAGATTGTGTTGGCCTCGGCCTCTCCCCGGCGTCAGGAAATTCTGACGCTGGCGGGGATTCCCTTTTGCGTTTGTCCGGCGGCGGATGAACAGGCGCCCGCGGGTCTGGTGCCGGAGCAGAGGGTGCAGGCGCTGGCGCGCTGTAAGGCGGAGCAGGTGGCGCCGCGTTTTCCGGGACGGGTGACGCTAGGCGCCGATACGATGGTGGTGCTGGATGGCCGCGCACTGGGAAAGCCCCACTCGCCGGAGGAGGCGGTGGAAATGCTGCTTTCCCTGCAGGAACGGGAGCACACGGTGATGACCGGCGTGTGGCTGACGGTGATGGACGCCGCCGGTGTGGTGCAAAAGGCGGAGGGCTTCACCGATTGCACTCGTGTGCGCTTTTTCTCCATGACGCCGGAGGAGGCGCGGGATTATGTGGCCACCGGCGAGCCGATGGACAAGGCGGGTGCCTATGGAATACAGGGGCGCGGCTTGCGCTTTGTGCAGAAAATTGAGGGGGACTTTTATACAGTGATGGGGCTTCCGGGCGGTCGTCTGGTGCGGGCGCTGTCGAATTTTGTTCGGAATACGAATTTTCTGTAAAAATTTGTATTTTGATATTGCGGTTTTTTTTCATCGGGTATATAATAAATTGGAAGTTGGTACAGACTTTTATTGCCAGAGGATTTTTTGAAGGAGAAAGGATGAACGGCTATGTTCTTTAATCGGGATATTGGCATTGACCTGGGCACGGCGAACACGCTGGTATATATGCGGGGAAAAGGAATCGTTATGCGGGAGCCCTCTGTGGTGGCCGTAGATGTGAAAAAAGAAGAGGTTTTGGCTGTGGGCAGTGAGGCGAAGGATATGATCGGCCGCACCCCCGGCTCCATTACCGCAGTGCGTCCGCTGAAGGATGGCGTGATTGCGGACTTCGATGTGACCTCCGAAATGCTGCGTTATTTCATCAAACGGGCGCTGAAATCGACCTTTCTGAACCGTCCCCGCTTGATTGTGTGTATTCCCTCCGGCGTGACCGAGGTGGAGCGTCGGGCGGTGGATGAGTCCGCCCGTGCCGCCGGTGCGCGAGAGGTGGAGCTTATCGAGGAGCCGATGGCGGCCGCCATCGGCGCCGGACTGCGTGTCGAGGAGGCGGCCGGCTGTATGGTGGTGGACATCGGCGGTGGCACCTCTGAGGTGGCGGTGATCTCCCTGGGTGACATCGTGACGGCCCAGTCGGTGCGCATCGCCGGCGACGATTTTGATGAGGCCATCATTTCCTATGTAAAAAAGAAATACAACCTGCTCATCGGCGAGCGCACCGCGGAGGATTTGAAAATTCTCATCGGAAGCGCCTTCCCCTATGAAAATGAGGGGACGATGGATGTGAAGGGGCGCAACCTGGTGGATGGCCTGCCGAAGAACATCGTCATCAGCGCCGAGGAGGTGCGGGAGGCTCTGTCCGAGCCGGTGGGCGCCATTGTGGACGCTATCAAATCCACGCTGGAGCGCACGCCTCCGGAGCTGAGCGCGGATATCATCGACAACGGTATCATGCTGACCGGCGGTGGAGCGCTACTGCGCGGGCTGGATATGCTCATCAACCGGGAAACTGGGATGATCGTGCATGTGGCTGAGGACCCGCTGGATTGCGTGGCCAACGGAACCGGAAAATGCCTGGATCTCGGCATGGTGAGCAACTTCCGCTCCAATCATCGATAAAAACGGAACATCGGGCCGCCGGTCATGCAGGGCATATCGGCGGCCTTTTCCGGTAATGGGACAAAATTTCGGAAGAAAAGGATGCGAAGCGGGTGAAAAACTTTTTCAAAAGCTTTTTTGCCAAGGTGGCGGGGCTGTTGGCGCTGTTGCTGATCGGCATGATGATATACAGCGCCTCCTCCGGCGGTCTGGCGACCCTCCCGGCGACCATCGCCGGGGCTGTGGTGACGCCGCTTCAAAGCTTTGCGTCCTATGTTTCCGATGGGGTGTCCGGGCTTTTCGGCCGGCTCACCGGAAGCGGCGCGCTGTCGGCGGAGGTGGAACAGCTCCGTCAGGAGGTGACCGCTCTGCGTCAGCAGATGGTGGACTATGACGAGCTGAAGCAAAAAAACGAATGGTATAGCGAGATTTTGGGTCTGCATGAGGAACATTCGGACTATACCTTCGCCACCGGCCGGGTCATTGGCCGGGACCCGTCGGAGGTGTATGGAAACTTCACCATCTCCGCCGGGCAGAACGCCGGTGTGTCGGTGAACGACCCGGTGGTGACCACCGACGGCTCTCTTGTGGGCGTCGTGGACGAGGTGGGGCTGACCTATGCCAAGGTGCGCACGGTTTTTGACCCCACGAACAAGGTAGCGGTGCAAATCAGCCGCACCGGCGACACGGCCTATACGGCGGGAAGCACCGTCGCGGAAAGCCGGAGCGGGCGATTGCGCATGACCGCGCTGGAACGTTCCTCTGGCGCGGCCATCGGCGACTATGTGGTGACCTCCGGCATCGGCGGGGTATATCCCGGCGGATTGCTGATTGGAACGGTGGAGTCGGTGACCGGCGCCGCCGACGGCATGACGCTGGACGCCACCGTGAAGCCCTTTGCGTCGTTATATGAAGTGAAGCAGGTAATGGTCATCACCTCCTTCGACGGACAGCAGGCGGAGGGCAAAAATGAAAAATAAACGGTTGTCCGGTCTCTTTCGTCACAAAAGCTATGCTGCGTGGCTTGCGTATGGGCTGGGGGCGCTTTGCGTGCTTCTGTTGCAATCGGCGCCCCATTTTTTTCCCACTCTGTGGGGGGCGCGACCGGTTCCGCTGGTGCTGTTTGTGACCTGTGTGGCTCTTTGCGAGGGGGCACAGTTGGGTGCGATGATTGGCGCTCTGGCCGGTCTGCTGTGGGGGATTTATTCCTTTCGCCTGTTCGGCTTTGACGCGCTTGTGCTGATGCTTATCGGGCTGGCCGCCGGACTGTTGGTGGAATGGCTGTTGCGGGCGAATTTTCTGTCGGCGGTGCTTCTGTGCGCGGGGGCCACGCTGACCCAGGCGTTGCTGGAATGGCTGTTTTGCTATGTGCTGTTTTGGAAGGAGCAGACTGTAACGGTGCTTTGGCGGGTGTTTTTGTCGAATTGTCTGTATACGGTTGTGCTGACGCCGCTGATGTATTGGGTGGTGCGCGGCCTGGCGCGGTGGACTCGCCGCCGGGCGCGGGATTGACGGATTTTTTTGAAAAGGGGGCATGGATATGCTGCGTTCTCCCCGACAGAACGGGAGCTTGAGCTGGCGCCGGGTGATTGCGCTGTTGGCGACGGTGGCGGTGATATTCGGCGTGTATTCCGTGCGCCTGTTTTATGTGCAGATTGTGGAAGGCGACTGCTATGCTTCTCTGGTGGAGGCGAGCACGAAAACCACCATTTCCATCGCCGCCTCCCGCGGCGAAATTCTCGATTGCAACCAAATTCCGCTGGTGTCCAACCGCACCAGCTATGCGGTGGTGCTGGATTATAACTTCTTTCCCCACGGCAAGGACGAGGAAGGGCTGAAGAAGACCAACGATTGCCTGTTGTCGCTGGTGAAGCTGATGCAACAGCAGGGAGAGGAATGGAGCGACTCCATGCCCGTTTCCCAGACGGCGCCCTATACCTTTTTGGAGGGGCGGGAGAGCGGCGTGGCGCGCATGAAAAGCTATTTGCACATGGCGTCTTATGCGACGGCGGAAAACTGCATGACCCAAATGGTGGAGGAATACGGTCTGGACGCTTATACCCAGACGGAGCAACGCCAGCTGGCGGGAATTCGCTATGCCATGACCGCGGCCGGCTTCGGCGTATCCACGCCCTATACCTTTGCCAGCGACATTTCCGAAGAAACCATGTATAAGCTGTTGGAAAACAACGAGCAGTATCCCGGCGTGGATGTGGAGACGGTAGCGGTGCGCCAATATGTGGGCGGCACCACTGCCTGCCATATCATCGGCTCGGTCGGCCCGATTTATGCGGAGGAATATGCGGAGTTGAAGGAAAAGGGCTATTCCTTCAACGACACGGTGGGAAAAAGCGGCATCGAAAGCGCCGCGGAGGCGGAGCTGCGGGGCACCGCCGGAAAACGGATTTTGACCAAAACTTCCTCCGGAACGGTGATTTCCAAGACGGAGATGGTTTCACCTGTGCCCGGAAAAACCGTGATTTTGACCATTGATTCCCGACTTCAGCAGACAGCGCAGGATGTGCTGGATGAAAAAATTCAGCAGATGCGCGCCACGGCGGCTACGGGAAAGGGAAAGGATATCAAAAGCGGCGCGGTGGTGATGCTGGATGTGAAAACCGGCGGCGTGAAGGTGTGCGCCTCCTGGCCAAGCTATGATTTGACCACCTATTCGGAGAATTATACCGACCTAGTGTCCGACCCAGACAAGCCGCTGTTCAATCGGGCACTGTATGGCGCCTATCCCTGCGGCTCCACCTTCAAGCCCGGTGTAGCGCTAGCCGCCCTCACCGAAGGGGTGATTCGCCCCGGCTCAACCATCAACTGCGTGCGCGCCTATACCTATTATGCCCCCAGCTATACCCCAAACTGTCTGGGATATCACGGAAACCTCAATGTGGTGACGGCGTTGCAGAAATCCTGTAACTATTATTTCTATGAGGTTGGCCGGCTGATGGGGAGCAGTCTTTTCAGCTATTTGACCCGATATGGCTTCGGTCAGGCCACGGGAGTGGAAATCGGCGAATCCACCGGCCTTCAGCAAACGCCGGAATATCTCCAATCCATTGGAAGCTCCTGGGTGGCCGGCGACTATTTGCAGCTGGCCATCGGCCAAAAGGGCTCCTATACGCCCATTCAGTTGGCTGCCTATGCGTCGATGATTGCCAACGGCGGCGTCCGCTATAAGACTCATTTCATCGGCTCTCTGCGCAGCTTCGACAGCGCGGCGGACGAAACAATTGAGCCGGAGGTAGCCGCGACGGTGGAATGGAGTGAGGAGGCGATGGCTGCAGTGAAAAAGGGCATGATCGCCGTTGGAAAATCCGGCACGGCGGCCGGATATTTCAGCGCCGTGCCCTACACGATCGCCTGTAAGACCGGTACCGCCCAAACCGGCGTCAAAAACGCCTCCGATCATGGAACCTTCATTGCCTATGCGCCGGCGGATGACCCGGAGATTGCTCTGGCGGTGGTGATGGAAAACGGTACTTCCTCGGCCGCCTCTTATGTGGCGCGCCAGGTGCTGGACGCCTATTTTTCCCAAAAAGAAACTGGAGATGCGCCTACCCAAAGCGGTGTGCTTCTCCCCTGAAAACCGAAGCGGCCCACCGGGCCGCTTCGGTTTTTGGTTTTCGCCCATTTTTTTCGCTTTTCTCCTCGCTTCCTCGCTTTTTCTGCGGTTTTAGTCTTTACTTTTCGAAAAATTTGTGCTACACTAAAAAGCGGTGCATAGACTTGAAAGATGGAGTGGGAGTATGGGGCAGATTTGTGTGGTGACCTCCGGAAAGGGAGGCGCCGGAAAGTCGACGGTGTCCGCCGGTCTTGGATATGCCCTGTCCCGCTCTGCCGGGCGGGTGCTGCTGGTGGATGCGGATGCCGGGCTGAGAAGCCTGGATCTGATGCTGGGCATCGGTGGAAGCGCGATGTATGATTTGGCTGATGTGTTCGCGGGAAACTGCGAGCCGGTGCGGGCGATTTATCCGTCGCCTGTCTGTCCGAATGTGTTTGTGCTTCCGGCTCCGGTGCGGCTGGAGGATATGTGCTCTCCCGCCGAGATGCGCAAGCTATGCATGGGCCTTATGCAATATTATGATCAGGTTTTGATTGACTGCCCCGCCGGAATGGGACGCGGCTTCGAGACCGCGGTGGCGGCCGCCGACCGGGCGCTGGTGGTGTCCACGCCGGATACGGTTTGTGCGCGAGACGCCCAGATTATCGGCCGGCTGTTGGAGGATCGTCATGTGGCGGCCCGCCTGCTTATCAACCGGCTTCGTCCGGCGAAGGTGATGGATGGCTCCATGCCGGATGTGGATGAAATTATTGACACGGCCGGAATTCAGCTTTTGGGCATCGTCCCGGAGGATGAGGCGGTGGCGGTAGCCAACGCGAACGGCAGACCGCTTCCGGCGGATTGCGACGCAGCGCTGTGCTTCGCGAATATCGCGCGCCGGTATTTGGGGGAAAGTGTCCCGCTGGCCCGATTGGAAAAGATGTAAAAAACGGTATTTTGAAAGGGTGGAATTGATGAATATTGCTTTAATCGCACACGATGCAAAAAAAGAGCTGATGGTGCAGTTTTGCATTGCCTATTGCGGAATTCTCAGTCGGCATAACCTTTGCGCAACCGGCACAACCGGAAAGCTTGTGACCGAGGCCACGGGCTTGAACATTACCCGGTATATGAGCGGCTCTCAAGGGGGCGACCAGCAGATTACCGCCCGGATTTCCTGCAACGAGATTGACCTGCTTCTTTTTTTTCGGGATCCGATGGCGGTGAATTCCACCGAGCCGAACGATTTTGATATGCTACGGCTGTGCGACATTCGCGGGATTCCCTTTGCGACCAATATCGCCACGGCCGAGGTGCTGATTCACGGACTCGAACGGGGCGATTTGGATTGGCGGAATATTCTCAATCCGGGCAACTGAAGCGATGAAGGGGCGCACGGTATCGGTGCGCCCTTTTCTGCGTAGAAACGAAAAGCTCTGACATAGACAGGAGAAAAGACATGGATTTGATTACACAAGCGCCGCGGGGCACACAGGATGTTTTGCCTGAGGACAGCCATCGGTGGCAATATGTGGAGCGCACGGCTCTCTCGGTGGCGGAGGATTTCGGTTTTCGCGAAATCCGTACGCCGGTTTTTGAGCATACGAATCTGTTCCAGCGGTCGGTGGGGGAAACCACCGATGTGGTGCAAAAGGAAATGTATACCTTCGAGGACAAGGGCGGCCGATCGCTGACCCTGCGCCCGGAGGGGACGGCTGGCGCGGCGCGGGCGGTGTTGGAGCACGGTCTGCTCAACGGAGCTTTGCCGGCGAAGGTGTCCTATGTGACCTCCTGCTATCGCTATGAAAAGAGCCAGAAGGGACGCTATCGGGAATTTCATCAGTTCGGCGTGGAATGCTTCGGCGCGGCGGCGCCGCAGGCGGACGCGGAAACGATTTCACTGGCGATGACGGTGCTGGAAAGCCTGGGGCTGAAGGATATTTCCTTGCAAATCAATTCTATCGGCTGTCCCACCTGCCGCGCCAAATATCAGGAGGCGCTACGCGCTTATTTCGAAAGCCATCGGGCGGAGCTGTGCGAAACCTGCCTTGGCCGGCTGGAGCGCAACCCCATGCGCATTTTGGATTGCAAATCGCCGGTCTGCCATAAGCTGGCCGCCGATGCGCCGGTGATGCTGGACTATCTCTGCGAGGAATGTGCGGAGCATTTCGAGGCGGTGAAAAGCTGTCTGGATGCAGCCGAAATCGCCTATACGGTGAATCCGCAGATTGTGCGAGGGCTGGATTATTATACCCGCACTGTGTTTGAGCTTGTGTCGGCGGACGGGCTTGTGGTGGCCGGCGGTGGCCGCTATGACGGGCTTGTGCAGGAGTTGGGCGGCCCGGCGCAGCCGGGGCTTGGCTTCGGTATGGGGCTGGAGCGACTGCTGATGGTAATGGAGGCGCAGGGCTGTCATTTCCCTGAGCCGCCGCGCTGTGAGCTGTATTTTGTGTCTATGGGCGCGGAGGCGGCCACCCGTTGCTTTGCGCTGACCGCGCGTTTGCGGCGTGGCGGTGTGGCGGTGGCCTGCGACACGGTCGGCCGGTCGTTGCGGGCGCAGATGAAATATGCCGACAAGCTGGGCGCCCGGTATACGGTGGTGGTCGGCGAGGATGAGCTGAAGACCGGTGTGGCCCAGCTCAAGGATATGGCCACCGGCCAAACCGAGAAAATTCGGCTGGATGACAGCCTGTATACGGTGTTGTATAACAAATCACTGGACCGGGAGCTGGCCGGGGTTGCCGGTCTGTTTGACACTGTGGCGGAACCAGAATAAGACGAGCGGGGAGAGAATGATATGGCAGAGACAATTCGTGGATGGAAACGGACGGCCTATTGTGGAGAGTTTCGTGAGGAGCATGCCGGCCGGGAGGCTATTGTGTTCGGCTGGGTACAGCGTCAGCGGGATTTGGGACAGCTGATTTTTGTGGATTTGCGGGATCGCACGGGGATTTTACAGCTGGCCTTTGATACGGAAACGGACAAGGCCGTGTTCGAGAAGGCTTTTTCTCTGCGCAGTGAATATGTGATTGCGGCGCGAGGCAAGGTGCGTGTGCGCTCCGCGCGGAACAAGGAAATTCCGACGGGCGATGTGGAGCTGGCCGTGGAGGAGCTGCGAATTCTCAACAAGGCGGAGACGCCTCCCTTCGAAATTAGCGAAAATTGCACAACAGCGGAAGCCACCCGCCTGAAATATCGCTATTTGGATTTGCGCCGTCCGGATTTGCAGCGCAATCTCATGTTGCGCCATCGCATCGCGAAGGCAACGCGGGACTATTTCGACAGCCAGGGCTTCATCGAGCTGGAAACGCCCATGCTCATCAAATCCACCCCCGAAGGGGCACGGGATTTTTTGGTGCCCAGTCGGGTGCATCCCGGCGAGTTTTATGCTCTGCCCCAGTCCCCTCAGCTGTATAAGCAGCTGAGCATGGTGGCGGGCTTCGACCGGTATATTCAGCTGGCCCGTTGCTTCCGGGATGAGGATTTGCGGGCGGATCGCCAGCCCGAATTCACTCAGATTGACATGGAAATGTCCTTCGTGGATGTGGAGGATGTGCTGGAGGTGGGCGAGGGCTTCATGCGCTCGGTGTTCAAAACGGCGCTGGATGTGGACATCCCCCTGCCCCTGCCCCGGTTGACCTATACCGAGGCGATGGAGCGCTATGGCTCCGACAAGCCGGACACTCGCTTTGGTATGGAGCTGATTGACCTGACCGATACGGTGAAGGATTGCGGCTTCGGCGTGTTCACCTCGGCGGTGGAGGCGGGCGGAACGGTGCGTTGCCTGACGGCGAAGGGTGCCGCCGCCTCTCTGTCCCGGAAGGACATCGACAAGCTGACCGAATTTGTGCGGGGAATTGGCGCGAAGGGGCTGGCCTTTGTGCGCTGGACGCCGGAAAATTGCAGTTCTTCCTTCGCAAAATTCCTGACGGAGGAGAAAATGCAGCGTCTGCTGTCTGCGGCCGGTGCTGCGGAGGGCGATGTGGTGCTGATCGTGGCGGACGGCAACAAAAAGCACGCGCTGTCCGTGCTGGGCGCGCTGCGTCTGGAGCTGGCGAACCGGCTGAATATCCCGCGGGAGGGCTATAATCTGGTGTGGATCACCGAGTTCCCCTTCTTCGAGTATAATGAGGAAACCAACCACTGGGATGCGATGCACCATCCCTTCACTGCTCCGTTGGACGAATGTGTTCCCTATCTTGACACGGAGCCGGAAAAGGTGTATGCCAAATGCTATGACCTGGTGCTCAACGGCGTGGAACTGGCCTCCGGCTCCATTCGCATCACCGACCTGGAGCTGCAGGCACATATGTTCCGCGCCCTGGGTCTGTCGGACGAGGAGGCTCAGCAGAAGTTTGGCTATTTGCTGGACGCCTTCCGCTTCGGCGCACCGCCCCATGGCGGCATGGCTATCGGCTTGGACCGTCTGGTGATGCAGATGATCGGCGCCGCCAGCCTGCGGGATGTATTGGCCTATCCGAAGGTGCAGAATATGTCGGAGCTGATGACTGACTGCCCCGCGCCGGTTGATGGCGAGCAGCTCAAGGAGCTGGGTATCGGGCTGTTGGCGACGCAACCGGCCGAAAACAACGAATAAATCCCGTCAAAATCCGGAGAATGACCGCATTTTTTGCAGAATTCTCCGGATTTTCTTTGTTTTTTCGCCGGTTCTGGCGGTTTTGCGCAGAAATGAGTTGAATATTTTTCGCCGGAGTGTTAAAATAGGGGCATATAAAGTAAAGTTAAAAGGGGGAGTCTCCGTGCGTATGCGCCGTTGGCGTTTTGCTGAGCTGGATACAGAGCTGGCCGCTGAGCTGGCGGAGGAATGTGAGATTCATCCCTTTTTGTCGTTACTGTTGACCACCCAAGGCTTGCGTTCCCCGGAGGAGGTGTTTGCCTATATCATCGGCACCGGCGAGGAAACCGACCCCTATTCCTTTGCGGACATGGAGAAGGCCGCCGAGCGAATTTGGCAGGCGGTGGATGCCGGGGAGCCGATGCTGGTCTATGGTGATTATGATGTGGATGGCGTCACGGCGACGGTTCTTCTCTATACCTGTCTGCGGGAGCTGGGGGCGACGGTGGAATGGCAAATCCCCCACCGGGAGGAGGGCTATGGCTTGCACCGGGAACAGCTGGCGCAAATCGCCGCAAAGGGTGTGAAGCTGATTGTGACGGTGGACACGGGCGTCTCTCTTTCCCCGGAGGAGGTGGCCTTTGCCACCGAGGCAGGCGTGGATATTGTGGTGACCGACCATCACCAGCCCCCGGCGTTGTTGCCGGCGGTGCAGGCGGTGGTGAACCCCCATCGGCCGGATTGTGAAAGCGGTTGTGTAAATATGGCCGGCGTGGAGGTGGCGTTCATGCTGGCCTGTGTGCTGGAGGGGGACGGAGAGACCGCTCTTCAGCGGTATGGCGATTTGGTGGCCTTGGGAACGCTGGCGGATTTGGTGCCGTTGACCGGGGGAAATCGGGATTTGCTGCGGCGAGCCATGGCGTTGCTGGAGGCGAGCGAGCGTCCCGGCCTGCGGGCGCTGCGCCGCATCGCCGACTGTGACGATAAGGAGCTGACGGCCACAACGGTGTCCTTTTCGCTGGCGCCCCGTTTGAACGCGGCCGGTCGCATGGGCGACCCGGAGGTGGCTCTGCGTCTGCTTTTGGCGGAGGATGACGGGGAGGCCGCCCGGCTGGCGGAGCAGATTCATGGAATGAACAGCCAGCGCCGGGAGATGAGCCAACAGCTTTTTGCGCTGGCGGAAAAGGAGCTGGAAGCGCATCCCGAATGGGCTTGGCAACGGGTGCTGGTGGTTTGCGGCGAGGGCTGGCATGGCGGTTTGCTGGGAATTTTGGCCGCCCGGCTGGCGGAGCAATATGGAAAGCCGACGCTGGTGCTGAGCGTGGACGAGGACGGAATGGCTCATGGCTCCGGCCGCAGTGTGGAGGGCGTTTCTCTGTATGCGGGGCTTGAGGCCTGCGCCGATTTGCTGACCGTCTTCGGCGGCCACGAAATGGCCGCCGGGCTGTCTCTGCCGCGAGAGCGGGTTGCGGCTCTGCGAGAGCGTATCAACCGCTGGGCGGCAGAGAAATGTCCCCGTATGCCGGTGGCGGAGCTTCCGATTGCGTTGCGTCTGCGCCCGGATCAAATCAACATGGAAAAGCTGCTGCTGATGGATGTGATGGAGCCGGTGGGCGCGGGAAATCCGGCGCCGCTGTTTTGTCTGTCCCGGATGCAGCTGGATAATATCACCGCCATGGGGGGCGGAAAGCATCTGCGCCTGTCTCTAAGCCGGGATGCGGTGCGCATCAGCGCGGTTTTGTTCAATCGGACGCCGGCGGAGCTTCCCATTCCCTGCGGGTCAACGGTGAATTGCGTTGTTTCGCTGGACAAAAACGAATATCGTGGAAGCGCCACCGTCAGCGTGCGTATTCGAGACATCAGCTATGCCCAAACGGAGCGGGAGGGCTGGATTCAGGCGCTTGGGCGCTTCGAGCGGCTGATGCGCCGGGAGGAGTGTCCTCCGGCGGAGGAGGCGCTTCCTGACCGGGAGCTGTTGGCGAGGGTATACAGCATGATTCATTCCTGCGGCGTGTGGGCCGGCACGGCGGAGCAGCTGCAAATGGCGGTGGCCCGCATCGGCGGCCGGACGGAGAGCGCATCGCCGGCGCCTCTGTCATTGCTGGTGGCGCTGGAGACCTGCCGGGAGGCGGGGCTGATTGCGGTGCTGGACCGAGGCGAGCTGTTGGAAATTCGGCAGCTGCCCGCCGCCGGAAAGACGGATTTGACCCAAACGCCTGTTTGGCGGTTTATTATGCGAAAGGAGGATCCCTGTGGCGGTGCGTGAAACAACCGAGTCGGTGAAGGCGTTGTTGAAGAAACAGCTGGAGGAGAGCGGAAAGAATTATCAGCTGGACCGAATTTGGCAAGCAGCCGCCCTGGCGGAGCGGGCCCATGCCGGTCAGCGACGCCAGTCCGGGGAGGAGTATATCTGTCATCCGTTGCATGTGGCCTGCATTCTGGTGGAGATGGGCATGGACAGCGACGCGGTGGTGGCTGCGCTTCTTCATGATGTGGTGGAGGACACGCCGGTGGAGCTGGCGGAGGTGGCGGATACCTTCGGCGCTGATGTGGCGAACCTCGTGGACGGCGTGACGAAGATCACCAAAATGAACTTCTATTCCAAAGAGGAACAGCAGGCAGAAAATGTGCGGAAAATGCTGTTGGCCATGTCCAAGGATATCCGCGTCATGATTATCAAGCTGGCCGACCGTCTGCACAATATGCGCACCAGCGATGGCTGGCCGGAGCAAAAGCAACGGGACAAGGCGCGGGAAACCATGGACATTTATGCGCCGCTGGCGCACCGACTGGGCATTCGCTCCATCAAGGAGGAGCTGGAGGATTTGTCTCTGCGGGTGCTGGATCCGGTGGCCTATAAGGAAATCGAGGATAATCTGGCGATGCGGGCAGAGGAGCGCTCGGCCTTTCTCGCCGGAATTCAGGAGCGTATTCGGGAGCGTTTGGCCGCATACGGCGTGCAGGCGCAAATGTCCGGCCGGGTGAAAAGCATCGCTGGAATTTATCGAAAAATGTATATTCAGGGGCATGCCTTCGACGAGATCTTCGATGTGTATGCGGTGCGGGTGATTGTGGAAACCATCAACGACTGTTATAACGCGTTGGGGCTGGTGCATGAGCTGTTTCGGCCTCTGCCCAATCGCTTCAAGGATTATATTTCCACCCCGAAGGCCAATATGTATCAGTCGTTGCACACCACCGTTGTGAGCAAGGAGAAAATCCCCTTCGAGGTGCAGATTCGCACCTTTGAAATGCATTATACAGCGGAATACGGCATCGCCGCCCACTGGAAATACAAGCTGGGCATCCAGCGGCAGGATCGGCTGGATGAGCGGCTGGCCTGGGTGCGCCAGTTCATCGAAAACCAGCAGGATGTGGACGATGCCGAGGACATTGTGCGCAGCATCAAAACGGATTTGAACATCGACGATGTGTTTGTGTTCACGCCGAAGGGGGATGTGATCACCCTGCCGGAGGGAAGCACGGTGATTGATTTCGCCTATGCGATTCACACGGCGGTGGGTCATCGCATGGTTGGCGCGAAGGTGGACGGGCGTATTGTCCCGCTGGATTATCGTGTCAAAACAGGGGAAATCGTTGAGGTTTTGACTACCTCGGCGCCGGATCACGGCCCCAGCCGCGACTGGCTGAACATCGTGCACACTGGCGAAGCCCGCAATAAAATTCGCAGCTGGTTCAAGCGGGAGCGCCGGGAGGAAAACATCCAGCAGGGACGCGCCGAGCTGGAGCGTGAGCTGTCCCGCAACCTGATTCGGTTGCCGGAGGAGCGGATGGAGACCTTCCTGCAGGAGCTATGCAGGCGTCAGCACTGTGCCTCTCTGGAGGATTTTTATGCGGCAATCGGGTATGGCGGAATTCTGCTTTCCCGGCTCATTCCGCGGATGAAAGAGGAATACAACCGCATCCAGAGGGAGGAGCACACCGAGGCCCAGACCGCGCCGAAGATTCTCACCCCCCCGCCACGCCATCGGCATAATAATGGCGGCGTCATCGTGGACGGCATGGAGGACTGTCTGGTGAAGTTCGCTCAGTGCTGTAACCCGGTTCCGGGCGACCCCATCATCGGGTTTATCACCCGTGGCTATGGCGTGTCCATCCATCGGCGGGATTGCACGAATGTGCCCCGCGTGGTGGAGGAGGCGGCTAACCGGGAGCGCTGGATTGCGGTGCAATGGGAATCCGGTCAGAAAACGGAATCCTATGCGAATTTGCGCATCACCGCCGCCAGCGGAGACAACCTTCTGCTGAAAATCACCACGGTGCTGGCCGGGATGCATGTGACCGTTCACGCGGTGAACGCGCGGGATTTGGAAAACGGAAGCGCCGTGGTCACCATCACGGTGGTGGTGACCGGGGTAGAGCATTTGCAAATGATTATGAAAAAGCTGGAGGCGGTGGACACGGTGGACCGTGTGGAGCGCACCTCCGGCTGAACGGAGAAAAGCAGATGAAAGCGGTGTATCAGCGTGTGCGTCATGCACAGGTGCGGGTGGATTCCGAAACTGTCGGCGCCATTGAAAACGGAGTGCTGCTGTTGGTGGGCGTCTGCCCGGAGGACACGCCGGAGCAGGCGGAGCTGTTGGCGAAAAAGGTGGCACAGCTACGGGTCTTTGAGGACGAGCAAGGGAAAATGAACCGTTCGGTTTTGGACATCGGCGGCGGTGTGCTGGCGGTGTCCCAGTTCACCCTGTGTGCCAATGTGAAGCATGGTCGCCGCCCGGATTTTTTCGGCGCGGCGCGCCCGGAGGTGGCGAAGCCGCTGTTTGACCGCCTGGTTTGCGCCCTGCGGGAGCAGGGCGTCGCGCGGGTGGAAACCGGTGTGTTCGGTGCGGATATGCAGGTTTCGCTCCTCAATGACGGGCCGGTGACAATTCTTTTAGACACGGATATTTGGAAAAAGGAGACCGTCGAATGAAAGTGCTGTGTGTCCCGGTGGGGGAGCTGGAGGCGAATTGCTATTTGCTGCGCGCCGAAAACGGCCAGGGTTTGATTGTGGATCCTGGGGACGAGCCGGAGCGCCTGCTGGCGTTGGTGCGTCAGCTTGCGCTGACGCCGGTTGCGGTGGTGCTGACTCATGCTCATTTTGACCACATGGATGGGGCAGCGAAAATTTGCGTAGCGCTGTCCATTCCGCTGTGGGTGCATGAAGCGGATGCACCGGCGCTGAACAGTCCGATGACGAGCCTGTATGACTGGTTTGGCCGGGCGATGCCTCTTTTCCCGGTGGCGGGTCGCTGTCTGCGGGAGGGGGATGTGCTCGCCCTCGGCGGAGAACAGCTGACGGTGTTGGAGACGCCCGGACATACGCCGGGGAGCATTTGCTTTTTGGGAGAGGGTGTGCTGTTTTCGGGGGACACCCTGTTCGCGGACGGCGTCGGCCGCACGGATTTCCCCGGCGGGGACGGCGTAGCCTTGCGGCGCTCCCTGTGCCGGCTGATGAAGCTTCCGCCGGAAACGGCGGTTTATCCGGGGCATGGCCCGGAAACGACCATCGCCGGAGAAAGGGGGAGAATCCGTTTTTGATTTGACGGAGCGAGGCTTTTGGTGAAGGGTCGCGGGGAACGGGCGGCCAAGTGAGAAAGAATAGGGAGTTTTCCGATTTATGCAGATTTATTTGCGTGGCAACGATTATCATTTTGAATTAGAGAATGTGAGCCGGCTGTTTCTTCCGCTGGAGAAAATCGTCACCCATCGGGAGGAGGCTGCGCCGGAGCGGGTGGATTGCCTGACGGCGGAATGTGACATGGCCGCTGACGGAGATGGCGCAAGGGTTTCCTGCCGGGTGCGGCTGGAGGAGTTTGACCGCACGCTGGAGGAGCGGGTGGCGCCGGGGGCAGAGCTGTTCGACCGGTGCGAGCTGGCGCTGTGTACGCTGTTATATCGCCTGCTGGCGGAGTTGTTGGGCTTTTCCCAAACCTGGGGGCTGGTGACCGGGGTGCGCCCGGTGAAGCTGCTGCGCCGTCTGGTGCGAGAGCAGGGACAGGAGCAGGCGCTAGCCTATTTCCGGGAAAAGCTGTTGGTCAGCGAGGAAAAGCTTTCCCTTTGCCGGGAAACCCTGGCGATGGAAAACGAGCTGTTGTCTCTTTCCCGGCCGGATTCCTTCAGCCTGTATGTGTCCATCCCCTTTTGTCCCACCCGCTGTGACTATTGCTCCTTTGTCTCCCAGACGGTGGAACGGGCGCAGAAGCTGATTCCGGCCTATGTGGAAAAGCTGTGTGAGGAGCTTCGGTACACGGGGACGCTGGCAAAATCCATGGGTCTGCGGCTGGAAACAGTCTATTTCGGCGGCGGCACGCCAACCACGCTGACCGCGGAGCAGCTGACAGCGGTGCTGAAGGCGGTGGAGGAGAGCTTCGATTTGTCCGCGTTGCGGGAATATACGGTGGAGGCCGGCCGGCCGGACACGGTGACGGCGAAAAAGCTGGCGGCGTTGCGCGCCGCCGGTGTGGGACGGGTGAGCATCAATCCCCAAACCTTGCAGCAGTCGGTGCTGGACGGCATCGGCCGGCGGCACACGGTGGAGCAGTTCTATGACTCCTTTGCGCTGGCGCGTCGCGCCGGCTTCGAAAACATCAACACGGATTTGATTGCCGGTTTGCCGGGGGATTCCTATGCGGGCTTTTGCGACACGCTGGAGAAAATTCTGGCGCTGGATCCGGAAAGCGTGACGGTGCATACCCTTTCCATGAAGCGGGCGTCCAACATCATGCTCCAGCACCGAGCCGATTATCGTGCCGAGGAGGAAACGGTGCAGATGGTGCGCTGCTCTGCCCAGACATTGCCGGTGGCGGGGTATCGCCCCTATTATCTCTATCGCCAGAGCCGCACCGTGGGAAACCAGGAAAATGTGGGCTGGGCGAAGCCGGGCTGTGAGGGACTGTATAATGTGTATATTATGGATGAGACCCACACAATTCTCGGCTGTGGCGCCGGAGCAGTTTCGAAGCTGAAGCAGCCGGGCACAGACTATCTGGAGCGGATTTTCAACTATAAATTTCCCTATGAATATAACGCCGGTCTGGAGGAAATGCTCAACCGAAAGCAGGCGCTCCCGGCCTTTTATGAGAAATATTGCGGATATACCCGCTGAAGCAAAAAGGCAGGGCAGACACAACGAAATGGTGTGTCTGCCCTGCCTTTTTTGGGGGAAGTGTGGATTATACCACCAGCCGGTCGAGGGGCTTTGTTATTCCTCGCGGTTGTTTTCGAGGAACAACGGTCTTGCCAACGAGCTTGTGCAGAGAATGGAAAGGGGGTTCATAAAATTCGAGGGACGAGAATTTTTGTGATATGAGGATGGCAAAAAAATTGCGTCAAAAGCGGTTGCAAAGCGCAAGAAGTTGCGGTATAATGAAAACAAACGGCGAAAGGAGCGATTCGAATGAAAACATGGGAAGAATTGGTCTATGAAGGAAAGCGTCTGGCACAGGCCACCGGACGGAAGGTCACTGATGTGGCGGATTTGGCGAAGCAGAAATATAAACTGACCGAAAATGCGAAGGCGGAGGAGTCCACCATGGAGGCCTTGGGCCGCCTGCTGTATGAGAGCCGCCAGAACCAGATGGAGCTGAACGAGGAAACGGTGAGCGAGCTTGTGGCGCAGGTCAATGAGTTGCGCGCGGACAGCGCCCGCATTCAGGCGGAAATCGACAACAGCCGGGGCAAGCAAACCTGCGCCGCTTGCGGCAGCATGAACCCGGAGGGCGCCACTTATTGCAGCCAGTGCGGAAAGGCTCTGTAAAAAGCGCTGAAAATCGAAAAAGAAAAAACAGCTTTGCTCTTCCCAAAGGAAAAACAGAGCTGTTTTTTTCATTGTTGGTTCAAAGCTGTTGCAGCTGGGTTCTGACGAAGCGCAGCTGCTCCTCCACAGAGGCGGGGCCGGTGCCGCCGGCGGAAATGCGCCGCCGGATGCAGTTCGTTAAATCCACCGTCTCATATACATCCTGCTCGAACAGAGAACTGTATTCCTGATACACTGTCAGGGGGAGGGTCTCCAGCACAAGGCCGTCGGCCATGCACCGGGAAACCAGCTGGCCGCTGAGCTTATAGGCATCCCGGAAGGGAAGCCCCTTGCCCACCAGATAATCGGCTAAATCGGTGGCGTTGATGAATCCGCCCTGTGCCGCTTCCAGCATTTTTTCCGGGCGCACGCGCATGGTGGCAACCATCGGCGTGAATACCCGCAGACACATCTCCACCGTTTCTACGGCGTCGAAGAGGGCTTCCTTGTCCTCCTGCATATCCTTGTTGTATGCCAGGGGAAGCCCCTTGAGCACCGTCAACAGCGCCATCAGGTCGCCGTATACCCGGCCGGTTTTTCCGCGACAAAGCTCCGCCATGTCCGGGTTTTTCTTTTGGGGCATGATGGAGGAGCCGGTGGTGTAGGCGTCATCCAGCTCCACAAACCGGAATTCCCAGCTGGACCAGAGAATCAGCTCCTCGGAAAAGCGGGACAGATGCATCATCAAAATCGACAGATCGCTGAGTAGCTCCACACCAAAATCCCGGTCGGACACGCCGTCCAGACTGTTTCGGCAGATGCCGTCGAAGCCCAGCGCCTGTGCCTCGGCCAGGCGGTCGGTGGCGTAGGTTGTCCCGGCCAGCGCACAGCAGCCGATGGGGGATTGGTTCATCCGCCGGCGGCAGTCCGCCAGCCGATCCATATCCCGCAATAGCATCATCGTATAGGCCAGCAGATGCTGGCCGAAGGTGATGGGCTGTGCCCTCTGCAGATGGGTATAGCCGGGAAGAACGGTATCCTTGTGCTGTTCCGCCTTTTCCGCCACGGTCTGGGTCAGGGCGCGCACCGCCGCGATGATATTGTCCAGCTCCTCGCGCAGATACAGGCGAATGTCCAGCGCCACTTGGTCATTTCGACTGCGGGCGGTGTGCAACTTTTTCCCCACCGCGCCGAGACGGGCGGTCAACTCCTGCTCGATGAACATATGAATGTCCTCGCAGGAGGGGTCGAAGGCCAGCTTGCCTGTTTCCAGCTCTTCCAGCAGAGTCTGCAGGCCGTCGATGAGAGCGTCCGCCTCCGCCTTGGAGATAATCTGCTGGGCGCCCAGCATGGCCGCATGGGCCATGCTCCCCCGGATGTCCTGCCGATACATTTTATAGTCAAACCGAATGGACGAGTTGAAATCGTCCGCCGCCGCGTCGGTGATGCCGTCGGTGCGACCGGCCCATAGCTTTGCCATGCTGCTCCTCCTGTTTATTTCTCGCCGTTGACCATGGCCTGCACCTGAATCGGCAGACCGTAGAGGTTGATGAAGCCCTCCGCGTCCTTCTGGTTATAGTCGCTTTCGCCGAAGGTGGCGATTTCCTCGCTATACAGGGAATAGGGGCTCCACACGCCGGCCTTGATGATGTTTCCTTTATACAGCTTCAGCTTCACCTGGCCGGTGACGGTTTCCTGGGTTTTGTCCACGAAGGCGGACAGCGCCTCCCGCAGGGGGGTGAACCACTGACCGTTATACACCAGCTCGGCGAAGGTGATGCTCAGCCGCTGTTTTTCGTGCATGGTCAGCTTGTCCAGGCAAAGGCTTTCCAGCGCCTCATGGGCTTTATACAGGATGGTGCCGCCGGGGGTCTCATACACGCCCCGGCATTTCATGCCAACCAGCCGGTTTTCCACGATGTCGATGATGCCGATGCCGTTTTCGCCCCCCAGCTTGTTGAGCTGAAGGATGATTTCCTTGGCGGACATTTTTTCACCGTTGAGGGCAGTGGGAGTGCCTGCGATAAAGTCCAGTGTCACATAGGTCGGGGCGTCCGGCGCCATCAGCGGGGACACGCCCATCTCCAAAAAGCCGGGCTTCTCATACTGCGGTTCGTTTCCGGTGTCCTCCAAATCCATGCCCTCATGGGACAGGTGCCACAGGTTCTTGTCCTTGGAATAGTTGGTTTCCCGGTTGATCTTCAGCGGGATATTGTGAGCCTCCGCATATTCGATTTCCTCCTCGCGGGACTGGATGTCCCACTCCCGCCAGGGGGCGATGATGGGCATGGTGGGGGCGAAATGCTTCACCGCCAGCTCAAAACGGACCTGGTCGTTGCCCTTTCCTGTGCAGCCGTGGCAAATAGCGTCGGCGTTTTCCTTCTTCGCAATTTCCACCAGTCCCTTGGCGATGCAGGGACGGGCGTGGCTGGTGCCCAGCAGATAGTCCTCATACACGGCGCCAGCCTTCATGGTGGGGATGATATAGTCATCCACATATTCGTCGGTCAAGTCCAGCACATACAGCTTCGAGGCACCGGTTTTCAGCGCTTTTTCCTCCAGCCCCTCCAGCTCGTCCGCCTGTCCCACATTGCCGGACACAGCGATGACCTCACAGTTGTTATAGTTTTCCTTCAGCCAGGGAATGATGATGGAGGTGTCCAAGCCACCTGAATAGGCCAAAACCACTTTTTTGATATTTTCCTTGTTCATGATATTTTTTCCTCCTATATTTTCAAACGATAGACATAGTATACTCCAAAGAACGGAAAAGTCAAGGGCGAAAACGAAAAAATATTCATTTTCGGCGTATATTTATAAAATGCAGAGGTTTTGTACACCCGATTTGGCCAAACTGCCCCCAACGCTTGAACAAATTGTTAAATGTCCGGGAATTCCCTTGCGTTGTAGCGGCGGATTTGCTACAATAAGGCAGAAAAGTGCGTGAAAAAAGGAGCGAAAAGCGATGGCGAGGGAAATGTATCTGGCAGGTGTCAGCCCGGAGGATTTGAAGCCGACGCCGAAGGCGGAGCCGCCGAAAACGCCGCGGGAAAAATGGGAAAACTTCTGGTATCATTATAAATGGCTCTTTTGGGGCTGTGTGGTGCTGGGGGGAATATTGGCGGTGGTGATCGGCCAGATGGTGACGAAGAACGACCCGGATTATACGGTGCTGCTGGTGACGAAGCAGCCCTATTCGACTCAGCAGCTGGACGCGATGGAGCAATGGCTCGGCCGCTATGGCGAGGATTTGGACGGAGATAGCGCGGTGGAGGTGCAGATTGTCAACTGCTATATGGACCGCGCCGGTGGCTCGCAAACCTATTTCACCAATGCCCAGATGCTGCAGGCGCATTTGGCCACCGGTGACATTTTATTCTTCGCCTTTGAGCCGGAAAATTATACCCAGCTGATGGATAACGACGCGGTGAAGGAATCGGGCTTTTTCACGCCCTTGTCCTTTCAGGCCGCCGGAGTGGAGGCCGAGGCGAGCTATTGGAACTGGAAGGGTGACAGCCGCGTCACGGAGGATGTGGTTATGAAAACCTTCCCGGAGGAGCTGTATTTCGGCGTGCGCCAGGCGATTGGCACGGCGGAAAAGAAAACGGAGCTACATCAGCAGTGCATGGCGCTGTTGCAGGTGCTGGCGGAAAACCGCCCCACGGCACAGGAATGATTTTTTGAAAAATAACAAAAACAGGAAGGAAGCGAAGGGGAAATGTCTTTGTGGGTGACGGCTTTGGTGACCTTCTGCGCCGGAATGGGGGCGGGGCTGGGCACGGGCTTCGCCGGGATGAGCGCCGCGGCGGTGATCAGCCCCATGCTTATCACCTTTTTAGGGATGGATCCCTATATGGCGGTGGGGATTGCTCTGTCGTCGGATGTGCTGGCCAGCGCCGTCTCGGCATATACCTATGGAAAAAACAAAAATCTGGATATTCGCAACGGGCTGATTATGATGGTCAGCGTGCTGGTGTTCACCGTGGTGGGAAGCCTGACGGCCAGTCTCGTTCCCTCCAACACCATGGGCGGGTTTTCGGTGTTCATGACCTTCCTTTTGGGACTCAAGTTTATTGTGCGTCCGGTGATGACAACGAAGGAGGCCATGCAGTCGGTTTCCCGGAGGAAGCGGGCTGTGCAGTCGGTGATTTGCGGAGCGCTGATTGGGTTTATTTGCGGCTTCGTGGGCGCCGGCGGCGGCATGATGATGCTGTTGATTTTGACGGCGGTGCTGGGCTATGAGCTGAAAACGGCGGTGGGCACCAGCGTGTTCATCATGACCTTCACCGCCCTGACCGGCGCGGTGTCCCATTTCGCCATCGGCGGTGCGCCGGACTGGACGGTATTCACCCTTTGCGTGGTATTCACGCTTTTGTGGGCGCGCATTGCGGCGGTGTTGGCTAACAAGGCCACGCCGAAAACTCTCAATCGCGCCACCGGCGTGATTTTGGTGGTTCTGGGGATGGTTGTGCTGTTGTTTTCCCTGCTGACCTGAAAAACGGACGATAGAAAAGCGGGACGCTCCGGCCTTTTGTGTGGCTGGGGCGTCCCGCTTTTCTGTTGTTTGTCCGGGCTGTGCCGGAAAAGGCCCGGTTATTGGGTGCGAATGTGCCGTTTGATGGCCTCGAAGGTTTCGTCGCTAATCACATGCTCGATGCGGCAGGCGTCCGCCGCGGCCGTTTCCTGGCTCACGCCCAACCGGCTCAAACAGTCGGACAGCACCGTGTGCCGCTCATATACCTTCTGCGCCACCCGCAAGCCCTCGGCGGTGAGGGTGATGAAGCCGTCCGCGTCCACGGTGATGAAGCCGCCGTTTTTCAACAGTCCCATGGCGCGGCTGACGCTGGGCTTCGAATAGCCCATGTGCTCGCACACATCAATGGAGCGCACATGGGGACGCTGGCGGGATAAAACCCAAATGGTTTCCAAATACATTTCGCCGGATTCCTGTAAATGCATAGCGGTGCAGCACTCCTTGTTTTTTTCGAATGTTTTCCGGCGTCGCCGGAGGGTATATGCTCCATTATACCGAACAAGCGGAATAAAAGCAAGAAAAACTTCATGGGAAGCGACGGTTCTTCGAGAAGGGTGGCTGTTTTCCCGGTCAGCCGTTGGTTTCCATCGGGCGCTTCATGGTTAGCCCGATGCGCTTTTTCGCCACATCCACCGACAGCACCCAAACGGTCACCACATCGCCCACCTTCAGCACCTCGGAGGGATGCTTGATGAAGCGGTTGGTGATTTGAGAAATGTGCACAAGGCCGTCCTCATGAACGCCGATGTCCACGAAGGCGCCGAAATCCACCACATTGCGCACCGTTCCGGTCAGCTCCATGCCGACCTTCAGCGATTCAATGCCCAGCACATCGGTGCGCAGCAGGGGCGCCGGAAGCTCATCCCGCGGGTCGCGGCCGGGGTGTTGCAGCTCGGCGATGATGTCCCGCAGGGTTGGTTCACCCACGCCCAGCCGTTCCGCCAGGACGGAAAGGCCAATGGTCGCTGCCTGCTCCTCCAGCCCGACCACATTGTCCGCCGTGCGGCCACATTCCTCCAACAGCTTCTGCGCCGCGGCATAGCTTTCCGGGTGCACCGCCGTGCGATCTAGCGGGTTCGCGCTTTCCGGCACGCGCAGGAAGCCGGCGCATTGCTCAAAGGCCTTCGGTCCCAGCTTCGGCACCTTTTTCAGTGCGGCGCGGGAGCGGAATTCGCCGTTTTCCTCCCGATAGGCGACGATGTTCTTGGCCACGGTGGCGTTGATGCCCGCCACCTGCTCCAGCAGAGGGACGGACGCGGTGTTCAAATCCACGCCCACGGCATTCACGCAGGACTCCACTACGCCGCCGAGAGCATCGTTCAAATGGGCCTGGGGCAGGTCATGCTGATATTGTCCGACGCCGATGGCCTTCGGGTCGATTTTCACAAGCTCTGCCAGCGGGTCCTGCAGGCGGCGGGCGATAGATACTGCCGAGCGCAGATTGACATCATAGTCCGGGAACTCCTGCGCTGCCAGCTTTGAGGCGGAATAGACCGAGGCGCCCGCCTCGCTGACCACCATATAGGAAACCCGGTCATTCCCCGGCTCGCGCAACAGCTCCGCCACGAAAACCTCGGTTTCGTGGGAAGCGGTGCCGTTGCCGATGGCGATGACCTCCACGCCGTATTTTTGGATGAAGCCGCTGAGAATTCGTTTCGCCTCGGCGGTGCGCTTGAATTGGGGAACGGGATAGACGATGCCGGTGTCTAGCACCTTTCCGGTGGCATCGACGACGGCGGTTTTACAGCCATGCTGGTATCCTGGATCCAGTCCCAGCGTCACCTTCCCCTTCACCGGGGGCTGCATCAAAAGCTGGCGCAGATTGGTGGAAAACACCTGAATGGCGGCGGTGGAAGCGCTTTCGGTGAGGGTGTTTCGCATTTCTCGCTCCAGCGCCGGGAAAATCAGGCGGTCATAGGCGTCCTCGGCGGCCGCCTGCACTTGGTCGGTGGAGGGGCTGGTCTTTTTTAGATGCTCCGACAGCACGATGCGCAGGGCGTGAGCGGGGTCGAAGTCCACGCGCACCCGCAGAAACTCCTCCCGCTCGCCTCGGTTGATTGCCAAAATTCGGTGCCCCGGCACCCGGTTCAGCGGCTCGCGGAAATCGTAATAGTTCCGATAGACGCTGTCCTCCTCCCTCGTCGCCTTGGCGGTGAGAAAGCCGTTGGCGAAGCACACAACCCGCAGACGCTTGCGCACCGTGGCATCCTCGGAAATCCATTCGGCGATGATGTCCCGTGCGCCGGCCAGCGCCTCCTCCCCCGTCGGCACAGCCTCATTGAGAAAGGCCTCTGCCAGCTTCTCTGGTGGCTGTGCGCCCGGCTCCTGGGCATACAGGGCTTCGGCCAGAGGCTGAAGTCCCTTCTCCTTCGCCACGGTGGCGCGGGTGCGCCGCTTTGGCCGATAGGGGCGATAGAGATCCTCCAGCTCGGTTAAGGTGGTGGCCGTCGCCAGCGCCGCCGCCAGCTCCTCGGTCAGTGCGCCCTGCTCCTCGATGACCGCCGTGTATTTTTCGCGGGTTTCCTCTAGCCCCCGCAGATAGGTCAGCCGCTCGGCCAGCTCCCGCAGCACCTGGTCGTCCAGAGAGCCGGTCTGCTCCTTGCGATAGCGGGCGATGAAGGGAACCGTGTTTCCGTCATCCAATAGCCGCACCGCGTTTTCCACCTGGGAAGCCTTCAGGTGCAGCTCGTTGGCTAAGGTCGCTTGAATATCCATGTTGATTCTCCTGTTTCTTGCAGATTTTCGCCCTTTAGTATACCGGATTTTTTCAAAAAGGTCAATCGTTCTTTCGATGGGGATGCTCCGGATTTTTTCACAGCCAACCGGCTTCTCTAGGTAAGCGAGGCTTCGATTATCCTGAGCATCCGGCGGTCGGCTTTTCGATACAGATTCTTTACAGGATTTTCATTGACGGGGAGGGAAAGATGTGGTATATTTATTCGGGAGAATGGGGGTGACCTCCGTGCGTGTTGTGATGACCGATTGTCGTCCGTGGCTGCCCGAGACCGCCGTCGAACAGGCGCTGGCGCATTTGGACGAAGCGCGCCGACGCCAGGTGCGACGTATGACCGCTCCGCAGGCGCGGGCGCAGAAAACGGCGGCTGGGCTGCTGTTGACCCATCTTTTTGGAGAAAACGGCCGTGCACCGGTGGTGGCGCATGGCGCCCACGGAAAGCCTTTTTTCCCGGGGCGGGACATTCATTTCAGCCTCAGCCATACCGAAAACGCGGTTTTTTGTGCGTTTTCGGAGCGGCCGGTAGGAATGGACGCGCAGATGTGCACCCCCTGTCGGGAGCGGGTGGCGGAGCGTTGCTTCACCGAACGGGAGCGGGCATGGATGGCCGCAGACCCAGAGGAACGGTTCACCCGCCTGTGGGTGATGAAGGAAGCCTATCTCAAGCGTGGCGGCTTCGGGCTGAGCCTGCCGATGCGCGGCGTTTCGGTTCCGCTGGCCGCCTCCGGCGCGCTTTATTGCGGGCCGGGAGAGGAAAAGGGGCTGTTTTGGCAGGAGCTGGCGGTGGACGAGCTGTTTTTGGCAATTTGTGGGGAGGAGTCTTTTTCCCTGCGGCGGGTGGAGACAATTTCTGCCGAGACCTTGGCTGAATTTTGGGAAATTTGAGAAAAATCAATGACCGGTGCTAATAATAAAAAAGAGGAGAAAAAACGATGAGCGTTACATTGGAAACCATTCGGCAGAAAAAGGGCTTTATTTGCGACATGGACGGCGTGATTTATCACGGAAATCATTTGTTGCCCAGCGCCAAGGACTTTTTTCGCTGGCTGCAGGAAAACGACAAGCAATATCTGTTTTTGACCAACAGCAGTGAGCGTACCCCCCGTGAGCTGCGCACGAAGCTGCTGCGTCTCGGTCTAGATGTGGAGGAAAACCATTTTTATACCAGCGCCCTCGCTACCGCCAAGTTTCTCAAAACCCAGGCGCCGGGCTGTTCGGTTTTCTGTATCGGTGAGGCGGGTCTGACCAACGCCTTGTATGAAGCGGGCATCAGCCTCAACGATGTGAATCCGGATTATGTGGTGGTGGGCGAAACTCAGAGCTATCACTATCAAAACCTGTGCAAGGCAGTGCGCCTTGTGGAAAACGGCGCGAAGCTCATCGGCACGAACCCGGACATGACCGGCCCTGCCGAGGGGAATGTGATTGTGCCCGCTACGAAAGCGCTCATTGCCCCCATCGAGCTTTCTACCGGGAAGCAGGCCTATTTTCTCGGAAAGCCGAATCCGCTGATGATGCGCAGCGGTATCAAGCATTTGGGCTGTGGCCCCAGCGAAATCGCCATCATCGGCGACCGGATGGACACCGACATCATCGCCGGCATCGAATCCGGCGCGGATACGGTGCTGGTTTTGTCGGGTGTTTCTTCGCGGGAAACGGTGGATGCCTTCCCGTACCGTCCCAGCCTGATTCTCAACGATGTGGGCGAATTGGCGGAGTAATGCAAAGCTTTGGGTGCAAGGAGTGGAAGTTTTTTGACAAAGAACCGGTATCATAAGCTGTTTTCCAACACACTGATTTTAGGCATCGGTACCTTCAGCTCAAAGGTGCTGACGGTGCTTTTGATGCCCCTGTATACAAGCTATCTCACCAACGGAGAATACGGCATCGTTGATTTGCTGGTGCAGGCGGCGAATTTGCTGATTCCGCTGGTGTCTCTCGGTATCAACAACGCGGTGCTGCGCTTCGGCATGGACGGCGAAACCGACCGCTCGAAGGTGCTGACTACGGGGCTGGCGGTGGATATTTTCGGCTTTGGTGTTTTTCTGCTGTTTGCGCCTCTTGTGGGGCGGATTCCAAAGTTTGAGGGCTATACCGTCTGGATGTATGTGTTTGTGCTCACCTCCATGCTGCATTATCTGTTCGCCTACCAGGTAAAAACCATGCAGAGGGTGCGCCTGTTTGCTGTTTGCAGTGTCATCGGCACGGCCATCACGCTGGGGCTGGATGTGCTGTTTCTGGCGGTGCTGAAGATCGGGGTCATCGGATACATTCTGGCGATTGTTCTGTCCGACGCGATCTGTATTCTGATTTTGTTTTTCCGGGCGCGGCTGTATCGCTTCATCCGTCCCGCCGCATTGGACAAGCGGGTGATGGGGGCGATGCTTCGTTATTCGGTGCCGCTGATTCCCACCACCGCGCTGTGGTGGGTGACGGATGTGTCCGACCGGTATATGGTTACCTGGATGATCAACGAGGAAGCGAACGGGCTGTATGCGGTCTCCTATAAAATTCCAAATTTGCTCATCCTCATCAGCGGCGTTTTCATGGACGCCTGGCAAATGTCCATTCTCACCGAGAAAAGCCGTCTGGAGCGGGAACAGTTCTTCAGTCGGATTTTCACGATGTATCATTCGCTTCTCTTTGTGTGCGGCTCGGGGCTGGTTATGTTTTCGAAGCTGATCACCCGGATTTTGGTGGCGGACAGCTTTTACCCCTCCTGGCAGTATATGCCGACGCTGGTGATGGCCACCGTGCTCTCCTGTCTTGTCTCCTTTCTTGGAACGATTTATACCGTGGAGAAAAAAAGCCGAAGCACCCTCTGGACAACCCTCGTCGGCACGGTGGGCAATGTGATCGGAAACTATTTTCTCATTGGGCTTTTCGGGGTGCAGGGCGCCGCGGTTTCCACGGCGTTGAGCTATACTCTTGTGTTCGCTCTGCGGAGCGTCCACACGCGGCGCTTCGTGCGTCTGCGGTGGGATTTTCCCCGCTTCTTGTCCAGCGTTCTGTTGCTGACGGCGCAAAGCGTTCTGATGGTGCGGGAGGTAAGGGGCTGGGTGCTTTGGCAGGGGGCGATTTTTGTTCTGCTGCTGCTCATCAACCTGCGTCCCCTGTGGAGCGGTGTAACGCACATTTTGAAAAGCCGAACCGCAAAGGAGCGCTGAATTTATGGAACGGTGCGCCGCCATCGAGCGCAGTATCATCACCACCTATCGAAAGACTATATGGAACCCCTTCATCGGCGGGCTAAAGGATTATCGCATGATTGAAAGCGGAGACCGGATTGCCGTGTGCATTTCCGGCGGGAAGGATTCCATGCTGTTGGCGAAATGCCTGCAGGAGCTACAACGACACGGAAGCGAGGTGCCCTTCTCGCTGGAGTTTTTGGTGATGGACCCCGGCTATCGGCCGGAAAATCGCCATCAAATTGAGGGAAATGTGCATTTGCTTCAGCTTCCGGCGCATTTCTTCGAAAGTCCGATTTTTTCCGTTGTGGAGAAGCAAACGAAGGGGGCGCCCTGCTATTTGTGCGCCCGGATGCGCCGGGGCTATCTCTATAAATATGCCCAACAGCTGGGCTGTAACAAAATCGCCTTGGGACACCATTTCGACGATGTGATTGAAACGGTGCTCATGAGTATGCTGTATGGCGGCCAGATGCGCACCATGATGCCGAAAATACACAGCCGGAATTTTCCCGGCATGGAGCTGATTCGCCCGCTGTATCTTGTGCGTGAAAGGGCGATTGTCAATTGGGCGGAGTATAACCGGCTACAGTTTTTGCGGTGCGCCTGTTCGGCCACCGACGGCACCGGGGGCGACTCCAAACGGGCGGAAATCAAGGCGTTGCTGGCACAGCTGCGCAAAACCAACCGCCAAATCGACCAGAATATATTCCATAGCGCCGAAAATGTGAATTTGGAGACGGTGCTCGGCTATCACCGGGGTGCACAGGTCACCGAATTTTTGGACGATTATGAAAACCGACTCCCGCAGGAGGGTTGATGCCCCTGCGGGAGTCGGTCTTTTCGGTTTAGGTTATTCGAGAATATAGTCGGCGACCTCGGCCAACAGCCGGGCGCCGAGGGTCACGGTCATGGACAGGCCGTCGGGGACATATTTCTCTCGCTCTACCTGACCCTCCCGGCGGCATTTTTCCGCCAGCGCCCCTTTGGAAAAGGGTAGAAGCAGGGTCACCCGCCGTCTGTCCGGCGGCAGGAGGGCGGTCACCCGCTCCAGAAGGTTCGAAATTCCCCAGCCGGTGTGAGCGCTGATGGAAATCCGGCCGGCGCCGTCGAGGGGGTCGGCGTTTTCCATAAGGTCCCATTTATTCATGACCTGCAAAATCGGATGGTCGCCACAGCCCAGCTCTTTGAGCAAATCGCCGGTGACCTGCAAATGCTCCGCCGCGTGGGGGCTGGAGGCGTCGCAGATGTTAAGCAAAACATCCGCCTCCACCGCTTCCTCCAGTGTGGATCGGAAGGCCTGCACCAGCTGGTGGGGCAAACGGCGCACGAAGCCGACGGTGTCCACCAGCATGACTTGACGCCCGTCGGGAAGCTTCAGCGCGCGGGCGGTCGGGTCGAGGGTGGCGAAAAGCTTGTCCTCGGCCAACACGCCGGCGTCGGTGAGGGCGTTGAGCAGGGTGGATTTTCCGGCGTTGGTATAGCCGACGAGAGCCACAGTGGAGATGCCGTCCTTGCGGCGGCGTTCCCGGCGCCGCTCGCGCTGGCTGTCCACCTTTTCCAGCTGCTCCCGGATGGCGTCGATGCGGCGGCGAATGTGGCGGCGGTCGCTTTCCAGCTTTGTTTCGCCGGGGCCACGGGTGCCGATGCCGCCGCCCAGCCGGGAAAGGGACAGCCCTTGTCCGCCCAGGCGGGGCAGGCGATATTGAAGCTGGGCCAGTTCCACTTGAAGCCGCCCCTCGGCGGAGCGGGCGCGGCCGGCGAAGATGTCCAAAATCAGCGCGGTGCGGTCAATGATGGGGCAGGGGAGAATTTCCTCCAAATTGCGCAGCTGGGTGGTGGACAGCTCCCGGTCCATGATGACCAGGTCGATATCCTCTGCTGCGCATTGGCGGGCGATTTCCTCCGCCCGCCCGGAGCCGAGGCAGGTGGCTTTGTCCGGGGCTTCCTTTTTCTGGGTGGCGATGCCCACCACCTCGGCGCCGGCGGTGGCGGCCAGCTCGGCCAACTCGGCCAGGGACACCGCTGCGTCGAATTCGCCGGTGTCCACGCTCACCAGAAGAACCCGCTCCTGCTGTTCCTCGGCGGTTTCATATAATTGTTGCGCCATTCCGCTCGCCTCCTGCTTTTCTCGCATTGTATTCATGATTATACCATATTATACCATTCTTTTCGGTTTTTTCAAGCGATTTTCGCCATCTTGTCCGCCCGAAGGGAACGGAGACAGCCAATTTCGCTGAAAAATCGGAAATTTTCGCATTTTCATCGGAATTTTCTCGGAAAACCGACGGGGAGCGGTTGACATTTTTCCCTATTCATACTAAAATTAAAGGAAACATTTGATTTTCGAAAGGCGGAGGCGGAAAGATGAAAAACACGGAAAAAACCATGGAAAAAATCGTAGCCCTGTGCAAGGGGCGGGGCTATGTTTTCCCCGGTTCGGAGATTTATGGCGGCCTGGCGAACACCTGGGACTATGGTCCTCTGGGCGCGGAACTGAAGAACAATATCAAACGGGCCTGGTGGAAAAAATTCGTGCAGGAAAATCCCTATAATGTGGGGCTGGATTCCGCCATTCTGATGAACCCTCAAACCTGGGTGGCCAGCGGCCACCTGGCGGGCTTTTCGGATCCGCTGATGGATTGTAAGGAGTGCAAGGAGCGCTTTCGCGCCGACAAAATCATCGAGGACTGGTGTGGCGAAAACGGCTATACGCTGGAGAAGCCCATCGACGCCTTTTCTCAGGCAGAGATGAAGGCCTTTGTAGAGGAGCACGCCATCCCTTGTCCCACCTGCGGAAAGCATAACTTCACCGACATTCGCCAGTTTAACCTCATGTTCAAGACCTTCCAGGGTGTGACGGAGGATGCGAAAAACACCGTATATCTGCGGCCGGAAACTGCCCAGGGCATTTTCGTGAACTTCCCCAGCGTGCAGCGGGCGAGCCGGAAAAAGCTTCCCTTCGGCATCGGCCAAATCGGAAAATCCTTCCGCAACGAAATCACTCCCGGCAACTTCATCTTCCGCGTGCTGGAATTCGAGCAGATGGAGCTGGAGTTTTTCTGCAAGCCCGGCACCGATTTGGAATGGTTCGCCTATTGGCGCCAGTTCTGCCACGATTGGCTTTTGTCCATCGGTTTGAAGGACGAAAACCTGCGCTTGCGGGATCATGACCCGGAGGAGCTTTGCTTCTATTCGAAGGCGACCACCGATTTCGAATTCCTGTTCCCCTTCGGCTGGGGTGAGCTGTGGGGCGTGGCGGATCGCACGGATTATGACCTGACCCAGCATCAAAACACCTCCGGCAAGGATTTGACCTATTTTGACCAGGAAACCGGCGAGCACTATATCCCCTATGTGATCGAGCCGAGCCTGGGGGTGGAGCGCAGTGTGCTGGCCGTGCTGTGCGACGCCTATGATGAGGAGGTTGTGGACGCGGAGAAAAACGACACGCGCGTGGTTCTGCGGCTACATCCGGCACTGGCCCCCTTCAAGGCCGCGGTGCTCCCCCTGTCGAAGAAGCTGTCGGAGAAGGCTTTGGCGGTGCGGGACGAGCTGGTGAAGTATTTCATGGTGGATTTCGACGACGCCGGCTCCATTGGAAAGCGCTATCGCCGGGAGGATGAAATCGGTACGCCCTTCTGCATCACCTATGACTTCGACAGCGAGGAGGATGGCTGTGTCACCGTGCGGGATCGGGACACCATGCAGCAGGAGCGGGTGGCGATCGCGGATTTGCGCCGTTATATTGAGGAAAAACTGGCGTTTTAAGCTGGCTTTGCGGCAAACGCCGCTGGGAGACGCTTTCTGGGAGAGCGTCTCCCTTTTTTGTGGATTTTTACGGCATTTCGGATGAAAAGTGCACATGAGCTTCTCGTTTGTGCAAATACAAACCGGGTAATCTTTGCTATAATGCAAGCAGAAAAAGGAGGCTGGCTTCAATGGAAAAAAAGATACCCTTTGAGCATTTTGGCGTGATGCTTGACTGTTCCCGTAACGCGGTGATTCGCCCGGAGGTTTTGGAAAAGTGGGTGGATTTGCTGGCAGATTTGGGCTATAACAGCCTGTATCTATATACCGAGGACACCTATGAGGTGGAAAACGAGCCGTATTTCGGCTATTTGCGCGGCCGCTATTCCATGGAGGAGTTGCGTCAGGTGGATCAATATGCCGCCTCTAAGGGGGTTCAACTGATTCCCTGCATCCAGACGCTGGCGCATCTGGCGACAGCGATTCGCTGGTCGGAATATCAGTGGCATGTGGACATCGACGATATTTTGCTGGCTGAGGACGACCGGGTGTATGAGCTGGTTGAAAATATGTTCCGCACTCTGTCCAAAACCATCTCCGGCAAAATCGTGAATGTGGGCATGGATGAAGCCCATTTGCTGGGACGCGGAAAATACTATGATCTCCATGGAGAGCAGGATCGCTTCTCCATCCTGCTCAAGCATCTGGAGCGGGTGGCTGCCATTGGAAAGCGTTATGGCTTCACTCTGCAAATGTGGTCGGATATGTTCTTCCGTCTGGCGAACGGCGGCGACTATTATGGAAGCTCTACCGAACAATTCGATGCAATTCGCAAGCAGATTCCGGAGAATGTGAAGCTGGTGTATTGGGATTATTATTCCACCGACAAGGCCCGCTATGACCAGATGAATGTTGCTCATGAGAGGCTGCAGGAGGGCCATGCCTTCGCCGGCGGCTTTTGGAGCTGGGCGGGCTTCGCCCCCCACAACACTCACAGCCTTCAGGCGAATCGGGCGGCGTTGCAGAGCTGTCGCGAGCATGGAGTGAAGGATGTGTTCTTCACCATGTGGGGCGACAACGGCGGCGAATGTTCGCGGTTTTCCCTTTTGCCCGCCATGTTCCAGGCGGCTCAGCTGGCTGCTGGCGTGGAGGACGAGGAGGAAATTAAGGCCGCGTTCCAGAAAAAATTTGGCCTTTCCTTCGACGATGCCATGCTGATGGATTTGCCCAACACCCTCAACGGCCGGGGCGGCATCATCACGGCGGAGAAATATCTGCTGTATAATGACCCGCTGATGGGCATTTTCGACGCGACGCTGAGCGAGGGCACGGCGGAAGAATATGCGGCGGAGGCGAAGCGGCTGGCCGCTCACGCCGATCATCCCGCGCTGGGCTATCTATTTCGGAGCTTCCAGCGGCTGTGTGAGCTGTTGGCCTGCAAGGCGGAGCTGGGTGTGCACACCCGCGCCGCCTATGACAGCAAGGATCGTACCCGTGTGGCGGCGGTTTTACCGGAATATGATGTGTGTCTGGAGCGGCTGGCGGCGTTTTATGACGCCTATCGCACCCAGTGGTATCGGGAAAACAAGGCCCAGGGCTTCGAGGTGCAGGATATCCGCTTTGGCGGTCTGCGCCAGCGGCTGGAGGACGCTCGCCGTCGGCTGAGCGACTATGCCGAGGGACGAATCGACACGTTGGAGGAGCTGGATGAGCGGCTGTTGCCCCCTTGGCCCGGTGCGGAGGGCACGCCGGTGGGCTTCAACGCCTGGGGACAGATTGTTTCCGGCAATGTGATTGGCGCCACCTGTATTTATCCCTGACAGAGCTTAAAAAGCACGGTGTCCTCGCAGGGGGACACCGTGCTTTTTGGGTTCTGTCTTAAAATGAAAGGAAAAGGTGAAAATTACACCATCGCCATTTCGCGGGCGGAGGTGATGTTGCTGTTGACCTCCTCCGGGGTGTGGAAGGTGGGGACGGCTTCGTGGAGAGCCTTTCGAATGGCTTCTTCGTCCCGCGTTTCCAACGCCTGACGCAACAGCGATAGCTTTTCGTTGATGCTTTCGCCGGATAGCGGGCGATCCCGTTCGACGAAAATTAGCTCATTTTCCGTGCGATCCAGATTCTCATCCCGGATGAGCAGTTCTTCATACAGCTTTTCGCCGTCGCGCAGGCCGGTTTCCACAATGTCGATGTCCTCGTATGGGCGGAAGCCGGAGAGGCAAATCATATTTTCCGCCAGCTCCAGAATTTTCACCGGCTTTCCCATGTCCAGCACATACAGCTCACCGTTTTTCGCCATGGCGCCGGATTGAAGCACCAGCTGAGAGGCCTCCGGAATGGTCATGAAATAGCGGATGATGCGTCGGTCGGTAAGGGTGATGGGGCCGCCGTTGGCAATTTGACGCTTGAAAAGCGGAATCACACTGCCGTTGGAGCCGAGCACATTTCCGAAGCGGGTGGCGCTGAAGGCGGTGGCGCTTTTGCGACTTTGCACAATCATCTCGCACATCCGCTTGGTGGCGCCCATCACATTGGTGGGGTTCACCGCCTTGTCGGTGGACACCATAATAAATTTTGAAACGCCGAATTTTTCGGCGGTTTCCACGATGGTCAGCGTGCCGAACACATTGTTGCGCACCGCCTCATAGCAGTTGTGCTCCATCAGCGGTACATGCTTGTGGGCGGCGGCGTGAATCACAATGTCCGGCCGCCAGCGGGCGAAAATCGCTTCCATTTGTTTTCGGTCGCACACATTGGCAATTTCCACATGAAGCTCCAGCTCCTCGGAGTACAGGATGTGCAGCTCCTGCTGGACATCATAGGTGCCGTTTTCATAGATGTCGAGGATGATGATGCGCCGGGGCTTCATGCGGGCGATTTGGCGACAAAGCTCGCTTCCGATGGAACCGCCTCCGCCGGAAATTAGCACAACCTTATCGGTATAGAAGGAAGCGGTGGCGTCGTTGATGAATTCTTTGGGCTTTCGGAACAGCAGGTCTTCGATGTCGAAGGCGCGCATCTGCCGGTTTTGCTTCTCGGCCGATTGCATGACGGGAAAGTCATAAAGCTTCACCTTGCACTGGAATTGCTGATATTGCTGATACAGCGCCATTTTACATTTAGCGTCCATCTGGGGTAGAGCGAAGACGATTTCTTGAATTCCATAGCGATTGAGCAGAGCCTGGTCCACCTCGCTCTCCTCCACGATGGGGATGGAGCGAATCTGGCGGCCCACCTTCAGCCCATCATTGTCGATGAACAGCACTGGGGTATAGTTGGCCTGCTTGTTGTCCTGCAACTCCTGTGCCAGCATGGAGCCAACCCGTCCGGCGCCTACGATGGCGATTTTGATGCGGTTGGGGGAACTTGGCTCCTCCCGGTCCGGGTCTTGCGCCTTGATGTTGACGCCGGTGATCAGCCGCACGAAGGAGCGCATCAGTCGTCCCAAGCGGGAGTTTATACTGGATTGTTGATACAGGAACTGATATACCATCCGCATGGCGAAGCAGCACAGCAAATCACAGCTCACCACCGCCAGCTTTCGTACGAAGGACAGCGGGAACATGGGGAAAAACAAACCGATGATATAAAAGGCAATGCCCGCCAGCGCATCCGCCTCCAGCAGACGGATATAGGAGGATACCCCGGCGAAGCGCCAGATTTGTTGATAAATGCCCAGCAGAAAGCGGGAGCTATACAGGCAAATCGTTACCAAAGCCAGCTGAAAAAGGGCGTTCTTGAGGGCGTAAACTCCCAAATGAGGCGTGTTCCAGCCGGACACAACCCACAGAGAAAGCAACAGAGCAATAAAATCGTAAAAAATCAGCGATAGAATCCGTTCGTTGGAGCGGACGGTGCTGAGCTTGTTATGCATGGCGGTGAAATCCTCCTCTTTCGGCTTTTGACCGATTTTGAAGCTATTACGCATTTTGAAGCAGTCGCTTCAAATCCTCTTTAGAAAAACGGTAGGCGTGGTTGCAGAACTGGCAGTTGACCTCCACCCGTCCCATTTCGTCCGGCAGAGAAAGTAGCTCCTTTTCGCCCAGGGAGAGCAGCGCCCGTTCCACCCGTTGCGCCGAGCAGGGGCAACGGTAGGAGGGAGTGCCGGTGTCCAGCACATCGTATTCCATCCCCGCCAGCGCCCGCTCCAGAATTTTCTCCGGGGCCATCCCCCGATCCAGCATGGCGGTCACCGGTTCCAGCCGGCTGATGTTTTCCTCCAGCCGGTCGATGACCTCCTCCGGACAGAAGGGCAGAAGCTGAATCAGCAATCCGCCGGCCGCCTTCACCGACAAATCCCTGTCCACCAGCACCCCCAGGGCGCACACGGTGGGAGTTTGCTCACTGACGGCATAATAACGGGTGACATCCTCGGCGATTTCGCCGGAAACAAGTGGCACAGAGCCGGAATATGGCTCGCCATGGCCCTCATCTCGGATGACGGTGAGCTGGCCGTCGGTGCCGATGGCACCGGAAACATCCAGCTTTCCGTTGGGCTTGAGCGGGATTTCCACCACCGGGTGCTGGGCATAGCCCCGCACATTTCCGTGGCTGTCGGCCACCGCCAGAACGGAGCCCGCCGGGCCGCCGCCGCTCAGACGCAGGGTGACGGATTCCTCCGCTCCCTTGAGCATCTGTCCCATCATGGAGGCGGCGGTCAACAGCCGGCCAAGGGCGGCGGTCATCACCGCCGAGGTTTGATGAGTTTTTTCTGCCTCGGCAACGATATCCTTCGAATCCAAAAACATCGCCATCACCGTTGCATCACGGGTCAGGCAGCGTATCAGCTTTCCCAATTACAATCCCTCTCGATCGTTTTTTTGTTCGATGGCGCGGTTGCGCGCCACAAAAAACCAGCGGTCCTCCTCCGGGGAGGGCGGCTGAAGGCTACGGTCGCCATAAACGCCCAGTAGTGTGAAGCCGGCCTTTTCCAGCAGGCTTTTCCAGGTGGACAGCGCATAGGCGCGCTCCCGCACCTCGTCGGTATAGCGGCTGTAGGCCGCCCCCTCCTCCAGGAAGAAATCCAGCTGCATGACCACCTCGCAGCGCGCCTCGGAAAGAGCATTGCGCCACACGCACATACATTCCGGAGTTTCGAAAACGAAGGCGTTATTGCCCAGGGTTTCTCTGTGCTTGTGGGGGGTGTTCGCGTCGAAAATCAGCAGTCCGTCGGGGGCGATGAACAGCCCCAGCCGGCGAAAAATCTCCGCCAGCTCGTCGGTTTTCAGGATATGGTTGAGGCTATCCAGCATACAAACGGCGGTGTCCACCGTGCCATATAAGTCTAGCCGACGCATATCCTGGCACAAAAACAGGATGTCCGCCTCCGCCTCGGCGGCTTTTTCACGGGCGATGGCCAGCATATCCGGTGAGCCATCCACCGCCACCACCTCGGCGCCTCTTTCCGCCAGCGCCAGCGACAGGCTTCCGGATCCGCAGGCCAAATCGAGCATCTGGTCCCAGCGGCCGCCGTGTCGGCGAATCAACTCGTCGATATAATCGGCCAGTCCGTCATAGTCCACATCCTCTGTCAGTACATCATAAAAGGCCGCAAAGTCCCGATAGTCGTTCATTTTTATTCCTTCAGTCGGTTGAAAATCATGGCATAGGCGTCACAGCCATATTCCAGCGACCGGTTCACCCGGCTGATGGTGGCGGTGGAAGCGCCGGTTTTTTTGACGATTTCGCTGTAAACGCATTTTTCGCTGAGCATTTTCGCCACAACGATGCGCTGGGCCATAGCCTTCAGCTCGGAAACGGTGCATAAATCCTCAAAAAACTGATAACATTCGTCTGTATTTTTCAAGGAAAGAATGGCCTGGAACAGGAAATCGGTTTCCTCGTTTTTGATTTTGGGATTCAAAAAAATCTCCTCCAATTTTATGTTGTGAACCAATCCTATTTATTATAGCTTATTTGTTTCGTATTGTAAAGCATAAAATTATGAAAAGAAAAAACAGGTGTAAGGTTACAATAGATGTGTTACAGAAGCAAACAAAAAAAGAAGTGACGAATGGGGAATCCAGTATTACAGTTAAGTTGCTAACAGAAAACAGTCAGGAGGAGTCACCATTCGTCATGCAAACTGTAACACATCATTGACAATTCTACAGATAAAAAAGGCCATTTCCCGGCGAGAGCATTTACATTCCGGCGCCGGTGTGTTATACTTGATTTAACACAGGCATATACGCGAAACGGAGGAGCGTGGGAGATGAATAATAAGCGCAAGGCGGTCACCCTCAGCTATGATGACGGTGTCACCCAGGACATTCGGCTGATTGAGCTGTTGAACAAATACGGGCTGAAATGCACCTTCAATTTGAACTCGGAGCTGTTGGGTCAAAGGGGGATGCTGATCCGGGAGGGACAGCGTATCGCCCATTATAAAATCCATCCGGAGGATGTGAAAAGCGTGTATGAAGGCCATGAGGTGGCGGTGCACACGCTGACCCATCCGAATCTTACCCAGCTGGATGAGGAGGAAATCGTGCGCCAGGTGGAGCAGGACCGTCTGCGCCTGTCCGCGCTGGTTGGGTATGAGGTTGAGGGGATGGCGTATCCCTGCGGCGGCGTGAACAACAATGGCCGCGTGGCCGAAATTCTGCGGGAGAAAACCGGGGTGCGGTATAGCCGCACCATCACCTGCTCCGACAGCTTTCAGCCCCAAAGCAACCTGTATCGCTTTAACCCCAGCGCGTACCATTTGGATTTCGATGCCCTGATGCGCCTTGGACGGGAATTTGTTGCGCTGGATGCCGAAACGCCGCAGATATTTTATGTATGGGGTCATTCCTTCGAGATGGACTATGCCCCGGATTATTGGGTGCGGCTGGAAGAGTTTTTTAAGCTGATCAGCCATCGAAGCGATATATTCTACGGAACGAACCGGGAGGTGTTGTTGTAAACATGAAATCCATTCGGAATTTGTACAAAATCGGATACGGCCCCTCCAGCTCCCACACCATGGGACCTTCCTTTGCGGCCTCGAATTTCACCGAAAGCTTCCCCGAAGCCGATTTTTTCAAGGTGATACTCTATGGCTCTCTCGCCAAAACGGGGACGGGACATGGAACCGACCGCGCCATTCGGGAGACGCTGAAGGCCACGAAAACCGAAATCGTTTTTGATACGGAAACGCAGGATATAAAGCATCCCAACACCATTGATTTCATTGCCTATAGCGGAAATGTCCGGCTTGGTGCGAAGCGGTATTACAGCATTGGCGGTGGCGAAATCCGTGAGGACGGAAACGAAGCGCTCGTTCCGCCGGAAATATACAGCGAAAAGAATTTCGGCGAAATCGCCGTATATTGCAAGTCGAAAAACATCCGCCTTTCCGATTATGTTTTCCGGCACGAAGGGAAGGAAATCAAGCCCTTTTTGCTCACCGTCTGGAAAACGATGCAAAATTCCATCAACGAAGGCTTGAGCAAAACAGGGATATTGCCGGGCGGGCTTTCCGTGGAACGAAAAGCCCAGTTTCTTTATAATCAGAAGCATATAGACGAAAGCCCGCAGACGAAGGAAAACCGGCTGGTTTGCTCATACGCCTTTGCTGTGAGCGAGCAAAACGCCGACTGCAGGGTTATTGTCACTGCTCCCACCTGCGGCTCCTGCGGCGTTCTTCCGGCTGTGCTGAAATATATGCAGGATAAGAACAGCTTTTCCGATGACGACATTATCCGCGCGCTTGCTGTTGCCGGGCTGATTGGAAACATCGTCAGCACAAACGCTTCCATAAGCGGCGCGGAATGCGGCTGTCAGGCGGAAATCGGCACCGCCTGCAGCATGGCTTCCGCAGCTCTGTGCGAGCTGTTTGAAATGGGGATAGACCAAATCGAATATGCGGCCGAGGTGGCGATGGAGCATCATCTGGGGCTGACCTGCGACCCGGTTTGTGGCCTGGTGCAAATCCCCTGTATCGAGCGCAATGCGGTTGCCGCTATGCGCGCGATTAACGCTCTCAGCCTGTCCAATTTCCTTTATGGCAGTCGCAAGGTGTCCTTCGATGTGGTCGTGGAAACCATGTACCAAACAGGGAAGGATTTGTCCCATCTGTATCGCGAAACCTCCGAGGGCGGTCTGGCAAGATTGTATGCGAACCGCTGAAAGCCACGTAAAAAGGATGGTGTGCGCGAGGAGATATGGTGCTGAACAGGGGACGGAATTATGAAAAAATATGATTATGTTCTTGTGGGCGGCGGATTGTTCGCCGGCACATTTGTTTATGCCGCTGTCAAGCGGGGAAAGAAATGTCTGGTGGTGGAGAAGCGTCCTTATCTCGGCGGAAACCTTTATTGCGAGGAAATCGAAGGAATTCATGTGCATAAGTATGGCGCGCATATTTTTCATACAAGCAACAAAGAGGTATGGTGCTTTGTGAATTCTCTGGCGGAATTTAACCGATACACCAATTCTCCCGTCGCCAACTATAAGGGGGAAATGTACAATATGCCCTTTAACATGAACACATTCAGCAAAATGTGGAGCGATGTGCAAACCCCGGCGCAGGCGCAGGCGAGAATCGCCGAACAGCGGGCGCAGATCAACGGCGTGCCTCAAAGCCTGGAGTAGCAGGCCATCCGTCTCGTCGGAAAAGACATTTATGAAAAGCTTGTTAAAGGCTATGCGGAAAAGCAATGGGGCAGAGAATGTAAAGACCTGCCAGCCTTTATCATCAAGCGGCTTCCGGTGCGGTATACCTATGATAACAACTATTTTAATGATTTGTATCAGGGGATTACGATGGCGGATATAATGTGTTGATTGATGCCTTGTTCGAGGGCTGTGATGTGGAATTAAACACGGATTATAACAAAAACAGAGAAAAGTATGATTCGTTAGGTGCCAAGGTGATTTATACGGGAACGATTGACTCGTTTTATGATTATTGCTATGGTAAGCTGGAATATCGCAGCGTGAGATTTGAATCGGAAATCCTGGATGAGGAAAATCATCAGGGGGGGTAGCCGTGGTGAACTATACAGACCGGGAGACGCCCTATACGCGTATCATTGAGCATAAGCATTTTGAATTTGGCACACAGCCAAAGACGATGATAACAAAAGAATATTCGACAAATTGGCAGGAGGGTATGGAGCCGTATTATCCTATTAACGATGCAAAAAATCAAGAGCTGTATCAAAAATATGAAAAGCTCGCGAAAAAAGAGGGAAATGTCATCTTCGGCGGCCGACTGGCGGAATATAAGTATTATGATATGGACAAGGTAATCGAATCGGCATTTAAGCTGATCGAAAAGGAATTGGCGCAGGGGTAACGCGAAAAATCTGCGTCGGAGTTTTGCTTGGCTATTTTTTAGAGGAAGGGGCTTTTCCGGGGCGATGTAGGCGTATGCCGTGTGGCGGCGTAAAGGAGGAGCGTAGCCATGAAAAGGATCGAATTGGATTTGACGGGATGTACCTCTCTCTTGGAAGTTCATGAAAGAATACGCATCGCCTTTGATTTCCCGGAATGGTACGGAAAAATTGGAGTGCGTTTTGGGATTTGTTATGGAGTGAATGTGACGCGGACAAGGTGATTGTTAAAGGGATAAAAACGCTACCTCAGGATTTTGACAAACATATTGCAATTATGCGTGAAATTTTGGACAGAGAGGTTTCCTTTTGCAACAGCGATTATTTAGAGCCTTTCTCGTATGAAATTGTAAGCTGAACAGAAAAGGCTTGTCCGGTTGGTCAAGCCTTTTCTGTTACCATCTGCCATATCCATAAAATAACGCCGTAGATCACCGAGGCGGAGATGCCATATGTGAGCACCGGGCCGGCGATGTTGAACATTTTCGCGCCGAGACCGAGCACATAGCCCTCGGATTTGAACTCGATGGCGGGAGCCACCACCGCGTTGGCGAAGCCGGTGATGGGCACCAGCGTGCCGGCACCGGCGTGCTTGGCGACGTTATCGAAAACACGCAGGCCGGTGAGCACAACGGCGATGGCAATCAGCGCGATGGAAACCGTCATGCGGGCTGTTTTTTCGTCCATTCCGCTCCGCAAAAGCTGAAAAATCCCCTCGCCTAAGCAGCAAATTCCGCCGCCGATAAAAAAGGCCTTCAGGCAGTCGGAAAAAACCGGTGAGCCGGGGGACGCTTTTTTTCTCATGCGGTCATATTTCTCATTGGATAATTGCATTTTTTATTCCCCTCGCTTTCCTGCTGGTTATTGTGCGCAAAAAGCCCGTCGCTATACATCAAAACGGTCGAAGCCGGGAAAAACAAAATCCGTTTCGCGAGCATAAGCATCGCGAAACGGATTTTTTATGCGCCTATACTAACGGGGCGGTCAGTCGCCGACGGTGAGCACGACCTTTCCAACGTTTTCGCCGCGATACAGGATGTCCTGCGCCGCCTCGGCTTCGGTGATGGGCAGAACCTTGTGGATGGTGGGGCGGATTTCGCCGGCCTCCACCTTCGGCCAAACCTGCTCCACCAGCTCCGCCAGAATTTCAGCCTTCACGGCGGGAGTGCGGGAGCGCAGGGTGCTGCCGATGATGCGCACATTGCGCACATAGATGTTTTTCAGGTCGATTTCCGTCTGCTGGCCGGCTAGGGCGGCAATCATAATCCAGCGTGCGCCATGCGCCAAATAGGGCAGACAATCGCCCATGCTCTTTCCGCCCAGGCAGTCGATGGTCACATCCACCGGGTGGCCCGCGTCCAACTGGGCCTTCAGCGCCTCGGCAAGGCTTTCGGTGGCGGTGTTGACGATGAGGTCGGCGCCGGTTTTCGCCACCGCGTCGCGTTTTTCTTCGTCGATGATGGTGGTGATGACCCGCGCACCGAAGGCCTTGGCCATGGGAATGACCACGCTGGCCAGCCCGCTGGCGCCGGCCTGCATCAGCAGCGTGTTCCCTGGCCGCAGGCCGCCCTCGCGGAACAGGTTCAAATAGGCGGTGGCGAAGGCCTCCGGCATGGCAGCGGCTTCCACCATGGAACAGCCCTGCGGCACCGGCATGAGCATATCGTATTTCACATTGGCATATTCGGCATAGCCACCGCCGCCCAGCAGGGCGCAAACCTTATCGCCTACCTGCCAGCGGGATTTTTCGGCCGCTTCAGGGCCGACTCCGACGATGGTTCCGGCGATTTCCAGCCCCATCCAGTCCGGGCAACCGGGCGGCGGGGGATAGTCCCCCTCCCTTTGCATCAAATCGGCGCGGTTGAGGGCGGCGGCCTCGATTTTCACCAGACAATCCTCCGGTCCCACAACCGGGTCCGGCACAAAATCCCACCGCAGGGAGCGGTCGGGGTTAATCAAAACAGCTTTCATGTCTATAGCTCCTTTCGTTTTATTCTCTCAAAGGGGAAAGCCGGCGGCGGTCAAGGCCGCTTTGGCTTCGCTCAGCAGGGGCTGCGCCGGGACGGCCAGCTCGTCCCGCTCTGCCACGCACAGAAACAGGCTCTCGGTCAGCGCCGGGGCCAGCCTTCGATGACGGCGGCTATGCTCGCCGCCGCACAGGAACAAAAACGGATTGTCCAGCTCGCGGTTCAACAGCAGAGTGGTGGCGAAGGCTTCGTTTTCCTGCTCCGGTGTATCGGCGGTTGTGACGATTTTCGGCAGGTCGATGTCGCGGGACAGCTGGATTTTCGCCAGCTCCAAAACGGCATTTTTCGTCAGCGGCTTCCCCACATGGCAGGACATGAGCACTTCGGCGCCCCGCTGATGAATGGCGTCGGCCAGCTTTCGCTGCTTTTCCACGGCGGCGGCGTCCAGCGTCAGCTCTCCCGGCGTGGGTGCAAACAGATCGCCCATGATGTCGATGAGCGCGCCGCCACATTCCGCCGCTTCGACAAGCTCCGTGGCCAGGATGTCCTCGCTCTTTCCTTCGTTTTGGTCAGAACGATAGTTTGTGCAATAAAAGGGGCTTCCGTCGGCGGCGGCGAAAATGCGCCGCAGGTTCTCCGGTGCCCGCTCGTTTGGAAGCATGGAATCAATTTGCAGACCGAAGGCGTCTGCGCCGTCGGCAAGACCGCGTTCCACAAGCTCCTGCACCCGTTTGGCGGTGCGGGCGCGAATCATGACGGTTAGCGTCGGTCGGCCGGGAACTAAAAAGGAACAGCTCATGCTTTTCGCCCCCTTCTCAAAGAACACTGCGCCCGCCGTCCATGAGCAGGGTCGTTCCGTCGAAGAAGCTCCCTTCATCGGAGATGAGATACAGCATCAAATTCACCAGCTCAATCGGCTCAGCGGCACGGCCGAGGGCGGTGGGCATGGCCGCCATGCCGGGACGGGTCAAAACCGGGCCGGGCGCCACACAGCAGCAGCGAATTCCATAGGGAGCGCCGAATTTCGCCAGCGAACGCACAAGCCCGTTCATCGCGGCGCTTTTGGCGGAGGAATAGGAAATGTTCGCGGAGCAGCCCTCCAGGCCAGTAATGGAGCCGAGGCAGAGGACGACGCCGCTTCTCTGCTCCCGCATTTGCTTCATCACGGCGTGGGCGCAATAAATCTGCCCCTTCAGGTTCACATCAATGCCCCAGTCATAAATTTCGATGGGCACATCCGGGAATTCGCCCGAAGCCTGGCACATCCGCATTTCGGCGCCGCCGGCCATGGTCACCAGCGCGTCGATGCGCCCGAAAGTGTCCACCGCAAAATCCCGCATGGCGCACACCTCATCATAATGGCGCACATCACAGCCAATCACGACGGCGCGGCCTCCCATTTCCGAGGCGGCGTTGATGGCGTCCGCCTCCTTTTGAAGCTCCTCCGGCCGAAGGTCTCCCATGACCACGTTTCCACCCAGGCGGGCGAATTCCTGAGCCAACAAAAGCCCCATGCCGGAGCCGGCGCCGGTGACAACCAGAGTTTTTCCCTGAATTCCGTTGAATTCCATTGTTGAATATCTCCTTTCTTGTTCTATACCGTCATTATAACAGGACAGGGAGCATTAACAATGAAAAAAACAGAACGAATATTGTGTTTTTTGATACTGTTTTACGACATTTCCTTGATTTTATTGCAAAATGTGATACAATGGAGCAAAGGAGATGAGAAAATGGAGCTGGAACAGGTGACGGTGACCGGGCTAGACAATGTTTGCACGGTCTATTCCCGCGGGGGAGAGGTTTCCAAAATGGAAAACCGGCTGAGCTATGGGCTGCTCTTGTGCTATGAGGGGCGCATCACCTATTGCCATGGCCACCAGCGCTTGGTGTCGGAGCCGGGGGTTGCTCTTTTGGCGCTCAAGGGGGCGGACTATACCCTGCAAAGGCAGGAAACCGGGCGCTTTCCCGTGGTGAATTTTCAAACGGCAGCGCCGTTGACCGGGGCCTTTTGCCGCTTTTCTCTGCAACGGCCGGAGCGCTGTCTGGAGCTGTATGAGCGGGCGCGGGAACGGTTTTTGGCCGGGCGGCGGCTGTCGGCGCTGTCGGCGGTGTATCAACTGCTGGTGGAGGTGAACGGCGAGCCGGCGGGGCGGCTTTTGAATGATTCGTCGTTGCAGGTGGCCTTGGCGTATATGGAGGAGCATATTGCCGACCCGGAGCTGAACAACACGCGCCTGGCAGAGCAAATGCATATCAGCGAGGTGTATTTGCGCAAGCTGTTTTTACAGCATTTGGAAATGACCCCACGGCAATATCTGCTCAAACAGCGCATGAAGCTGGCGCAACAGCTTCTGGAGGAAAACCGGCTGACGGTGACCCAGGTGGCGGTGGCCTGCGGATATAAGGAGGTTTATCATTTTTCTCGCTCTTTTCATCAAAAAATCGGCATGACCCCCGGCGCATATCGGCAAATCCACCGGGAGCTTCTGTGAAGGATTGTAGGAAAAAGACAGGCTCAGCTGAGCCCGTCTTTTTTTGTGTTTCTTTTGTGCCTGGGAGAGTAGGACGGAGGTTTTGGAGAAACTAAGAAAGCGGAGCTTTAGATAGAGCGGAAAGTGAAAAAACTGAAAAGAATTTCCGCGAAAAGACAAAAAAGCGGTTGCAAAATGAGCGAGAATACGCTATACTGTACCATAACGACACAAAAACATAAACATTTGGAGGCGTGGATATGTGCGGAATTGTGGGATATATCGGAAAGAAGCCGGCGGCGCCGCTGTTGCTGGAGGGGCTGTCGAAGCTGGAATATCGGGGCTATGATTCGGCGGGGGTGGCGTTGCTGGGCGCGGACGGCCTGTCGGTGGAAAAGCATCTGGGACGGCTGAGCGTGCTGGCCGAGTATATGCAAAACGGCGTTGGGTATACCCAAACGGTGGGCATCGGCCATACTCGCTGGGCCACCCACGGGAAGCCCAGCGATGAAAACGCCCATCCCCATGTGAGCCGGCGGCGAAAATTCGCGCTGGTGCATAACGGAATCATTGAGAATGAGCGGGAGCTGCGGGAGGAGCTGGTGCGCCAGGGCGTGGTTTTCACCTCGGAAACCGACAGCGAGGTGGTGGTTCAGCTATTGGAGCGGCTGTATCGGGGAAATTTCGTGGCCGCGGTGCAGGCAACGGTGGCGCGGCTGAAGGGCTCTTTTGCGCTGGGGATTCTTTGCGCGGATTTTCCCGATGAGATGATTGCGGTGCGCTGTGCCAGCCCGTTGATTGTGGGGCTGGCGGAGGAGGGGAGCTTCATCGCCTCCGACATCCCCGCCGTGCTGGCGCACACCCGGCGGGTTTTGTCCTTGGCGGATCATGAGCTTGTGCGTCTGACCGCTGCCGGTGTGCAGGTGTTTGACGCCCAGGGCAACCGGGTGGAGAAGTCGGTTCAGCAGGTGGAATGGAATGTGGAGGAGGCGGAAAAGGGCGGCTATGCCCATTTCATGCTCAAGGAAATCATGGAACAGCCCCGCGCTATCGCCGCCGCTCTCACCGGACGCATCGACGGGAGCGGAACGGTTTCTCTGCCAGAGCTGGATTTTCCCAAGGCTTGGCTGGAGCGGCTGGAACGGCTGGTGGTGGTGGCCTGCGGCTCTGCCTATCATGCCGGGATGGCCGGGCGGTATTTTTTGGAGAAAACGGTGGAGCTTCCGGTGGAGGTGGAGCTTGCGTCGGAGTTTCGCTATCAGGAGCCACTTGTGAACGAGCACACGCTGGTGATCGTGATCAGTCAGTCGGGAGAAACAGCGGATTCGCTGGCCGCTTTGCGGGAGGCGAAGGCGCGGGGCGCCCGTGTGCTGTCCATTGTGAATGTGGTGGGAAGCTCCATCGCCATGGAGAGTGATGGGGTGTTGTATACCCATGCCGGCCCGGAAATCGCTGTGGCGACCACGAAGGGATATACTACCCAGGTTTGCCTACTGTATCTGCTGGGCATTGATTTGGCCGGGCGGCTGGGGCGGCGGACGGCGGCAGAGCGGGCGCAGATGACCGCAGAGCTGCGGGAGCTGCCGGTGCTGGTGGAAAAGGGGCTGAAGCTGGAGGGGGCGGTGCGCGATCAGGCGCGCGCCTGGGTTTCGCTGGAGCACGCCTATTTCATCGGGCGCCATGTGGACTATGCGGTGGCGCTGGAGGCGTCTCTGAAGCTGAAGGAAATCAGCTATATCCATTCGGAGGCGTATGCCGCCGGAGAACTGAAGCATGGCACCATTTCGCTGGTGGAGGAGGGCACCTTTGTGGTGGCGCTGGCCTGCCAGAGCCGCCTGTTGGAGAAAACCCGCTCCAACATTCGGGAGGTGAAGGCGCGCGGGGCACGGGTGCTGGTGGTGACCGATGAAAGCCATGCGAACGCCTTCCCCGACGCCGACGGCGTGCTGGCGGTGCCGGATGCACCGGAGCGATTTGCGGCGGTGTCGGAAATTGTGCCCTTACAGCTGCTTTCCTATTATATCGCGCTGTATCGGGAATGTGATGTGGATAAGCCGCGCAATCTGGCGAAAAGCGTGACCGTGGAATGAGCTGAACGAACAATCCCGTCCTGTGCGTTTGGCACAGGACGGGATTGTTTGTTTGAGGTTGTTCAGACATCCGGCTCCTCCGCCAGAGCCTTTTGGATGCAGGCGGCGTAAAAATCCGGCGTCGCCGGGGCATCGGCGGCGGGAGCCGTATGACGATAATGGGCCAGATATTCCACATTTCCGTTGGTTCCGTGAATGGGCGAAACGGTCAAGTCGGTCAAAAATAGCCCGGATTCCGCCGCGGCGGCAAAAATTGACGAAAGAAGCGGCGGCAAATCCGCCTTCGGATCGCGCAGAATACCGTTTTTGCCCAGCTGGCGGGGCTGTGCCTCGAATTGGGGCTTGACGAGGGTGATGAGCTGGCCTTCGGGGCGCAAAATGCCATGAATGGCCGGGAAAATCTTGGTCAGCGAGATGAAGGATACATCCACTGTTACCAAATCGCAGGGAGTGTTGTTCAACTGCTCCGGGGTCAGCCGGCGGGCGTTTGTGCGTTCGAGCACCGTCACCCGCGGGTCGCTGCGCAAGCGCCAGTCGAGGATGCCATAGGCCACATCGACGGAAAATACATGGGCGGCGCCGTTTTGCAGCAGACAGTCGGTGAAGCCGCCGTTGCTGGCGCCGATGTCGCACACGGTCGCCTCGGCGGGGTTCACCGCGAAGGCGGCTAGCGCCTTTTCTAGCTTATAGCCGGAGCGGCTGGCGAATTTTCGTGGCTTTTCTCGGAGCGTGAGCTGGGTGTCGGCGGCCACGGGTGTGCCCGCCTTTTCGGCGGGGACAGCGCCGATCCATACGCGCCCCTCCATGATGAGAGCGGCGGCGGTGGCTAGGTCGGTATCAAATTGGTGGGCGGTCAGCTCGTCCAGCCGGACAGTTTCCAAGAAAAATCAGCTCCTTGCTTCGATTCATTCGGTGGGGTGGTCGGCGCAGGAAAGTCCGGCCAACAGCTCCTCGGCCTGCTGCAGGGGCAGGTTGCGGATGCGGTGGTTGTGACTTTTTTCGTTATAGGTGCCGATGAGCACATCGCAGTTGCGGCCCAGACGCTGAAAGGGTGTTTGGGTCAGCCGATAGACGACCACCCGTTCCTCCGGCACAATCACTGTGTGAAAGGTATACCAGCGGGAATACCGCAAACAGAGAAAGCCATTTTCCCGCGCCAGTCCTGCGGTATAGCGGTCGATGAGCTTCACAAGAAGCTCCCACAGGCAGGGAATATAGGCCATCGCGGTCAAATAGAAAATAAGCTCCTGCCACTGGGGAAGCCAGCTTTGAAGAAAGCGGGAGACCGGGGACAGGAGAAGCATCGCCCACAGAGGATAAAACACATAGCGATAGGCGGAAAGGGGCGCCGTCCGGAGCGTGACCCGTTGAAGCGGAAACTCCGGCAACAGCCGGGCGGCCTCCTGGCGGGCATGGGAGCGACGGGAGGCGGGGATCAATACGGACATGGCGTTTTCCCCTTTTCCGTAGCCGATGCAATGGACAAAAACGGTCTCCAGCCGTAAAAGACGGCTGACGATGCTTTGGCGAAGATCAATATAGTTCACGCAGGCCACCGCGCAGGAATAATCCCGGCGGGTGAACAGACCGGTGCGCACGGTGAGAAACTGGGGATAGCGGGTTGCGCGGAAGGGGAGATAGCGCAAAATGTTGCGCCCCGCCGCCACACACCAGCCGCTGAGCAAAACAAGGGCGATGAGAGCCGCTGTGCGGGGAATGAGCCGGATATAGCCGGCCACGGCTTCGAAATCGCCCAACAGCTGGTCACGCACCCCCTCGCCCAACAGCTGTCCGGTCTGGTGAAGGGTGGTCGCCAACAAAAAAATGCCGCTGAACGAATTGGACAGCAACAAAGACATGAGCACCGCATGATACCAGCGGGGCGTATAAGCATATTGTGGCTGTATCGCCTTTTCCAGCCTTTGTTCCAGGATTTCCCGCGCCCGGCTCTCACCGATGATGAAGGAAAAATCCGCCTGATAGCTTCCGCTGGCGTCGGTGTCGATGGAAATGCGCACCGCGCGCAGGGGGCGCAGATAAAAGGGGTGCTCCACCGACAGGGTGACGATGCTTCGCCGGGGGATGAGGGAGCGGCGGTGAAAAAGAATTCCCCGCCGGATGCAGAAGCCCTTCGCGTCCAGGGAATAGGTGTGCATTTGCCAGCTCAGATAGGACAGAAGCAACAAAGCCAGCACCACCAGAAGATCCTGCCAGGTGCCGCGCATCCATTCATACAGGCCGCGGGGGGAGCGAATATACCGCAGGCCGCGCGCCAGCGGAAACAAAAGTAAAAACAGATACCGGGCGGTATAGCGGAGCATGGCGATGGGATGCTGATGGCGCGTGGGGATGGTCTTCGTCATACGCGTTCTCCTTTCGCCTCAGCGGTGCATCCAGCGTCGGCACAGCTCCTCGGCCTCCTCGGCGGGAAGCCCCTCCAGCAAAAGCCAGCCGCCGGCGGCGGCCACCCATACGAAGGACAGGTTGAATAGGCGTTCCAGAGGGCCGCGGATGACGGTGATATGCCGCACCGCTGTCAGGGGCATATAGCGCCGGGTGACAGTGTATACTCCGCTGACGACGCACAGCTCCTCCTCGCCGATGCTGTAGCGCGCATGGCGATAGCGCAGGGGAATCCATAGCGCCAACAGCCCGATGAGCACCAGCCACCACAGGACGGTGAAGCCCCATCCAAGCCAGGAGGGAACGAAGGAAAGGCGCAACAACGCCGCCGATAGGGCGGCGGGGATCAGCGCCGTTATCAGCAAAAGAACGGACCATGAAATGCACACGCGGGAATCCGGCCGTTTCAGCTCCAAGGGGTTCACCTCCGGGGTCGGTTTTCTGTTCAGTTATGGTTGCGGTGCTTTTTCACGATTTCCGCCATTTCCGACAGCTTTTCCTCCATTTGGCGTGCTAGCTCGATCTGGTTGCGGGTGCGGATGAGGTTATGCTCCGGCTTTTTCACCTTAAAATAGACATCACCGTTCAAATAGTCCGTGAGGAAGCGGGCGCACAACTCCAGCGTCAAAATCAGCACGGATTGGGGCAAAAGCGCAATTTCGTCGTCGGTCAGCCGGTCGCCCGTGGCCGCCAGAAAGCCGGCGGTGAAGCGCTCGAACATCTCCAAATCGAAATGCACCAGCGACAAATCAGCCTCGTCCTCGCCGGCGGTGTTGGCGCCGGAGCGGATGGCGTCGCCGAAGTCATACAGGGAAGAGCCGGGCATGATGGTGTCCAGGTCGATGACGCAAATCGGCTCGTCGCTTTCCAAATCGAAGAGCACATTGTTGATTTTTGTGTCGTTGTGGGTGGTGCGCCAGGGGATTTTTCCGCTTTCCAGCGCTTCGACGATGGCACCGGCTTCATTTTCCCGGTCGAGGATGAAACGGATTTCCGGTTCCACCTGGGTGGCGCGGCCGGCTACGTCCTGTTGGATGGCTTCGTGCAGCTGGCGCATCCGGTCGGGGGTATCGTGGAAGCGGGCGATGGTTTCGTTGAGGGTGTCGGCCGGGAAATCGGCCAACGCCCGTTGGAACTGGCCGAAGGCAAAGCCGGCCTTTTCGAAATGCTGGGGGTCGGGCACCATGTCATAGGTGCGGGCGCGATCGATATAATGATAGGCGCGCCAGAAGCCGTCCCCATTTTCCACATAAGGCTCGCCGCTTGCTGCGGTGAGAAAATGCAGCACCCGCCGGTCGCTGTTCGCGCCCAGCGCCTTGCGCATATGCTCGGTCACCCGCTGGATGTTGGACATAACCTCGCGGGGCTGCTTGAACACATAGGTGTTCAGCCGCTGGAACACATATTCCTCTTTTTCGCCCCTGTTGGAGAAGCGGAGCTTATAGGTCTGGTTGATGTTTCCAACGAAGAGCTCTTCATAGCCGAGAAAGTCGCCCTCCACGCCGAAAGCGTGAATCAGGTTTTCAAAATTCATTAGTATATCCCCTCACAAAGCTCATTTCAACACAGTATACAACAAATATGTGATTCTGTAAAGCCCTCTGCGGAAAAAACCGCCTCAAAATTATCAAGCGCTAAAAAAGCAGCGGGACTTCCCCCGTGTCAGTTTCCACGGGAATTGGTGCGGCGGAGGTGAGGCGGTTTTCCTCCACCCGTGTGCCCACCGCCCAAAGGGAGACGCCGGCCGCCTTTGCCGCCCGCAGGGCCGCGCCGAAGGCGGGATGGGTCGCGTCGTTGGGGCGCACCGCCCGAATCTCTTCCATCTGGACGACGAAAAGCACCGCCGCCTGGTGGCCGGCGGCCACCGCGCGGGAGAGACAGTGGAGATGCTTGATGCCCCGCTGGGTGGGGGCGTCGGGGAAATATCCCACAGAGGCCTGTTCCAGCGTGCAGCCCTTCACCTCCACGAACAGCTCCCGGTCGGCGAAGGACAGGCGGAAATCCAGCCGGCTGTCCTCGAAGCGCACCTCGCGGGAAAGCCGTGCCTCCGGAAACCGGTCGGCGAGATATTCTGCGGCCACGGCGTTGGGCGCCTGACTGTCGATGTTGACGAGGCGCTCTCCCTTATATACGGCGATGAGGTCATAGGCGGTTTTCCGGGCGGGGTTTTGCGCCTTTTCTAAAATCACCCGGCTTCCCGGAAGCAGCAGCTCCCGACAGCGGCCGGTGTTTTTTACATGGCAGACGGTTTCGTTGCCCTCGATGTCTACGAGGGCAACGAAACGGTTGGGGCGACTGCGAAAAATGCCGCAAACACAAGAACCGTATTGCATAGGCTCAGCCCTGGGCGCTGTCGATCAGCGCCGGTTGATTTTGCTGGGAGCGGATGTATTTTGTCCACTGGATGTACCCGTAGGTGGTGTTGGTGAGATAGCCCGCTTTCAGCACAAGGAGCACATATTGGCCAGAGAGAATGTTGATGACCGCCTCCAGAATGGAGCAAAGATACCAGGCGATCCACTGCTCTCGATAGCGGAAAAGGATGAACACGCCGTTGGCGATGCCGACGGCCGAGGCGCAGGCGTCCAGATAGCAGACGACGGTTTCCAGCGTGGCGTTTCCGCCAAATAGCTCGGTGCCGATTTCCAGTGTGGTGAGAAAATATCCCACCCCCATCGTCCAAAGAACGATGGCGATGATGATCAGCACCTCCGCCAGGCCGCTGAGCTTGCGCACCTGGGTCAGCTCCTGGTCCTGCCGGTCGGGGTGTCTGTGCCAGCTGATGAAGCTGATGATGTCGATGGGCAGCCAGAAAAACAGGGTGGACGCCATGGTGGCGAAGCGATAGGAGAGCACAACGCAAATGGCGATTTCTGTCAGCTCCACGAAAACCGAAACGATGAAGTTCCATTTGCTTTGCTTGGAAATGAGCAGCTCGCAGAGGATGTTCAAAAAGGTGTCGGCCAAATACAGTGCCATGATCAGCTTGCCGTTGACGCCGTTCACATCCTCCTCCGGGAACAGGAAGGCAAAAACCGCGGCTAGCACAAGGATGCTGAAGAACCAGATTTTTTCATAGTTCGAAAAATAGAACCAGAGATTTTTCAAACGCGCAAGGAGGCCTCCCCCTTCTTTGGCGAGGTGCGGGGGCTGATGTCCGCCCTCGGCTTTTGCGAGTCCGAGCGCGTTTTCGACAATTTGCCCGTTGAGAGTGGTTGTTTCTTCTTTTTTCATGGGGTGAACCTCCTTTTTTGCGGATTTTTCCGCAGAATCGGCGATAAGTATAGCATTTTTTGCCGCTTTGCGCAAGCGACGAAAGCAAAATTTTCGCATTTTCCTCGTCTTTTCGCGTTTTTTGGCAAAAACAGCTTCATCCCGAATTTTGCTGACAATAGCGCTGCTGCTTGCGATATTGGGCGGGGGAGATCCGTTCCCGCTTGGAAAACAGCTCCGAAAAATGACTGCGGGAGGAAAAGCCGACGGAAAAGGCGATTTCGGCGATGTCCGTTTCGGTTTCGGCTAAAAGGCGCTTTGCCAGCTGAAGCCGACAGTCCAAAATCGCGCCGTGGAGCGTCTGGCCGGTTTTTTCGCGAAAAAGGGTGGCCAGATAAACCGGGTGATACCCGAAATGCTTCGCCAGCGCCCGGTTATTCGGGATTTGGGGCGCATACAGGCGGATATAGCGCCAAACGGCGTCCACCAGAGCACCGGGCGGGTCGGCGGGCTTGCGCCGATGAAGGATGATTTCGGTCAACAGCTGTTTGAGCAGGGCGCCGGTCAGGGCGTCGGCCAACGGGTCCTGCTCGTTGAAGGCGTGGATCAGCCGGAGAAGGCGGTCGTAGAGAAAGGCGGCGTCGGGGAGCACCGTCAGCCCGGCCAGCTCGCGGATGGTGGCTCGGTCGAAAACGGCGCCCTCGTCGAATTGCTCGGCCGGCGCGGGGGAGCGGGCCGGCCGGCGTTCATCGGCGGCGCGGGTGACATCGAAATTCAGCACGGCGACACGCATTTTTCCTTTGAAATAATAGGGACAGCCGGGCGGGAACAGGACAAGGCTGTTTTCCGCCAGAAGAATTTGCTCGTCGGGAAACAGCAGAACCCCTTCCCCCTC
>CAZSTR010000003.1:0-87211 GCA_964609975.1 uncultured Ruminococcus sp. | reverse complement strand
TTCGGCACAACCTCCGCCTCCTCGTCGGTTTCCCGAACGATGCGAATAGCCTTGTCGATGTCCAGAAGGATTTTTTCCAGCGCCTTCAGCAGATGAAGCTTTTCCTTCGCCTTTGTCAGGTCGAAATAGGTGCGCCGCTTCACGCTTTCCATCCGAAAGGCGATCCATCCCTCCAGCAACCCGCGCACGCTCATCACCTGAGGCACGCCGCCGATGAGAACATTGAAGTTGCAGCCGAAGGAATCCTCCAGCGGCGTGGCGGCAAAGAGCTTGTTCATCAGCTTGTCCGGGTCGGTGCCTCGCTTCAGGTCGATGGTGATTTTCAAGCCGCTCAAATCGGTTTCGTTTCGAATGTCGTTGATTTCCCGCAGCTTTCCGGCCTTCGCCAGCTCCGTCACCTTGCCGATGATGGCTTCGATGGTGGTGGAATAGGGAATCTCGGTCACATCAATGCAGTTGTTCTCTTTGTCGAAATGATACACAGCCCGCACCCGCAAACTTCCCCGGCCAGTATCATAAATTTTCTGGAGCAAAGCCCGGTCATAAATCAGCTGGCCTCCGCCGGGAAAATCCGGCGCCTTGAGAGTGGACAACAGCTCATGCTCCGGGTCCTTCAGCAGAGCAACCGTCGTCTCGCACACCTCCGCCAAATTGAAGGAGCAGATGTTGCTGGCCATGCCCACAGCGATGCCCAGGTTGTTGTTCACCAAAATCGACGGAAAGGTCACCGGCAAAAGAGACGGCTCCTTCATAGTCGCGTCATAGTTGTCCACAAAGTCCACAGTGTCCTTGTCGATGTCCCGGAACAGCTCCGCGGCAATCGGTGCGAGCTTTGCCTCGGTGTATCGGGAGGCGGCACATTCCATGTCGGTGGAATACGCCTTACCGAAGTTACCCTTCGACTCCACATAGGGATGAAGCAACGCCTCGTTTCCGCGGGAGAGCCGCACCATCGTGTCATAAATCGCCGCGTCGCCATGGGGGTTCAGCTTCATTGTCTGGCCGGCGATGTTCGCCGATTTCACCAAACCGCCCTGCAACAGCCCCATTTTATACATCGTATACAGAAGTTTGCGGTGGGACGGCTTGAAGCCGTCGATTTCCGGAATTGCCCGGGACATGATGACGCTCATGGCATAGGGCATATAGTTTTCCCGGAGGGTGTCGGTTATGATTTGCTGCTCCACCTCTCCGGCGCCGCTGATATGGGCGTTTTCCGGCAGGCCCTTCGCCGCCGGAGCGGTCTTTTTGGTCTTTTTCGTCGCCATTCGCTTCTCTCTCCCTTATTCCAAATCCAGCATATCCAGATATTCCGCGCCGTGCTCGGCGATGATACGCTTTCGTCCGTCCAGGTCGTCCCCCAACAGCACATCGAACACGCGGGCGGTTTCCTCCACATCCGTTGGATTCACCTTCACCAGCCGGCGTGTGGCCGGATTCATGGTGGTCAGGGACATCATTTCGGCTTCGTTTTCGCCCAATCCCTTCGACCGCTGGATGGTGAATTTCTGGCCGGCGATTTCCTCGAGAATTTCCGCCTTTTCCCGGTCGTTATAGGCAAAATAGGTGTCTGTCTTCGTGTTGATTTCATACAAGGGCGTTTCCGCGATATACACATACCCCTGCTCAATCAGCGTGGGGGTCAGCCGATACAGCATCGCTAAAATCAGCGTGCGAATCTGGAAGCCGTCCACATCCGCATCGGTGCAAATGATGATTTTGTTGAAGCGGAGAGCCGCCAAATCGAAGGTGGCCAGGTTTTTGTTCGCCTTCGAACGCACCTCCACCCCGCACCCCATCACCTTCAGCAGGCTGACGATGATGTCGCTTTTGAAAATTTTGTCGAATTCGGATTTCAGACAGTTAAGAATTTTTCCCCGCACCGGGATGACCGCTTGAAACTCCGAATCCCGTGCCTGAACGCAGGCGCCCATGGCGGATTTACCCTCCACGATGAACAACTCACGCACATTCACATCCCGACTGCGGCAATCCACGAAGCCGGGCACACGGGAAGACAGGTCATTTCCGCTTTGGAGCGTTTTTTTGAGATTGAGACGGGTACTCTCCGCCTTTTCGCGACTGCGCTTGTTGATAAGCACCTGGTCGCACAGGCGGTCAGCATCCATCTTGTTTTCGATGAAATATACCTCCAGAGAATGACGCAGAAACTCCGTCATGGCCTCCTGGACAAACTTATTGGTGATGGCCTTCTTTGTCTGGTTTTCATAAGAGGTCTGGGTGGAGAAGGAGGAGGAAACCAGCACAAGGCAGTCCTGGATGTCCTGGAAGGTGATTTTGCTTTCGCTTTTGAGATATTTTCCGTTTTTGCGCAAATAGCCGTCGATTTCCGACACAAAGGCCGAGCGCACCGCCTTGTCCGGCGACCCGCCATGCTCCAACCAGCTGGAGTTATGATAATATTCCAGCAAATTAACCTTGTTGGAGACACACATGGCCACATTCAACTTCACCTTATATTCCGGCTTGTCCTCCCGGTCACGGCCGGAGCGCTCCGCCGACCAGCTTTGCACAGCGGTCAGCCCCTCCTCGCCGGAAATCTCCTTCACATAGTCGGCGATACCGTTTTCATAAAAGAAAGAGGACTCCTCGAATCCCCTTCCCTGCTGGCTACGCAGTTGAAACAGCAGGCCGGGGTTGACGACCGCCTGGCGCCGGAGAATGTCATCGAAATATTCCTGCGGGACGGTAATGTCGGTGAAAACCTGGATGTCCGGCTTAAAGCGAATGCGCGTTCCTGTGTCCTTTTTGGCATACGGCTCCTTTTTCAGTCCGCCAACATTTTCGCCATGCTCGAAATGAAGCGTATACAAAAAGCCGTCCCGTTTCACCTCCACATCCATATATTCCGACGCATATTGAGTCGCGCAGGCACCAAGCCCGTTGAGACCGAGGGTATAGTCATCGGTGTCGTATTTTCCACCCGCATACAGCTCGCAGAAAATCAGTTCCCAGTTATAGCGCTGCTCCTTCTGGTTATAATCCACCGGGACACCCCGGCCGAAATCCTGCACCTCGATGGACTGGTCTTCATAGCGGGTGATGAGGATTTTATTTCCGTATCCGGCTCTCGCTTCGTCCACGGAGTTGGAAAGGATTTCAAAAACCGCGTGCTCACAGCCCTCCAGCCCGTCGGAGCCGAACATCACGCCGGGGCGCTTGCGCACCCGATCGGCGCCCTTCAGCGCGGTTATGCTTTCGTTTGTATATGCCGGTTTCTTCGCTGCCATAGGCGCAATCATCCTTTTCCGGGCTTTGGAGAGGGGCAACATCTTGTCTTTCGTTTCTCTCCGAGCCCTAAATGTTGTAAAAATAGATCCGTTGCTTATTTTACCCATCTTTTGGCAATCTGTCAAGCCCAAAGCCGTCCGCCGACGCTTTCTCTTGACTTTTCTATGGGTTGGGGTGTATGATAAAGAGCGTTCTAAGAATTTTTTGTTCTGGAGGAGGAATTTTTTATGGCGGCACCCCTGGCAGACCGCATCCGTCCAAAATGTCTGGACGAGGTGGTCGGACAACAGCATATTCTCGGTCCGGGAAAGGCTCTGCGCTCCATTCTTTCCTCCGGGCATATCCCAAACCTCATTTTCTACGGCCCTTCCGGTGTGGGAAAAACCACCGTTGCCCGCATCATCGCCCGGCAGACCAATATGCGCCTGCACCAGCTCAACGCCACCACCGCCTCCACCAACGATTTGAAGGCGATTGTGGCGGAGCTGAACACCTTCGACGGGGTGAACGGGATTTTGCTCTATCTGGACGAAATCCAATATTTCAACAAGCGCCAACAGCAAACCCTGCTGGAATTCATCGAAAACGGGCAAATCACCCTCATCGCTTCCACAACGGAAAATCCCTATTTCTATGTTTATAACGCCATTCTCAGCCGCTCCACGGTTTTCGAATTTAAGGCCATCGAGCCGGAGGAAATCGAAAAGGCGGTGCGGCGGGGCTTTGACATTCTCCGGGCGGAGCAGACCGCCCCTCTGGAAATCGAGGCGGCCGTTTATTCGAAAATTGCTCTGTCCTGCGGCGGCGATGTGCGTAAGGCCATCAACACGGTGGAGCTGTGCGTGCTGGCGGGACAGGAGGACGAAAACGGCGCTCTCACCGTCACCGTGGACACCGTGGAACAGCTAGCCCAGCGCAGCGCCATGCGCTATGACCGGGAGGGCGACGAGCACTATGATATTCTTTCCGCCTATCAGAAATCCATGCGCGGCTCTGACCCGGATGCGGCGCTCCACTATCTGGCGCGGCTGTTGGAGTCGGGAGATTTACCCTCCGCCTGTCGGCGGCTGATGGTCTGCGCCAGCGAGGATGTGGGGCTGGCCTATCCGCAGATTCTCCCCATCGTCAAGGCCGCCGTGGACATGGCCCAGCAAATCGGACTGCCGGAGGCGCGGCTGCCGCTGGCGGATGCGGTGATCATGGTTTGTCTCGCGCCGAAATCTGTCACCGGCCATGACGCTATCAACGCCGCCATGGAGGATTTGCGGGCCGGGCGAAGCGGCCCGATTCCCCGCCAGCTGCAAAACAAGCATTGCGACGGCGATGATGTGGAAAACAAGGGCCAGTTTTATCAATATCCCCACAGTTTCCCCCACCACTGGGTGCAACAGCAATATCTGCCGGACGCGCTGGTGGGCACTGTCTATTACAAGCCTGGCGACAACAAAAACGAACAGGCCTTCGCCGAATATTGGAAAAACATCAAAAAAACCGAGCAATAAAAAAATCCAAACGGAATTTTTATTTTCCGTTTGGATTTTTTCTTTTGTAGCTGTGGGAAGGATACAAAAATTGTTTTTTTACCCATCCTTTGAACAGAGGGCATCCTCCTCCAGAAGGGAGGCCAGCGTGATTCCATCAAAGAAATCGTTTGTCAGCGCGTTGAACCGGCTCCACATTTTCAGTGTGCGGCATTTCACCGTGCGCCCGCAGGGGCCACCCTGGGCGGAGAGACAGGCCACCGGCGCCAAATCCCCCTCGGTTAAACGGAGAATTTCTCCAACGCGATATTCCTCTGCCGGGCGGGTCAGCCGATAGCCGCCGCCCACACCATGGATGCCCTCCACAAGCCCGGCCTTCGTCAGCGCCGGCATAATCTGCTCCAGATATTTTTTGGAAATTTCCTGGCGTTGCGCCACCGCCTTCATGGGCACCAGCCCGTCCGCGCCATGCTCCGCCAAATCCAGCATCACCCGCAACGCATAGCGGCCTCTTGTGGACACCATCATTGCCGTCACCGTCCCTTTCATTCATAGCAATGGCAACAGCCGCCGCAATCCGCAAAGGTACAGGCGTCATAGGCGATGCCGTTGCGGTCATAATAGTCCTTCACGGCGGCCTTGATGGCCTCCTCCGCTAAAACGGAGCAGTGCAGCTTATGCGCCGGCAAGCCGTCCAGCGCCTCGGCCACCGCTTTATTGGACAGCTGCAGCGCCTCATCCACCGACCGTCCTTTAATCATCTCCGTGGCCATGGAGCTGGAGGCGATGGCCGATCCACAGCCGAAGGTCTCGAATTTCACATCGGCGATACGCCCATCTTCGATTTTCAAGTAAATTTTCATGATGTCGCCGCATTTGGCATTTCCTACCTCGCCAACACCGTCCGCGTCCTCAATAACCCCCACATTGCGGGGATTTTTGAAGTGATCCATCACCTTTTCGCTATACAATGCCATTGTTATTCTCCTTTCACAAAACAAAAGCCTTTTTCCCGTTCACTTTATCTCGCCACAGTGGGGACATTCCCCGCAGATATTCCACCACAGCCGGAACCTCCCGCAGGATATGCTCCACTTCCTCCGGGGTGTTTTCCGCTGACAGAGACAGCCGCAGAGAGCCATGGGCGATTTCGTGGGTGCGGCCGATGGCCAAAAGCACATGACTCGGATCCAGGGAGCCGGAGGTGCAAGCCGAGCCAGAGGAGGCACAAATCCCTTTTTCGTCCAACAACAGCAGCAGGCTCTCCCCCTCGATTCCCTCAAAGCAGAAATGCACATTTCCCGGAAGCCGGTGAACCGGATCGCCGTTAAGCGCGCTATGGGGAATCGCGGACAGCCCAGCAATCAGCCGATCCCGCAAGGCGGTCACCATTTTCCGATTTTCCTCCATGTGGGCGCAGGCCTCCTCCAAGGCCGCCGCCATCCCGGCGATGGCGGGTAGGTTTTCGGTGCCCGCCCGTTTTCCCCGTTCCTGGGCGCCACCCTCGATAAGTGGGGTCAGTGGAAAGCCCTGGCGAACGTATAAAACGCCAATGCCCTTCGGGCCGTGGAACTTATGCGCCGACAGGGAGAGCAAATCCACATTCTGCTTTTGCACATCAATGGGCAAATGGCCGGCCGCCTGCACCGCGTCCGTGTGGAAGGGCACGCCCCGCTCGCGACAAATCCGCCCGATTTCCTCAATCGGCAGAACCGAACCAATTTCGTTGTTGGCATACATCACCGTCACAAGGCAGGTGTCCGGGCGGATGGCCTGCGCCATCTGCTCCGGGGTGACAGTCGCTCCCTGCCGCACATCCAACAGCTCCACCTCGAAGCCCTGCTTTTTCAGCTTTTCCAGCGTGTGTAGCACCGCGTGGTGCTCAAAGGCAGTGGAAAGGATATGCCGTTTCCCCTGCTTTTCGCCGCGGGCAGCGGCGGAAAGAATAGCCTGGTTGTCCGCCTCGCTTCCGCCGGAGGTGAAATAAACCTCCGAGGGGCGACAACCGAGACAACGGGCGATTTTTCCTCTGGAGGCCGCCAACAGCTCCGCCGCCTGCTGCCCAACTGTGTGCAAGCTGGATGGATTTCCATAAACATTTTCCATAGCCTCGCGGGTGGCGTCCAGCGCCACCCAGCTCATGCGGGTTGTGGCCGCATTATCTGCATAGACCAGCATAATTTTTCCTCTTTTCTCTGCATAATCCAAATTTTTATTTTCCGGAACGGTTTATCCTGTTACCTACCATTCTTGTAGGCATCATACCAAATATTGCCTATCTTGTCAATAGGTTATTTACAAAGAGCGATATAAAAAGCGCTAAAATGCGATAAAACACGATAAAACGGCGAACCAATCGGTTCGCCGTTTTGAAAGAGCAAAGAAAAATTATCCCTTCTTGAACAGAGGGGCAACGCAGGTCACCGCCGTCGCGGCAAGCATATACACCAGCGCCGGCAGACCGTAGCCGCCAAGGCCATGGGTTGCCCACCAGCCGCCAAGGAACAAGCCGCAGAAGGATAGCGCCGTCGCCACCGCAGAAAGGATGCGGGTGCGCACCCGCAAGCTGTGACAGGCGGTCAGGGCACGCGCCATGCCGACGATATGCCCATTGGAGGCGAGAACTGCCGGTGCCGCCTCCGTCTCCTTCTCCGACAGCCGCTCATACATCCGGCTCACCGAAGCAGGAAGCACCTCCACATAGTATTCATCCAGCTGGAAATCCCGGCAAAGGGTCTCGGCGGTGATGTTCGGGTCGTTCGAGCGGAGCATCAGCGACACCCGCGCGCGGGTCAAATCCTGCAACGCCCGGCCGATTTCCTCATCGGGCAAATAGCTGACCACAAACATAGCGGACAGCTCCCCCGCTGTAGACAGATACACCAGGCGGCGACCGTTTTGCGCATAGCGCGCCTCATAGTCGGAGGAGGGCACATCCACGCCGTGATTTTCCAAAAGGCGGCGATTGCCCACCAGCACCCGGCGGCCGCCGACCCAGCCGGACAGTCCCATGCCCTGCTCATAAACCAGACTGTCCACCGGAGAAAGCAGCTCCAGCTTATTTTCGATGATGCGGCAAAACACGCGGGAAAGCGGGCCGCCCGCCCGCACCGCCAGAGAAGCGGCATCCAAAATCGCATCATCAATATGAACACCGGAGAAGGTTTTGATTCCATGGAGAAGCATACTCTCATCCGGATACAGCTCTGTCACATTCAGCGTCACCCCGTCGGGACAGCCGAACGCCTGCACCGCCGGATACCCCACCAAGAAGCCGCCCTTCGCCAGCATCCCACGACAGCTGCGCCGCAGAGAAACCTGCATTGCCCACAAGGTTGGCACACTCGCCAGACACAAGAAAAAGCCAAAGGCCTCCACCCACGCCCAAAAATCAGCCAGAGAGCCTGCAAAGCGCAAAATCAGCGACAGCAACAGCGCCGCCCCCGCCGAAATCGGAGCCATCCAGCGCGCCCAAGCGTCCGCACCGTCCTCCCCCTCCGAATTGGCAAGAAAATTCGACAGAAAATCCGCCGGATGAAAAAATGCCACCTTCACCGACGCATCTAAGCCGCTATAGCGGCTCAACTCCTGCAAAGCCTCCGGCCCCTCTACATAGGAGGCGGCAAATTTCTCCCCCTTATAGGCCACGAAATCGAAGTTTTCGCGAATACGCCGCTGGCGCACCCACTGGCTTGCCGAGGAAAAGAGCATCACCAGCCCCGCCAAGGCCGGACTGGCCGGCAGGGTTTCCCTTGGCGCAAAGAAGCAGGCAATCACCGTCAACAGCGAAAAAATCAGCACAATCGCCGCCGGCGTGTCCCCGTTCGCCCGCAGAGCCGCCGCCCCGGAAAAGCCACGGGAAACCGCGCCGAAATTCAGCACACCCATCAGTACCAGCATAAAGGTCTGCACCGTCAAAAAGCCCATCGTCGTGATCGGTGAGCGACCGATCAGCACCGTCAGCAGAGTCAGCACCAGCAAGACCGTTTCCAACAGCCCGGTCAGCAAAAAGCTCAGTCCGGCCATGCGTAAGCGATATTGCAGCTCCAGGCGCACCGCCTGGGCATCCTCATAGCCGGTGAAATCCTCGATTTCCGGAAGCTCCTCCTCCGGCTCCTCTGCCTCCTCCTCCGGCTCATTCATTTCCTCCTCGCCGGCGAGAACAAAGTCACGAAGCTTTTCCTGGCGGGTTTGGCGAAGCTGTTCCTCCGGCGAAAGCTCGCCGGAAATGTCGTCATCCACCGTTTCCACCCGCACCAGCTCCTCCAGCGACAGCTGATCCGGCAGCTCCTCCGTCCCGGAGAAAATCTCCTCCGCCGGAGCTTGTGCCCCCTTCTCCGCCGCTGGCTCCGCAATCACCCGCGTCGCCGCCAGCTCCTCCCGCGTTTCGCCGGCGGCCATCTCCACCGGCGCATCGAAAGCCTCCTCCGGCGGCTGCGGCAACTCCCGTTCTGCCGCCGGCTGTTCTGATTCAGCCGCCTCCGCCGGGCGAAGCTCATCCAGAGACGTCTCCAGGATGTCCGCCAGCAGGCCGCTATGCGCCGAGGAGGCGGAATGGCCGATGGGCATAAGCCCCCAGTCCGCCCAATCCTCCACGGCAACCTCAGGCTCTTTTCGCCGTTTTTTCTTTTCCCGACGCTTTTTCTCCCGCTGAGACGGCGCCGCCTCCGTCACGCAAAGAAGGGGCGGCTCATACACCGCATCCTCCTCCGGCTTGGCTGTTTCCGCTTCGGTTGAAGCGAGCTGTTTCTCCTCAACGGGCGCAGAAAAGCTCTCCCTTTCCGGCTCAACCGTCGCCGTCGTCTCCGTTAGAGGCACCTCCGCCGCTGAATTTTCCGGAGAGGACTCCCTTTCCTTCACCAAAGAACGCACCAACGCGTCCAAATCAATGGAGCCGCCGGTATGCTCGTTTGCCATAGCTTTCCACACTCCTTACGGTTTGGAATCTGACCCGGCCGTTCAGCCGTTGTTCGCCTGAATTTTCTGCCGTTGCCGGGCGGCCTCATACAGCACAATGCCGCAGGCCACTGACGCGTTCAGCGAGTTGATATGCCCATGCATAGGCAACGATAGGATGAAATCACAGTTTTCCTTCACAAGGCGGCTGATTCCGCGCCCCTCCGAGCCAACCACCAGAGCCATCGCCCCGGTCAAATCGGTGGCGCACCAGTCGGAGCCGTCCATATCCAGCCCATAAACCCACAGACCTTCTTTTTTTAGCTGGCGCAGGGTGTCCACGATGTTGGTCACCCGCGCCACCGGAACATATTCCACTGCCCCGGCGGAGGCCTTATATACCGTGGAGGTGAGACCAACGCTCCGGCGACTGGGAACAATCACCCCATGGGCGCCCGCCGCCTCCGCCGTGCGCAAAATCGCTCCTAGATTATGCGGATCCTCCAGCTCATCACACACAATCACAAAGGGTGGCTCCTCACGCTGGTGAGCCAGCTGTAAAATATCCTTCACGCTGGCGTATTCCTTGCAGGCCGCCAGCGCCACCACTCCCTGATGATTTTGCGCCAGCGCATCCAGCTTCCGCCCATCCGCTTCCTTCACCGGGATCCCCTGCTCCCGACAGCGGGCGAGAATTGCGCCGAGACTCCCCCGGCGCTCGCCGCCCTCTCCGCTTCGCGCAACCCAAACCGCATCCAGCGGACGCTCCGCCTTCAGCGCCTCCATCACCGCGTTTCGCCCGGCAATCACATCGGTCTGCGGCCTCATTTTCTGATTTTCGCTCATGGTTTCTCCTCCCGATTGGAATTTTTATAGCCAATCAGATGCTATTTATAGCCATTTAGGTACTATATATAGTGTTATCGTACCATATACAGCGAAAAAAAACAAGACAACCGGCGAAAAAAATCGAATTTTTCTATATTTTGTGGTTTTCTTTGTGTTTTTCGGCAAAAAAAAGCCCGCAGGGCATATAAACGCCCTGCGGGAATTCCGCTTCGCCGTCAATCCTCGTCGGGACGATCCCAGTTGTGCCACACATCCTGGACATCGTCGTTATCCTCCAGCAAATCCAACAGCTTTTCCATATTTTGCGCCGCGTCGGCGTCCTCGATGGTGTTGAGCATATCCGGCACCATCTGCACCTCCGCCAGCACGAAGGCATAACCCTTCGCCTCCAGAGCATCCCGCACCGCCGAAAAATCCTCCGGCTCGGTGGTCAGCTCGAACACATCCTCATCGGCGGCGAAATCGGAAGCGCCGGCCTCCAGCGCATCCTCTATCACCTTTTCCTCATCCAGTCCCTCGGACTCGATCACCAGCTTGCCACGTTTGTTGAACATGAAGCCCACGCAACCGGTCTGGCCGAGGTTTCCACCGCATTTGTCGAAATAATGGCGCAAATCACCGGCGGTGCGGTTCCGGTTATCGGTCAGAGTTTCCACAATCACGGCGATACCGCTGGGGCCATAGCCTTCATACTGGAGCGCCTCATAGTTGTTGGCGTCCCCTTCGCCGGCCGCTTTTTTGATAATGCGGTCGATGTTGTCGTTGGGCACGTTGTTGGCCTTCGCCTTGGCGATGGCATCCTTCAGCTTTGAGTTGCTGGATGGATCGGCGCTTCCGCCCTCCTTCACGGCCACCGCGATTTCACGACCCATTTTCGTGAAAATTTTCGCTTTTTGGCCGTCGGTTTTCTCTTTTTTGCGCTTAATGTTATTCCATTTAGAATGTCCAGACATGGAAAAAACTCCTCACATACAAAATTCGCTACCTATTATACCACGCTTTTTCTCACTTTGCAACTGCAAAATACCTGGAATTTTGTCGTTGCGGCTTGAATTGTTTGCGCGCCTGTGGTATAATGCACCCGCAAAAGAATAAACACAGGTCACCGAAGAGCCCTGCGGCCTTTGCCGCCGCTTTTCGCTGTCGCCCCGGCCGCCGGACGGCCGTGGGCGGGGACAAGGAAATTGCGGTGAGAATCCGCAGCAACAGCCATTGCCGTATTGCAGGCCGCTTCGCGGCGCTGTTAAGTCGGAATGCTTGTCGGCCCGTGCGTGACAAATGCCCCTTGGGCAAGGAGGAAACCGACTTCGCGAACAGAGCAGGCGCGCCACAGCCGGTTTTCCGGAAGGGATTTTTGCCTTTGTCCTTTTGTATGAAAATGAAAGGATAGGTTGAAACATGAAAAAAGTATTGCAATACTCCGTTTCCGTTGTTCTCGCGCTGATGCTGATTTTCTCGCTGGCGGCCTGCGGAAACACCGTGGACAAAACCGGTCTGTGGGAAAACGCCACCTACCTCAAGGACACCCAGCTGGGCGAAGGCGCAAAAGCCGTGAACTTCGAGGTGAAGGTGGAGGAGCAGGTGGTGACCTTCACCATCAAAACCGATAAGGACACCGTCGGCGCCGCCCTTCTGGAGCAGAAGCTCATCGCAGGCGACGAGGGCCAATATGGACTGTATGTCAAGACCGTCAACGGCATGACCGCCGATTATGAGGTGGACAAGAGCTATTGGGCCTTCTATATCGACGGCCAATATGCCAACTCCGGCGTAGACTCCACCCCCATCACCGAGGGTGCGGTCTATCAGATGGCTTATAGCAAATAACATGAAAAAGCGCGTATCTGGTTCCTTATCCATCCAGGAAACTGCCGTGTTCGCCCTGCTGGGAGCATTGATGTTCGTGTCGAAGGTCGTGCTGGAGTTTTTGCCCAACATCCACCTGCTCGGAATGTTGACTATGACCTACACGCTGGTGCTCCGCAAAAAGGCGCTGATTCCAATCTATGTCTACATCCTGCTTAACGGCCTGTATGCCGGATTCAACCTCTGGTGGCTCCCCTATCTGTACATTTGGACGGTGCTCTGGGGCGTAACCATGCTATTGCCGCAGGATATGCCGAAGGGGATTGCCTGCATCGTATATCCCCTCGTTTGCTGTCTGCACGGTCTTGCCTTCGGCACGCTATACGCTCCGGCTCAGGCGCTGATGTTCCATTTGAACTGGGAGCAAACACTGGCATGGATTGTGGCGGGGCTTCCCTGGGATTTGGTGCACGGAATCGGAAATCTGGCCGCCGGTCTCTTGATTGTCCCAGTGAGCGATATTTTGAAAAAGCTGGCAGCAAAGCTTTAATTGCAAAACGAAATCACACCAAAAAATGCTCCGGGCACAGAGGTGCCCGGAGCATTTTTTATGGTTACAGCTATTTTTCTCAATCGTCGCCGTGCGGACAATTCGCCGCCCAAAAAGCGCGGATTTCCGCCGCGCTCGCCTTGGTACGGCCTTGAATTTGCTCCTTTGAGCCGCCGCCCTGCACCTTTAGCTCTTCCCGCATTTTCGCTTGCAGGGCCGACAAATCGCCGCCAGAAGCTGTAAAGGTATATCCCTTTTTATCATCACCGACAAAGAGCGCCGCAGGGCAAAGCCCCCGTCCCCGGAAAATCGCCAGCGCTTCTCGCGCCGCCACTCCGTCCAGCGCCCCATCCCAAAAGGCCGGACACGCCTTTTCCGGCGCAATAGTCTGCGCCCACAGCCGCGCCCGCTGTCCCTGCTCTTTTTTCAATGCACGGGTCAGCTGATCCTTTTGCTCCAGCAGGCGCGCCACCGCTCCCGCCAGCTCGCCGGTTTTCACCGAGAGAGCGGCGGCCGCCGCCGAGACCTGGGTGAAATATTCCCGATGCGTCAGCAGGGCATCCCGGCCGCATTGCATGTGTATACGCACACCGCCCTTATAGCGAAGTGTGTCCAACAGCTGAATCATTCCGATTTCGCCAGTGAAGGCAACATGAGGGGCGCAGCAGGCACAGCAGTCTACCCCCTCCACCTCCACGATACGCACCGGGCCATCCAGCGCCTTTTTGCTTCGATAAACCAGGGCGGCGCGCTCCTGTGGCGACGGGAACCAGGCGCGCACCGGGCGGTTTTCCCAGACAACCCGATTCGCCAACAGCTCGATTTCGTCCAGCTGTTCCCGCGTCAGCTCGCTGTTCAAATCCAGTGTCGCATCTGCGCTTCCCAAATGGAAGCCCACATTGTCCAGCCCGTATAGCCGATGAATCAGCCCGGAAACAATATGCTCGCCGGTATGCTTCTGCATCCGGGAAAAGCGGGTTTCCCAGTCGATGACGCCCTCAAGCTCCACCCCCACAGGAAGTGGCATAGCCAGCCGGTGTACCACGGCGTTTTCCAGCAGCTGGACATCCAGCACGGCTTCACCGTCCAGCGTTCCCCGGTCAGCCGCCTGGCCGCCGCCCTCTGGGAAAAAGGCGGTGCGATCCAAAATCACCTCGAAGCCGTCCCCGGCCGCGCGACAATCCAGCACCCGCGCCGAAAAACGGCGACAATAGGCGTCCTGTTCATAAATCCGTTCTGTTTTCATGCCCGTTCCCCATTAAATGGTTTCGATTTTGATGAGATTCGTGTTTCCGGAGCGGCCGTTGGTTTGTCCGCCGGTGATAACGATGCGCTCCTCCGGGCGCAGGGAAAAGGTTTCCTGCGCCAAATGCTTCGCCGAATAGAACAGCACATCAATCGAATCATAGGCATCGCTGAGCACCGGCGTCACGCCCCAGGAGAGCGCCAGCTTTCGCCAGGTGCGGGGATGAATCGTTACACCGAGAATATCCACCGGGCAACGGAACCGGGAAACCATCCGCGCCGTCGTGCCCGACAGGGAGCATACCGCAATGGCTTTTGCGCCGATGTCGATGGCCATACCGCAGGTGGCATGAGAAATAGCGTCCAGCGTATTCCGGATGCGGAAATCAAAATGATGGAAGCGCTGAGCGAAATCAATATGAGATTCCGTCTCCTCGGCGATGCGCGCCATGGTTTTCACCGCCAGCACCGGGTATTTTCCCGCCGCTGTTTCGCCGGACAGCATCACCGCGCTGGTCCCGTCATACACCGCGTTCGCCACATCGGAAATTTCCGCCCGCGTGGGACGAGCGTTGTGAATCATGCTTTCCAGCATCTCTGTGGCGGTGATCACCCGTTTTCCCAGCAGACGGCACTCGGTGATAAGATGCTTTTGGATGGCGGGCAGCTCCTCAAAGGGAATTTCCACGCCCATGTCACCCCTGCCGATCATAATGCCGGAGCATTCCTCGCAGATTTCCTCGATGTTCTCCACACCGGAGCGGTTTTCGATTTTCGCAATCAGCTCAATGTCCTCGATTTGGTTTTCCTGCATAAAGGACTTAATGTCCAGCAAATCCTGCTTGCAGGAAACAAAGGAGCAGGCGATGAAATCCACGCCGTTTTGGGCGCCGAAGAGAATGTCCTGCTTGTCCTGTTCGCTGAGATAGGGCTGGGACAGCACCTTTCCCGGAAAGGCCATGCTTTTTCGGTTGGACAGCTCGCCTCCCACCGTCACACGGCAAATCACATCCGTGTCCGTGGTTTCGGTCACCTCAAAGGCCATCAGGCCGTTATTGAGTAAAATCCGGTCGCCGGGCTGTAAATCCCGGTTCAGCCCCTTATAGTTGACGGAAACGCGGGTCTCGTCCCCCTCCACTTCCTCGGTGGTGAAGGCGAAAGCATCCCCCTCCTTCAGGGTGATTTTGCCGTCGCGAAAGGTTTTGATACGATATTCCGGCCCCTTGGTGTCCAGCATGATGGCGATGGGAAGCCGCAAGCGGTCTCGCACCCGGTTGAGCAAATCAATGCTTTTCTGATGGCTCTCATGGGTGCCGTGAGAGAAATTCAAGCGTGCCACATTCATGCCGGCCAGACACATCTGTTCCAGCACCGTTTCCTCTGTGCAGGCCGGGCCAATCGTGCACACAATTTTTGTTTTCCGCATAAGACAACTCCCCTTTCGCCCGATTTTCGGGCGTATACAGGCAATAGAGCCGTTACACTCCATCACCAAATCGAACTTTCCACAAATATATTATACCGCAAAATCCGAGAATTGCAAGAGCGGGCGTTGGATTTTGCCTAAAATTTACACACTGTTCCCACGGCGTCTAAAAAAGTCACGCCTGTGCAGAGCGAAAAAAGCGGCGAACCGATAAAATAATCGGTTCGCCGCTTTATAAAGCAGATGCGCTCTGCTTATTTCACCATGGAAGCCACTTCGCTGGCGAAGTCGTCCACGCGCTTCTCGATGCCCTCGCCCTTCTCATAGCGGACATAGGACACCAGCTTCATGGAGCCGCCGCAAGCCTTCGCCTGCTGCTCCACATAGTCGCCAACGGTGATGTTTCCGTCCTTCACGAAGGCCTGATTCACCAAGCAGTTCTCCTCGAAGTACTTTTTCATCTTACCGGCGATCATCTTTTCGAGAATGTTCTCCGGCTTGTTGGCATTCTTGGGGTCATTCTTGATGAGCGCCAGTTGAACCTCTTTTTCGTGAGCCAGCACATCCGCAGGAACGGTCGCCTCATCCAAATAGGGCGCGCCCAGAGCGGCGATCTGCATCGCCACATCTTTTCCGCACTCCACTAGAGCCTCCGAGCCGGAAGCCTTCTCATCCGCCTCGAACTTCACAAGCACGCTGATGCGGCCGCCGCCATGAACATACGCCACACAGTCGCCCTCATAGCGAGTGAAGCGGCGCACGCTCAGGTTCTCGCCGATCACCAGCACCTGGTCACGAAGCACATCGGCCATGGTCTTGCCCGCTTCCACCTCCGTGGCCATCAGCGCGTCCACATCGGCCGGGTTCGTGTCGATGACCACCTGAGCCACCTGCTTCACAAAGGCAACGAATTTATCGCTCTTGGAGGCGAAGTCGGTCTCCGCGTTCACTTCGACCACAACGCCCACCTTTTTCGCCTCGTCCACGACCGCATAGGCCATGCCCTCGGCCGCGATGCGGCTGGCTTTCTTCGCCTGCTTCGCGAGACCCTTCTCGCGCAGATAATCGACGGCCTTTTCCATGTCGCCATCAGAGGCCTCCAGAGCCTTTTTGCAATCCATCATGCCGACGCCGGTCTTCTCACGCAGCGCCATAACATCTTTACTTGTAAAAGCCATATCTATTTCCTCCTGTTTGATTGTTTCAAAGGGAATGAGCGGAATTATTCCGCGGCGACCGCTTCCTCGGCGGGGGCTTCCTCGCCTTGCTCACCCTGATGTCCCTCGATGATGGCGTTAGCCATGCAGGAAGCGATCAGCTTCACGGCACGAATCGCATCATCGTTTCCGGGAATCACATAATCCACATCGTCGGGATCGCAGTTGGTGTCCACGATAGCCACAACTGGGATGCCCAACTTTTTCGCCTCAGACACAGCGATCTTCTCCTTGCGGGGATCCACGATGAACAGAGCGCCGGGCAGAGACTTCATCTCTTTGATACCGCCCAGGAACTTCTCCAGCTTCTCGATTTCATGGGTCAGCTTCGCCACTTCTTTCTTCGGCAACAAATCGAAGGTGCCATCCGATTCCATGGTCTTCAGCTGATTCAGACGAGCAATCCGGCCGCGAATGGTGCGGAAGTTGGTGAGCATACCACCCAGCCAGCGAGCGTTCACGAAGTGAGCGCCGGCGCGCACCGCTTCCTCACGGATGGAATCCTGCGCCTGCTTCTTGGTGCCGACGAAGAGCACCTCTTTCCCCTCGGCGGACAGATCACGCACAAACATATACGCCTCTTCCAGCTTGCGGACGGTTTTCTGGAGATCGATGATGTAGATCCCGTTGCGCTCCGTGAAAATATAGGGCGCCATTTTCGGGTTCCAGCGACGGGTCTGGTGACCGAAGTGGACACCAGCCTCCAGCAACTGCTTCATAGATACGACGGACATAACAATTTCCTCCTTGGTTTTTCCTCCACGGGCGAGCTCGGCCACCGTCCGGCACATCCGGATGCGGCACCGACCGGGCACGAATTTTCCCGTGTGTGTGATACCGCAAAACCAACACTTATGTGCCCAATCTCACGGCATGCCAGAATATTCTATCACACCTCCGGCATAAAATCAACCCTATTTTTCGATTTTTTTGCATTTTTTCGAAAAAAGCCGGCAAAAATTCGGTTCAACCGCCGCTTTCTTCCGTTTTCGATTGGATGCGCTCCTCAATCCAGTCAGCATAGAAGGCATTTTCCTTTATTTTCACCACAAAGGAATGTCGGCCGTCCGCAGAAGGCGAAAAGCGGTTCGCGCCGGTTTCCGCATCCACCGCCGCCGTCCCCTGCACACAGCGATAGCCGGCCTTTTCTGCATCGCCGATGAGCGCCAGCATGACCAGCATCGGGTCCCAGGAGCTGCGGCCGTTTGGAGAACCGTGGTCACGCAAGGTCTCCCAAAGATAATCGCTTTTTTCCAACTTTCCGCCGGTGAGCACATCCGCCCCCACCTCAAAGCCCAAAAAGGTGACCGGCACCGGGCAATGGGCGCAAAAATAGCTGGCCGCTCGGCGGGCGCGGGCGTTCCGGGCGAAATTGTTTTCGACCCCTTCCGGAACATCCCATTTTCCGCCCATCACCCACATCCGGGAAACCTTCTCCCGCACAAGCTCCAAGCCACTGGCCGGCGACCACATATCCGGCCCGCTTTTCAGCAAAGCCTCCATCGCCTGCAAATAGCCTATTTCCAAAACTTCCACCTTTCCCGTGGCTTCGGAAAGAATTTTTCTGTAAAGCGACACCGCTTCACAGGACTCCTCGTTGGAGCAATACCGCCGGGCATAGGCGGAAAGGTGCTCCTGATAGGGCGGTCGCCCGCCGAAATCCGTCGCCTTGAGGTCGATTCCAATGGGGATATCCTCCACGCCCTCCCGGCAGAGAAAGCCGTCCAGCGAAGAAACGGAATACTCCATGCAGGCGTTCATGACGATTCCTTCCACATGAATGTCTCCAGCCTTATGCGCCCGCGCCAACAGCCGCATCGCCACCGCATCGTCGCAATCGGTCCACCAATCGGTGCCCAAAATCCATTTTCGCATCGTTATCCCCTCCTCTTTTTTCGAAATTCCAGCGGATTTTCGCCATAGCGCTCTCGAAACACCCGCCGGAAAAAGCTCTCGTTCTCATAGCCGACCTGCCCCACGATGTCCCGAATCGAAGCGTCCGAATGGATGAGCAGTCGCGCCGCCTCCACGCATCGCTTTTCCTGCAGACATTCGGTATAAGAGCGGCCGAAAAGCTTTCGAAACAGGCTGCCGGTATACACCGCCGAATAGCCAAGCGACTCCGCCAGTTCTGACAGGCTGGCGTTTTGCAAATGGCGGGCGAAATAACCCTCGATTTTCTCCTGCACCGATTGGCCGCTCCCGGCGGTTGGATAAGGAGACAGGTGGCTTGCGGCCGCCCGCACCTGCTCCGCCGTCGGAATCGACGGAGACGCCCCTTCCCCGGAAACCGCCACCGCCGAAGCCAGAGAGGCATCCCGCAGCGCTTCGCAGACCGGCCGTCCAGCGGCAAGGCCGGCAGCGAAATAGCCGGTGAAGGTATCGCCGGCGGCGGTGGTGTCTACCGGCTCCACAATATAAGCTGCCTGCCGCCACAGAGCTTCGCCGTCCATGAGCACGCTCCCCTTTTCACCCAGCGTCAAAAGCACCTTCAGCGTCGGATAGCGCTTTTTCAAAGCCGCCAAGCCTTCCTCCGGCTCCTCCGCCCCGGTGATAGCCTGCGCCTCCACCTCGTTGAGAATGAGATAGGACAGCTTTTGAAAATCCACTGCGGCAATTTTCTCGTTATAGGGGGACGGATTGAACAGCACCGTCAGCCCGCGGGCATGGGCCTTTTCCACAATATAGTCCACGGCGTTGATTTCGTTATGGAGCAGGAGCAAATCTCCTCGATCGAAGGCGGAAAGCACCTCATCCACATATTCCGGCGTCATTTTTTCGTTCGAGCCGGGATAAATGAAAATGGCATTTTCGCCGCCGTTCCCCACCTGAATCATCGCATGGCCGTTTTTCGATTCCAGATGACGCATATAGCCCACATCCACTCCGGACTCGCGCAAAACCGTTTCCAGAAACAGCCCGTCTGACCCCACACAGCCCGCATGGTACACCCTTGCGCCCGCCCGTGCGGCGGCAATCGACTGATTCAGCCCCTTGCCGCCGGGGAAAATTTCCATTCGTTCAGCCGTTTCAGTCTCCCCCTCCTCCACGATGTGATGGAGAGAATATACATAGTCAATATTGCAGGAACCAAAATTCAAAATTTTCATCCGTCCGCCTCCGCCCGTTATTTTCCTTTATTATATCAAATCACAGCTGCTGTGCAAGAACCGTTTTCATGCAAAAACAGTCCGAACACAATATTTTTTCACAAGAAAAGCGAACAGCGCGCAGAGACGGACTTGTCATCGGCGGAAAAAGGTGTATAATAGGAGCAGATTTCAAAAAAGGAAGGACACAACGCCATGCCCACATTAAATATCGTTTTGGTGGAGCCGGAAATTCCCCAAAACACCGGAAACATCAGCCGCACCTGCGCCGCCACTGGAGCGCGCCTGCACCTCATCGAGCCGCTGGGCTTTCGCATTGACGACCGCCAGCTCAAGCGGGCCGGACTGGACTATTGGCCGCTGCTGGACATCACCATTTATCCGAGTCTCAACGACTTTTTCCAGCGGAACAAGGGGCCGTTTTTCTATTTTTCCACCAAAGCCAAGCATATCCATTCGGAGGTCGCTTATCCGGACGGCGCCTATCTGGTTTTCGGAAAAGAAACCCGCGGTCTGCCGGAGGCGCTTCTCCACGACAACCCGGAATGCTGTGTGCGCCTGCCCATGATTGACCGGGACGAAGCCCGGTCGCTGAATTTGTCCAACTCGGTGGCGGTCGGCGTGTATGAGGTTTTGCGCCAATGGGGCTATCCGGGGATGCGCACCGCCGGCCATTTGACTCAATTTGAGGATTGAGACCACGCGCTATTGCTTTGTTTCTTTTACAAAAAAAGCCCACAGAGAGCGCTATTTTGCGTTCCCTGTGGGTTGATTTTTTAATCTTCAAAAGAAGCCAGATAATAGCCCTTCGACTCCAGCTGTAGCTCCAGACAGCCGTTTTCCAGCACCCGTTCCTGCACTCCGGCAGAAAGAAGCGGTGTATAGCGATGAGCGACCAGCGTAATGGTTTGAGGCCCGTCGCCGGTGTTGAAGGCAGCGGCCACACGACTGCCCGGCGCCCGCCGGGTGAAGGCCATCATCTGCTCCGAAAGACCGTATTTCCAGGTGAGATTTCCCTCGGACAACGCCGGGACGGTGTGGCGTAGCTGACACAGCCGCTGCACCAGCGCAAAGCGGTAGCGGCCCGCCTCTGTCTGCACCAGGCTCCAGTCAATGGTCTGGTGGTCGGCGTTAAAGCGGTTGCTGAACAGAGTATGGTGGCTTCGGTCGCCGATTTCATATCCGTTATACAAAAATGGAATTCCGTCCATGCAGAACTGATACACCAGCGCCGCTTCCGTCGCCGCCGTTCCGGCATATTCCTCATAGCGGCCGTTTTTCTCGTCGGAGACGGTGTCATGGGTTTCCAGCGCCCGAATTTTTGCCTTTCCACGGGGCGTATCCAGCACAGCCTCGATTTCCCGCAAAAGACTGGCGGGCTTTTCGCCATGAAACACCCGTTTCACCCCTTCGTGGCAGGGCCAAAAAAGCAAATAGCAGGCGTCGAAGGCCCGTTCCACCCATTGGGGATTATTCCCTTCATCCAGCATGAATATATCCGGCTTGATGGCCTTTATACGGCGCACGCCTTCCTCCCAGAAATCCACCGGAACGCTGTCGCCCACGTCGCACCGATATCCGTCTACATCCAGCTCTCGCACATACCATTCCATGTTTTCCCAAAAATAGGCTCGCACCCGGGGATTTTCGAAATCCAGCATGGGGAAATTATATTCGCCATAGTCCGGCGTGCCATCCGGGAGACAGCGCACGAAATCCGGATGCTCCTTTAAAAAAACCGCTGTCGGCCCGCAATGCATATACACAAGATCCAACAGCACCCGCATTCCCAGATGGTGCGCCGTTTGGATAAACCGCGCCAAATCCTCCATCGTGCCATATTCCGGGTCGATGGTATAATAATCCTTTATCCGATAAGGATTTTTCGGGTTTTCGCAGCCACATTCCCGCTGACGCTTCGACCAATGGCTTCGGTCCCCGTCGTCATCCTCCAAGAAGCAGGGGCAAAGATAGATATAATCCACGCCCAGCTCCTGCAGGAAGGGAAGCTTTTCCTTGGCCGCCGCCAGCGTGCCCTCCGGCGTGAAAACCCGCAGCATCAGCTGATAAATCACCTTTGACTCAAAGGACGAATACATATTCACCGCCTCCTTTTCCTTTATTGAAGCATATCCGTCCCACCGTGACAACAGAAAAACCGCAACAAAAGGTTGACAAATCGCGTCTGTCCAAATACAATAAGCAATGAAGGAGGGAGAACTGTGATTTTTACAAAAGAGAACTTGTCCTTTCGCGTGCTGGATATGCTAAGCATCGACCAACACGCCGCCCGCCGCATCCATACCGCCGGACGCCCCTTTTCCGCCCTCTCCTTTCGCTATGAAACAGACGCCACCCTCCGCTCGGAAAAGCAACAGCTGACCCTCTGCCCCGGCTGTGTCACCTTTTTTCCGGCGGAAGCGGACTATATCCGGGAAGCGACAACGGATAAAATGATTGTCTTTCATCTGGATGTTTATCCCCATTCCGGGCATACAATCGACACCCTTCTCCCGAAAAATCCAACGGAAATACAGACGCTCTTCGAAAAGGCACTGACGCTTTGGGATAGGGGCGGAGCGGAGCGCGTCTATCACACCGCCGGGCTGGTCAACGAAATTTTTGCGCTTCTCCACGCCGACTGCCAAGGGGAAGCGCCACCTCTTTCGCCTCTTGTGCAAAAGGCGATCGCCGCCATCGAGGAGCAATATGCCGACCCAGCCCTGTCGGTGCAGAAGCTGGCCGGAGAACTGCATATTTGCGAGGCTTATCTGCGGCGGCTGTTCCAGCGGGAGCTTGAAATTTCGCCGAAGCAATATACCATCGCCTGGCGCATGAAGCGAGCGGCCATTTTGCTGGCGACCGGCTATTTCTCCGTGGCCGAGGTGGCGCGCCGGGTGGGATATCCGGACGAAAAGCATTTTTCCGCAGAATTTCATCGCCACATGGGCGTTCCTCCCTCCCACTATCCCCAGCAGGAGGAATAAGAAAAAAATTCCCGGACGCTGTCCGGGAATTTTTCATTTATTGCTCCGTTGCACGACGGCGCATATCCCGCGCCGCCTCCAAGGCGGTCGCGGTCGCCTCTCCGTCGATGATACGGGCGGTTTCCTGCAACCGCCGCTCTTCGTCCATGCTCTCCACAGCTGTAAAGGTGCGTCCCTTTTCAATTCGCTTTTGCACCAGCAGATGGTCGTGGCCGCAAACCGCAATCTGTGCCAAATGGGTCACGCAAAGCACCTGGCGCTTTGCGGCGATTTGGCGCATGAGGGTGCCCACCTTTGCGGCCGCACGGCCGCTGATTCCACTGTCCACCTCGTCGAACACCAATGTGTCGATTTCGTCCACCCCGGCCAAAACGCTTTTCAGCGCCAGCATAATCCGAGACAGCTCGCCGCCGGAGGCGGTTTTCGCGATGGACTTCGGCGGCTCTCCCGGATTGGCAGACAGAAGGAACTCCACCCGGTCTCCGCCGATGGCAGTCAAGGCCGTCGGCTCCATTTCCACCACCAGCTTCACATGAGGCATATCCAAAAAAGCCAGCTGCTGACATACATTTTTCTCAAAGAGCACCGCCGCGGCCTTTCGCGCCTCGCTCAGCCTCGTCGCCGCCGCAATGGTCGCCTCCCGCGCCTCGTCGGATTGGCGCTGCAAATCGGCCAGCCGGGCGGCGTTTCCTTCGATGGCGTCCAGCTGCTTCTGAAGCTCGTCTCGCCGGGCGAGAACCGACTGCTCATCCGTTCCATATTGGCGCACAAGACGCCGAATCAGCGCCAGCCGATCCTCCAGCGCCGCCAGCTCCTTTTCGTCAAAGGCGAGAAAATCTTCCGCCTCCCGCGCCTCCTCGGCGCAGGCCTGCACATCGTACAAAGCATTTTTCAGACGCGCCGCTAATGCGGCCAGCTCCTTCGAAGCCTGTCCCGCCGCGGCAAGAGAACTCACCGCGCCGGTCAACAGCGCCAATGCGCCGGGCCGATCCTCCTCGCCGGACAGCGCCTGACGCACCATCCAAAGCTCATCCGCGATTTTTTCCGCATGACGCACCAGCTCCCGACGCGCCAACAGCTCCTCCTCCTCACCGGGCTTCAGTGTCGCCGCATCAATCTCGCTGATTTGGCGAGTCAAGGTCTCCGACAACGCCGCCTTCTGCTCCTCGTCCATGGAAAGGGCCTTCATCGCCCGGCGAATCCGGCAATAGTTGTGATATTCCTTTTCATAGGCCTGCCGCACCGGCAAAAGCCGTCCCAGCCTGTCCAGATAGTCGATGTGTCGTTCCGGCTGAAGAAGAACCTGATTTTCATGCTGGCCGTGGATGTTCACCAGCATCCGCCCAAGCTGACGCAACACGGACACCGTCGCCGGGCGGCCGTTGATGCGACAGCTTCCGCGTCCATCGGCAGACACACGGCGCTGGATGAGCAACGTTCCATCCTCCTCCAGCCGATAGCCCTGCTCCACGAGAAAAGCCTCCGCCTCCGGTGACAGCGCATCGAAAACGCCCGAAAGAAACGCGTTTTCCGCGCCATGGCGTACCGTTTCCCGGGTGATTCGCTCGCCTAAAAGGGCATTGATGGCGTCGATGACGATGGATTTTCCGGCGCCCGTTTCACCGGTGAGCACCGTCAATCCCCGGCCGAATTCAATATCGGCCCGCTCAATCACCGCCGCGTTTTCGATCTGCAAGCTTCGCAGCATACCGTCTCTTACCTTTCCACTCCGCTCATGAGCTTTTTCAATTCAATCACCAGCTCCTCCGCATCTCGCTCGCTGGTGGCGATGCAGATGAAGGTGTCGTCACCTGCCAGCGTTCCGATCACCTGACGCCAATGAAGCGAATCCATCGCCGCGCAGGCGGCCTGCGCCATGCCGGTCAGGCAGTGCACAACCACAATGTTCTGGGCATATTGTACTCGCACCACAGAATCGGAAAAAATCGAATGGAAGCGAGCAGAAATCGGCTCCTTTCCGCTGGTGGCCACGCCATAGCGATAGCCGCCCCGGTCATCGGGGAGCTTAATGAGCCGCAGTTCCTTAATGTCGCGGGAAACAGTGGCCTGAGTGACCGAATAGCCTGCCTGGCGCAGCTGTTCCTGCAGCTCTTCCTGGGTTTCCACCCGATTGGCGCTGATGATTTCCAGGATTTTTGCGTGTCGTCTCGTTTTCATAAGCTCCTCCTGCCCATGATTTTGTCTTGGATATTTTCATAAAAGGTGCGGTCGGTCAGGCGAATCAGCCTTGCCGGATATGCCGCCCGGCGAATTTCGATAAAATCCTCCGGCGAAAAGGCCGCGTTCTCCTCCCCATCCACGGTCACAAACGCCTCCGGCGTCACCGCTGTCACCCGCACCATCAGCTCTGCCGAAGCGGGCAACAGCTGAGAGCGAGGCGTCACCGTATGGGGACACACCGGCGTCACCAAAATGCAATCAACCGCAGGGTCCACCACCGGGCCGCCGGCGGAGAAGGAATAGGCGGTGGAGCCGGTGGGGGTTGCCACAATCACGCCGTCCGCCCGACAGGAAAGAATTTCCCGCCCGGCACTTTCCACCTGCAGCTCTACCAGCCGGGACAGTGCCCCACGGGAAATCACCGCCTCATTCATCGCATAATATACCCGGCGAGTCTCTCCGCGACAAACGGCGATTTCCAAAAGCAGGCGCTCCTCGGTCACAAAATCCCCCGTCAGCAAGCCAGCCATTTTCTCCAGCCCGTCCCGTTCCAAACCGGCCAAAAAGCCAAGATGGCCGCCGTTAATACCGAGCACCGGCCGTCCCACCGTTGCCGACGCCTTCGCCGTGTGCACGATGGTGCCGTCGCCGCCCACAGCGATCGCCAAGGCACAATCCTGTACTGCATGAGCAATCTGCTGGGGTGCGGGCAGATCGCCGGGCTTTTCGGTTAGGCACACCTGCACACCCTGCGCCTCCAGCCATCGGCAGACCTCTGCCGCCACCGCCGCCGCTTCGGCGGTTTTTCCGTTGGAAATCACAGCGATTTTCATCATCACTCCACCTCCCTTTTTATACTCGCAGAGTGCGAAAGGCTTCTCGCACCGTTTTCTTCACCTGTTCGAATGACACCGTTTCCTCTCCCGGACCGAGAAAAAGCAAATATTCGATGTTTCCCTCTCCGCCGGTGACGGGAGAAAAGGTCAGCCCACAGGGCGGATGGCCAAGCTCCGTGCAAAAATGCAAAAGCTCCCCAATCACCCGCTCATGAGCGGCCGGGTCTTTCACAATTCCCCGCTTTCCGATGTCGCCGCGCCCGGCCTCGAACTGGGGCTTGATAAGACAAATCAGCTGTCCCGCCGGCTTGAGATAAAAAAGTGCATCCGGCAAAACCCGCGTCAGCGACACGAAGGACACATCCATGGCAATCCCATCGAGGCTTTCAGGGGAAACCGCCGCGCGCAGGCGGTCGCCACGCACATCCGTCTGCTCCAAGACCGTCACCTGAGGGTGGGCGCGCAGGGAGGGATGCAGCTGATCCTGCCCCACATCCACCGAAAAAACATGAGCCGCTCCATGCTGAAGCAGACAGTCAGTGAAGCCGCCTGTAGAAGCCCCCACATCCATCCAGCGTTCGCCTTCCAGGCGACGACCGGCCAAAGCCTTTTCCAGCTTATAGCCGCCCCGCCCCACATAGCGCTCCGCCGGCGCAACACACACCACCCGGTCTGTCTCGCTCACCGACAAGGAGGGCTTTTGCGTCGGGCGACCGTTGACCGTCACATAGCCGGCGGCCAGCAAAGCCTTTGCCTTGTCACGCCCGGAGGCGTAGCCCTGCTGCACCAAATAAGCATCCAACCGCACAGAGGAATCACTCATCGGCCGCCTCCACCGGGATTTCCCCTTCAAGAAGCACATAGATGCCGTCTATATCCAGCCCAGCCGCGTGCAAACCCTGAGCGGTGGTGCAAACCCCCGGCGTTTCCCGCAGGCCGTGCACAGTATAGCTCCCGGCGAAGCCGGTTTCTGCCAAGCAGCAACCGAGCATTTCGCCGATCCCGCCGGAAACCGCGCCCTCCTCCACGAAAATCACTCGCTCATAACCCGCCGCCAGCGGCACAATCTCCTCCGGTAGAGGCAAAATGCGGTTGATTTTCAAAACCGAGGTGCGTTTTCCGTTGCGGCCGCGCCGCCCAACAGCCTCCAGCACCGGGCCATACATACGCCCATAGGTCACCACCAGCAGCTCCCGGCCGTGGCCGTCGGTATAATCGAAGGGTTGATATTGGGGCGCATAGCCCTCCAGCAGAGGACTTTCCTCTCCCTTCGGATAGCGCACCGCCGCAATCCCATCGGTGTCATACAGCGCCTGAAGCAAATGCAGCTCCAGCTCCCGATAGGTGGCGGGGGCATACATGGTCACATGAGGCACCGTGGCCAGCATCGGCACATCGTAAATTCCCTGATGGGTTTCGCCGTCGTCCGGCACCACCCCCGCTCGGTCGATGGCCAGCACAATATGATTGTTCATCAGCGCCGTATCGTTGACGAGCTGGTCATAGCTTCGCTGTAAAAAGGTGGAATACACCGCGAAAACCGGGAGAAGACCGCCAACCGCCATGCCGGAGGCGAAGGTCACCGCGTGCTCCTCGGCAATCCCCACATCGAAAAAGCGAGTGGGAAACCGCTCGGCAAAGTCGCCAAGGCAAGTGCCCTGTTTCATCGCCGCCGTAATCGCCACGATGCGGTCATCCTCCGCGCCCAAACGCAAAAGCGCTTCGCCGAAAACCGAGGAAAAGCTTTTCTTTCCCGGAGCGGTGCACCCAGTTTTCGGGTCGAAGCCGCCCACGCCATGATAAACATCCGGGGTTTTCTCTGCAAAGGGGTAGCCCTTTCCCTTCACCGTAGCCACATGCAACAGCACCGGTCGGTTCAGGCTCCTGGCCGATTCCATGGCCTGGGTCAAATCCTCCAGATTATGACCGTCCACCGGCCCCATATAATGGAAGCCCATGTTCTCAAAATAGGAGGTGGAGGCAAAAGCCGAGCGCTTGAGCGTCTTTTTCCAGCTATGCAACCAGCGGTTGACCGGCTCTCCGATGAGCGGAAGCTGGATCAGGCAATGGGTCAGACGCTGTTTCAGGCGCACATAACGCACCCGCGTGCGCAAATGCGCTAAATAGCGGGACACGAAGCCCACATTCTGACTGATGGACATTTTATTGTCGTTGAGAATCACTAACAAACGACCGTCGCTTCGGCCGGCGTTGCTCAGCCCCTCATAGGCCAATCCGCCGGTCAGCGCGCCGTCGCCGATGACCGCCACCGTGTATCCCGGATCACCGAGAAGCTCCTTCGCCTTGGCAATTCCGTTGGCCGCTGAGATGGAGGTACTGCTATGGCCGACCACGAACGCATCATGGGGGCTTTCTGAGGGGCGCGGAAAACCGGCGACACCGTCCTTTTTGCGCAGGGTGTCGAAGGCTTCATAGCGCCCGGTGAGCAATTTATGAGCATAGCACTGATGTCCCACATCCCACACGATGGTGTCATCGGGCGTTGTAAACACCCGATGCAGAGCCACCGTCAGCTCTACCGCTCCCAAATTCGAGGAAAGGTGTCCCCCGTTTTCGGCCACTGTTTCAATCATTTTCTGCCGCAGAAGCACGCAAAGCTCCGGCAGCTCTTTTTCATCCAGCCTTTTCACATCGGCGGGAGAATGTATATCGTCCAGTCGGATCATTTCCCGATTATCTCCGTTCCTCAGTGATGTCGTTCCAGCAGGGCTCGCGTCAGCCGCTCCAGGTCTGCTGTATCTGCTTCCAGCGACCGCAAAGCCGCCAGCGCTGCCTCGGTGCGCTCTCCGGCGAGGGCGCGAGCCTTTTCAAGACCAAGCAAAGAAACATAGGTCACCTTTTTGTTTTCGGCGTCGCTGCCCACAGGCTTTCCCAGTTCCTCGGCTGTCGCCGTCACATCTAAAATATCATCCACAATCTGGAAGGCCAAACCGAGATTTTCGCCGAAATCGCGGGCCGCCTCCTCCTGGACGGCAGTGGCGCCCGCCAGCCGGGCGCCCATCACGCAAGCGGCCACCAGCAGCGCCGCCGTTTTCCCTCGTTGGAGCGTCTCCAGCACCGAAAGGCCGATGCTTTTTCCTTCGCTTTCCAAATCAATGACCTGGCCGCCGACCATTCCGCTGATGCCGGCGCACTGCGCCAGCACCGCCGCGGCGCTCAGCGTCCGCTCAGCCGGGAATGCCCTGCTGTTTTTCGGCGAAAGAGCCGTTTCGAAGGCCAGCGTCAACAGCCCGTCCCCTGCCAGCAGAGCCATATCCTCCCCGTAAGCCGCATGGGTGGATGGCCGTCCCCGGCGCACAGGGCTGTTGTCCATACAAGGCAAATCGTCATGCACAAGCGAATAGCAATGAATCATCTCGATGGCGGCGGCGAAGGGCATCGCCTTCTCCCAATCGCCATCCAGCGCCCGACAAAACTCCAGAAGGAGCATCGGGCGCAACCGTTTTCCGCCGTCGCGGCAGGCATACGCCATCGCCTCCGCGACAGTCGTTTGCAAGCCGCCGGTCTTCGGCATATATCCCGGCAACGCTTCCTCAAATCGACGCAGCCGTTCCTTTATCCGCTGGGAATACAGCTCCATTTTTCGCTCCTCCTCGGTTTCAGTCCGACAGCTCCTCACCCATATCCTCGCCCTGGCGATCCGCCAGCGTCGGCGCATCGCCGCCGTTTTCCACATCGGAAAGCTTAACGATTTTCTGCTCAGCCTCTTTGAGAAGCCCACTGCAATAGCCGGTCAGTCGTGTGCCCTCCTCGAACAGCTTCAGGGAGTCATCCAAGCTGACCTTCCCGCTCTCCAGCGCCGCCACAATCTGCTCCAGCCGCGCCATCGCCTTTTCAAAAGTCCATTCCGTAGCCATTTTATTCCGCCTCCTGTATCGTCGTCACGGTACAACCCACTGAACCGTCCGCCAAGCGCCATGTCACCCGGTCTCCGATTTTTGTTTGAGCCACACGGTTTAGCACCTGTCCCTTTTCGTCATAGCCGATAGAATATCCGCGCCCCAGCACCTTCAGCGGGCTGAGGGCATCCAGCTTCGATGCAGTCGCCGCCAGCCGGCGATCCGCGCCCGCCAGGCTCTGCCGCGCCGCCGCGGCAAAGCGATGGATCAAATGATCCATCCGCATGGTCTGCTCCTCGATATAATATTGCGGGGCGGACAAACAACGCCGGGAGCGCAAAAGCTCCAGCTCCTTCGCCGCCGCCTGCCATTTCCCGCGACAGGCAGTTCCTATGCGCTCCCGCACAGAGGACAGCGTCATCCACAGGCGGGCGGCATCCGGCACCGCCAGCTCCGCCGCCGCCGAGGGGGTCGGCGCACGCAAATCCGCCACGAAATCGCAGATGGTGAAATCGGTTTCGTGACCCACGGCCGAAATTACCGGAATCGCCGACTCCGCCACCGCGCGGGCTACAACTTCCTCGTTAAAGGCCCACAAATCCTCGATAGAGCCGCCGCCCCGGCCGACAATCAACACATCGGCGCCGCGACAGGCATTGAAGCGGCGAATCGCCGCCGAAACGGAAGCGGCCGCTCCTTCCCCCTGGACAAGCACCGGGCAAAACACCACCCGTGCCAGCGGGAACCGCCGACCGAGGACATTGAAAATGTCTCGCACCGCCGCCCCCGTGGGAGAGGTGATCACGCCGACACGCATCGGACAGGCAGGAATTGGCCGCTTGCGGGCCTCCTCGAACAACCCCTCCGCCGCCAGCTTTTTCTTCAACTGCTCAAAAGCGATTTGCAACGCGCCCACGCCATCCGGCTGCATTTCCTCGATATACAGCTGAAAGGCGCCGTCCCGCTCATACAGGGACACCCGCGCCTTCACGATCACCTTCATACCGTTTTCCGGCCGGAAGGCCAAGCGAGATGCGTTTCCGCGAAACATGACCGCCTTCACCGCCGCCGTTTCATCCTTCAGCGACATATACAAATGGCCGGATTTATAATGATTGGTGAAATTGGAAATTTCGCCGCCGATATATACCGCCGCCAACCGGGCATCTCCCTCCAACAGCGTTTTCACATAGCGATTCAACTGGCCAACCGAAATCACCTGCATATTCGTTCCTCCGCAATTCGGCACAGGCACGCAACGCCCGCCCCATTGTCCGCCGAAAACTCCGGCGGCGCAAACCGCCCGCCAAACCGGGCGGTCAACAGCGCCTTCAGCGCCTGATTGGACATCACGCCACCGGCGTATACCAGCGGCAAATCGCCATAGGTGCGCAAAAGCGCCTCGGTCATCCCGCACACCGCCGCCGCCACGCTATCCAAACAGAAGCGCGCCACCGCCGCCGGCGGTTCGCCGTCGGCCAGCTTGTCCCGGCATTGATTTTCCACGCCGGACAGATGGCAATCCAGCCCGCGCAGACAGGGACGGGGAAGCTTTTTCGTTTCCGTCTCGGCGGCCAGCTTTTCCAACGCCGGACCGGCGGGAAAGGGCAGCCCCAGCATCCCGCCGACACGGTCAATCAGCTGGCCGGCCTTCAAATCCAACGAGCGTCCCACAACCCTACAACGCAGAATTTCCTTTTCGTCCGGCTCCACCAAAAGCGCATCGGTAGTGCCTCCGGATACATGAAAGGCCAAAAAAGGCTTGTCCAAAAGCTCCAGTGCCCCGGCGCCGTACAGCGCCGCCGTCACATGACCCTGCTGATGGGTGAAGCGATACAGCGGAACCCCCAGCGTCGCAGCCAGCTGGCGCGCCGCGCCCAGTCCCACAAGAAAGCAGGGCATATAGGAGCCGTCGGTTTGTTGCGGCCGTTCAGAAGCGGCGACCGCCCGAAAGGCGCCGGGCGTGCGCGTCAAAAGCCGCTCCAGCACCTCCGGGAGCTGGCGGGTGTGATGAAACACCGCGTCACTCTGGCGCAGACCAAGCTCCCCCGCCCGCACCGGCAAAAGCTGTTTTTCCTGCAAAACAACGCCGCCGGCGCACACCGCCGCCGAGGTTGTGTAATTGCTGGTATCCAGCCCCAAATAGCGGTTCATTCCTCCTCGCCGCCGTTCGACCCGGCGCGAGAGACGGTGCCGAGAATCCCGTTCACGAAGGAGGCATCCTCCTCGCCACCGTATTTTTTCGCCAGCTCCACCGCCTCGTTGATGGCGACACTCTCCGGCGTATCCTTTTCATACAGCATTTCATACAGCGCAACCCGCATGACCGCCAGCGCCACCCGCGAAATGCGCTCCTTGCTCCATTTCTGAGAGCAGGCCGCGATGCGGGCGTCCAGCTCCTCCATATGCTCCTCTGCACCCCGCGCCAGAGTCATGGAAAAACCGGAGGTTCCGGCGTCCCGCGCCTCCGCGGCCTGAAGCGCCAGCTCCTCCACCGGCAAATCCCGAAAGGATTTTTCAAACATCAATGCAAAAGCCTGTTCCCGTGATTCACGTCTTTTCATATTCTCTACAACTCCTGTTTTCAAGCTTCGTTTTCATTTATTCGCCGCATAAATATACAGGCGGATATAGCAGAAAGGCCCTCCACCGTCGCGGAGAGCCGCTCTGAACCGGTTTTATGCGTTTTTCTCCTCCGGAACCATTCCGGCGATGTGCACATTCACGCGGGTCACCGGTTTTCCGGTCATTGCCTGAACGGCCAGCTTCACGCTCTGCTGTACCTGGGCGGCGGTTTCGGGGATTTTCGCCCCCTGGTGCAAATCCACATACACATCCAGAATCGTCTCGTTTTCGGTGTTCAGCACCTTCACGGATTTTCCGGCAGAGGAGGGCACGATGATTCCGCGCAAATCGGCCGGACGGTTCGCCATCCCGGCGACACCGGCCACCTCAACCGCAGCTGTCGCAGCGATCGAAGCGATCACTTCCTCAGATATGATACAGCTTCCCTCGGCGGTCTTGAATTCCTTCGCATCCATTCGGACAGTTCCTCCTTTGTATTATGGGCCATAACAGCCCGACGGTTTTTCGGACACAGAACGGAGAGCAGACACCATATTCCGTCCTTATGTACTCTATTATAACACAAAGTTGGGAATTGGCAACGGTTTTTCGGAATTTCACAAAATTTTTTCTTTTATACAAAGTCTCATTTGTCCTTCGCCGCCGTGATTTGGATGTTTTTTGCCGCAAGTCCCGTTTGCGCCATGACAATTTCCAGCACCTGCAGACATTCCGCCGCCTTCAACTCCCCGGCCGAAACCACCACACTGCAAGCGCCGTTCTCGATGAATGCCACACAGTCGGAAAAGCCCTTCGCCATCACCAGATTTTCGATATTGCTTTCCTGTAGTATGTTTTCGGCAATTGCGGTCGCCTGCTCGGCGGCGGTAGCCTTCTCCTTGGCGGAGGCGCCCGCACCGCCAAGGGTGTCCTCCAGCGTGCGCACCGCCTCCTCCCGCGCCTGGGTGCGCGTCTCGCGCGCCCGGTCGAAATAGCCCTTCTTCGCGACGGCCGCGTTTTCGCCCGCCTGGGACACGCTCCCCTGCACCGGCTTCGCCTCGCCATCGGCGGCCGAGGAAGCGCCCTCCTGCACGAAGGAGGCGCTGCCCAGCGGTCGGCTCTGAGTACCCTCCGAAACGGAGCTTTCTGGTTCCCCGGAAGTGCCGGCCTGCAAAAGCGGCTCCGAGGTGAAATAATAATTGAGATACACCGCCACGCCCAGCGCCGCCACCAGCGACAGCATCATCCATTGCTTTTTCTCAAACAGCTTTTTCATTGTGTTGCCCTCCCAAGCTTGATTTGTTCCACGCACACGCGGCGGGCGGAGATGTCCAGCGTCGCCGTCACCAGCGCCGTCACCCGCTTCTGCACCGAAGCGCCGCCGCCGCCCTCGCACACCACCGCCACGCCCCGCACCTGCGGCTGAAGCTCCGTCAACGGCAAGCCAATCAGCCCGGCTTCCGTTTCAAGGGTCAGATAGCTTTCGTTGAAGGACTCCCGCTCTGTGCCGCTCCCCGCTTCGGTGCGGTTCACCGCATACACCCTTTGGGTGCCCCGCTCCAGCGTCACCATTACCTGGCATTGGCCAACGCCCTCCATTTGGGTCAACAGCGTCAACAGCCGATTTTCCAGCGCCTCCTCCAGCTGGGCAGTGGAGAGCGTTTCCGTTTGCATCGCACCTTCCCCGCTCCTTTCGGTGGCAGAGCGGGGAAGCCATTCCGACAGACCGATCAGCAAAATCCCGCCGATGCCGAGATACACAAGCAGGCGCTTCCAGCGCACAGAGCCACCAAAGAACAGCTTTTGCACCCACTCACCGATTTGTCCCATCCGACTCCTCCTTCCATTGCGCCACCAGCACCGGCGTGCCAAGACGCTTTTCCACCAGCTGTCTGACCGCGGCGGAGCGCACTGCGGCATCACCGTCCACAAAAACGGTAATCTGTCCCATACTTATGCGTCCTTCGGCGTCAATATCCATTCCGCAATCCACTTTTTTTGCAGACAAGCCATGCTCCTTCAATGCCTGATTGACCACGTCCAACAGCGTTTGGTTCAGCCGGGCAGCCGTTTGCCGGCGCACCACCTCGGCGGCGCTCGTGGCGGATTGTTCTCCGGCGGCCGGGGAAAGCTCCGGCGAAAGCGAAGCATTTTTCAGCAACGGCGCCAGTATCACACACAAAAAGACACAGGGAATCAGCCGCCGCCCCTGACGGCCCAGCGCCGTCTCCGGAAACAGGCGGGACAGCGCCGTGCACACCACCGCCACGGTGCACACCGCCACCGCCCAGCCGCGGAGTCCGTTCATCCGTCCCCTCCTTTCCATGCAAAAGCCACCACCGTCGTCGAAAGCACCGAAAGCAAAGCGCACACAGCCAGAACTCCGATGAGCACCCGCACCGCACCGGCCACCGTCCGACAAAGCTTTTCCATCTCCGCCAGCCGGAACAGCCCCGCCACCCCGGCGCCTATTTGCAGACACAAGCTCCAGCAAAGACAGGACACCAGCGGCGAAACCAAAATCAGCCCCGTCGCCGCCAGCCCGAAGCAGCCCACCGTCGAGCGCAGCAATCCAGCACAGCCCACCACCGTTGAATAGGCCTCGCTTAAGGCGCCGCCCACCACCGGCACAAAGCTGGAAAGGGAAAATTTCACCGCCCGGCCCCCCAGAGAATCGCCGGCGGCTGCCGCCATCTGTTGCAAGGAGAGGACGAAGGTGAACACCGTTGTGAACAATCCCATCGCCCATAAAATCGCTTTATACACGCTATCGCTTAAGGTGTGGAGAGATAGCTCCGGCGTCACTGTCCCCGTACAGCCCAGCGCCAGCGAAACCATCAGCGCCGGCAGAACCGCCGCCCGGATGAGATACACAAGCAGCTCCGCCGCCGCCAGTAGCGTCGATTGATAAGAAGCTGCCCCGACCGCCGAGCCGGATGCGGCCAGCGCCACCCCATACACCGGAACATATCCCGTCAACAGCACGCTCACACGCTCCACCGCCGTCTCCACCGTTTTCACTAGCCCCAAAAATGGCGCTAACAGTACCCCGCAGGAAATCAGCGTCGAAACCGTCCGAAAGCCTTGTTGGAGAGCGTCGCCAGTCTCCCCGGCCATGACCGACAGAGTTGCCACGGTGATAAGCGCCGCCAACGCCTGAAGAGGAGCGCTCTTTTCCCGCTTTAGAACCGCTAACACCCGCTCCACGCTTTCGGAGAACGACAGCGCTGTATAGGTATCCGGCTGAAGCGGATTTTCACCGAGTGTCTCCACCAGCTCCTGCACATCCGCCGGAAGGCTCTCTACCAATCCGTCCGCGCCGCTGGCCTGCGCCAGCGCCTCATAGTCCCCTGACGCCGCCTGCGCCGCCGGGCATAACAGCAAAACCAGCGCCAAGCCCAGCCAAAGCCTTTTTCCGATTTTCATCCGTCCACCGCCTGTCCGCTGATGAGGGAGGTCGCCAACGCCAGCACCTGCCGCAGAAGTGGCAGGGAGAGCATCAGTAGCAGCACCCGTCCCACAAGCTCCGCCTTCGCCGCCAGCGCCCCCTCGCCTGCATCCCGGCAAGTGTCGGCGGTCAGCTGGGTCACCAGCACTATCCCCACCGCCTTCAGCAAAAAGGATAGATATTCCGTCGATACGCCCCCGGACTCCAGCATAGTCCGCAGGGTCGAAACCAACGGCAACAGCTGGCTCGCCAGGCGCACCACCACCAGCACACCGGCTCCAATGCAGAGCGAAAGGGCAAGCTCCGGCCGTTGCGGACGCAAAACCGTGCCAAACAACGCGGCGCAGAGGAGCGCACCCAACAAAGACAACAGCGTCCCACTCATAGGCCGAACACCGATTTGACCATGGAAAACAGCTCGCTGATTTGGGTCACAATCATAGTCAACACCACAATTAGCCCAGCCAGGGTCATGAGCATTGCCTGCTCCTCTCGCCCTGACCGTACCAAAAGCTGGTTGAGCACCGCCACAATAATGCCGATGGCGGCGATTTTGAATATCAAATCCACATCCATTCGAACCGTCCGTCCCTTCCTTCTTATAGCATGAGCACCGCCGCGCACACTCCAGCGGCCACGCCCATCATCTGATAAATTTTCCCCTTTTGTGCCGCCTCCTTCTCCGCCGTCCGGCGACACTCCTCAATCTGCGCCCGATAGCCGCTCATGCGCTGAAGCTGTTGCTCCATGCCCGACCCGCCGAAGCCCTCCGCGAATTCCAGCAGAAGCCTTTGCTCCTCCGGAAGGAGAATGTCCCTTTGCGCCGCCACCGCGGCGGCGAAGGCCTCCGCGAAGGAAGCCCCCTTTTCAAGCGCTGCCATCACCGACTCCAGCGGCCACACACTGTCAAGCGCCGGTGAGGACGCCAGCGCCCGGCAAAGCGACGCCGGCGGCTGAGCTGAAAAGCTCATCTGCCCCTCCATTGCCGCCAACAAACGCTCCGTCTGTCGAAGAAGCCCCGCCCGTCGATACAGCCGCCGAGAATAATACAGCCCCGCTCCCCCGGCAGCTAACACCACCAACAGGATTCCAAACCACTTCATCGCCCTTCACCTCCGGCTTCAAACACGCACACCATCGCCCCGGCCGCTCCCGCCCAACCAAAAAGACCCAGCGGTCGAAGCTGTTTTCCTCAATCCATCGCTGCACAAGGGGGCGGTGGGAAAGCTCATCGCACGAACGGCCATGCAAGGAGGAAATCACCGCCACCCCCATGCGCGCACATTCGCGCATAGCCTCCATCTCCGCCTCATCCCCCAGCTCATCGAACAAAACCGCCTCCGGCGAAAAGCAACGCACCGCCTGCCGCAATCCCGCCACTTTCGGATATCCCCGCAGCACATCACAGCCCTCCAGCCCATCCACCCCGCTCAGCTCGCCGCGCTCGTCCACCACCGTCACGCGGCGGTTTTTTATCGCCAGCTGGCGGGCCAAATCCCGCAAAAGGCTCGTTTTTCCACTGGCCGGCTCGCCAACCAGCAGCCCGCTATACACCCGCCCATCCTCGTAAAACAGCGGAAGCAGTCCCCGCGCACAGCCCCGATGGGCACGGGGCAACCGAACACACAGGGAGCTTATCCCGCGAACCGACCCGATTTCTCCGCCGCGGAGCACCGCCGTCCCGGCGACGCCCACCCGCAAACCGCCGGCCACCGACAAAAAGCCGTTTTTCAGCTCCTCCTCATGGGCATAGACTGCCCCCTCGCAAAAGCGCAAAAAGCAGTCCTCCAGTGCGGCGGCAGTGCAAAAAAGCCCTCCGTTCTGCGCCCGTTCCACAATGCCGGCAGAAGTTAATATCCACTCTCCCGTCGGCATCGACAAGCGCACCGGCTCATCCCGCCGAAGACGGATTTCCTGAATTTGATCCTGCTGTTCCATGGGAATTGCCTGTAAAGCCTTCCACCATTCCATCGGAACATAGGGCTTCAATCGGCTCCATTCCATGCCTGTCCCCCCTTTTGTGGGATATATATGGTCTTGTCCGCAAAAATAGACCATGCCGGACATTTTTTCTGCAAAAAAAGAACGGAGCGGACGACTCTCGCCGCCCGCTCCGTTCTTTTTCACGTCCTGCCGTTTTTATTTTCCGAATTTTTCCTGTTCCTTTGTTTTCGGCTGCTCCACCCGTCTGCGTTGCCGGCTTTCCAGCCAGTGTATCAGAACCAGCTCCCGCAGTCGCGCCATATCGTACAACGGTTCATTTTCGCTCAAACAGCCGATCCCTCCTTCTGGCGTAGGGGCCGCCGGTGTGCGCCGCCGCCCGCTCATACAGCGCCCGGTATTTTTCATATGGCTTTTCCCCGTCGTTGAGACAGAGAAGCATCGCCGTGCCATAGGTCATCGCCGGCAGACATCGCCAAGACAACAGCAGCGGTCGTTGCAGACTATCCAGCGGCTGAAAGGCGGAAAGATGCTCCCGGCACCAAAGCTCGCTGTAAATCTGGTTGACCGCCACCAGCTCCTGCGCTCCCGCCGTCGCCGCCTTTTTCGGCTCTTCCATCAGGTGATAGGCTTGCCGCACAATAGCTAACCCTGTCATATCGCCCAACCTCCCTTATCGTTTTTTACGGCTTTCTGCATTCACTTATTCTCCAAAGGTATAGGCGATGATACCGCTGCCAAGGCTGTTTTTCACCACCACATCATAATAGAGACGATAGTCCATTTTCCAGGCGTCCGCCTGCAGATTATGCTCCGGGTCAAAACAGCGCACCTGCTCGGTTTTCTTGATAAGGGACGCCGCCCGCCGCGGGATGAGCAAAAGTCCGATGCTCTTGGCGGAGGAGGCGGGAACAAATCCGCCGCTCTCCTGGCCGAAGGTGGTGCCGTCGTTGAAGGTGAAGGCGGTTTTCATACGGCTGTCCGGCACCGGCAAAATCGCCACGCCGTTCAGGCTCGTCACCCGCGTGTTCAGCTCACCTTTCTGAAAATCGCTGGCCACCAGCATACGGGAAAGCTCCTCGCTGTTCTGCAGAGCAGACCACATGGTGCTGTCCACAAAGGCCACCAGCTCCTCGTCATAGCCCACCGCGTTTTGCGCCGCGGCGATGGCATTCTGCAGCATTTTCAGCCCCTCGGTGGCGGGCGTTCCTGTCACCGTCTGATTTTTCGTCACCGCATAGCCCGCCAGCTTCGACAGCACATAGGCGTCGATTTCCGGCACCACCTGGGTGCGCACAAATTCGCCCATAATCTGGCCGGCCAGGTCAGCCACGCCGCTTTCGTCATGATCCTCGCGGTCCAGCTGGAAGGAGCGGCCTCGGTCCATCGCCAGCGTAAAGGGGGTGGATGAAACCGAAACCGTGCCGCTGACAAAGCCGGTGTCCCGGTTATAATCGCCCAGACCAGACACATTCATCTCCGGAATCATCACCGTCTTCGTGCCCACGAATTTTCCTCGCAGGGAATTGTCGGCGAGAAAGCCGGTGACCGGCTTTTCCACTACGGCCTTGTCCAGCGTATCGGTCATTTTCACAGACATATCATTCAAATTCAAGCTCATTTTTCATTTTCCTTTCTTTTTTCACATTTTTGTTTTCTGCGTGCTTTTTGCATTTCATCGCAGCGCCCGCCGAAATGAGCGGGCAAAGGCATCCTGCTCCGGTGAAACAGCTGTCTGTCCCTTTCGCAGAGAGCCACTGGAGCTGAGCGCCGCCATGTGGCGCCGCTCCTCCTCTCGCCGGATTTTCTGCTCCTCCTGCCAGCGGATGCGCAAAAACGCATCCATCAGCGGGATGTTCTCCCGCGCAGCCATGTCAAACACCGCATCGGGGAGCGCATCCGGCGATTGCAACGAAGGCATCTGCTGTTGCATCCGAATAAAATCCATCGCCAGGCGGTGGGTGATGTCCGCCGACGCACGCTTTTCTCCTTCTGCCTCTGCTTCGACCATTTTCGCGACCGGCGCCGCGCCGTCCGCTTCGGTCGCCCCCGAAAAAGCATCCTGCGTCGAGACTTCCAACGGCATTGGCTCCTCCAGACCGACCGGTTCGTTTGTTTCTTCCTCCTGCGGAATCATCGGGTTCGTTTTTTCCATGCTTTTTCCTCCTATCGCATAAATCACACCTCCCCTGTCTCCATTGGGGTCAAGAGGGAAGGCCTTATTCAAGCTCCTGCATCAGGGCATCCAGCTTTGGAACAAAGCCCTGTGGCAGGCGGCTCAAATACTGTTTTGCGGTGATCACACCGTTCGTATACAAATTGTCCAGCGTTTCCACGGAGCGGGTCTCGCTGTACTGGCTTCCGGCGCCCACATCCACCGAAATGGACAACAGCAAATCCCGATATTTATCTGCCTGAAAGGCCATATACCAGACCCCGTCCGGCAGCTCCAGCTTCAACGCCCGGTCTCCGTACATCGTCAGCCAGAATTCCGCCCAAATGCGGGCAGTTTGCTCGATAAAGCCGAAATAGCGATTTTGAATAAGCTGTAAAGGCATGAGCGATGCCTCCCGCACCGCCAAAATGGCCGAGGTGTTGTCCGGCTTCACATCGCCCAAGAGGGTGGTGCTGATACCGGCCTGCGTCATGGTTTCCGTGATGAGGTTTTGCACATTGGCGTTGAAATCCGCCGAAAAAGCAGGCGGTTCCACATAGTGCACCGCGTTTTGCAAATCCTCCGCCGAGCCGTAAATGGGGATAATTTGGCCGGGGTCGTTGGTGATGGGCTGGGGTACAAGCTCCCCGTTCACCAACATGATGGGCATCCCCGACAGCATCACCGCCCAAACCCCAGCCGAAACGGTGCGGTTGATGGCAATCTGGTTGGGAATGAGATAGGGAATTTCGCTTTCTCCATAGGCCGCGTCCCGCTTCTCCTCCCAGCGAAACAGGCTCAGTGGATATAGCCGCACCCCCAAATCCCAGGCGGGCCGCAGAACCGCGTTCCGGCACACCCGCATGGCCATCACCCGGCAACATTCTCCCTCCTCGTCATATTCCTTCCAAAACCGAGTCAAAACCGTCACCCGGCCCTCCGGCTCCTGCCCGCCGTCATCCGCCCGGATTTTCTCCCATCCGACACAGCCCTCCCGCTTCGCCTGACGACGCACCTGCGCCAGCGGCTTCTGCTGGGCGACGAGGATAAAGGGCTGCTCTTGTAGCTCCTCCAAATACGGATCACCGAAATACACCTGCTCGATGTCCAGCACCTCGCAGGCGATGTCGCCGCGAATCGGCTTTTGCTTCGCCCGGTCGGCGTATAGTCCCGTGCACACCCGGTCATCCCAATAGGTATACAGCACGCCGCTTCCGGAGATATAGGCGTTGCGCAACGCCCGCTGACCCAAATCGTTAAGCCGCAAGCGCCTCCCGGTGGTAGCGAAATAATCCGTTAACGCCGCCGCCACCGTTTGCGCCTCCTCCGCGCCGGACAATTCCTCGCAGTCCTCGTCGCGGCACAAGGCCTGACGATACCGGCGAATTTTTTCCTGCATAGCCAAGGTGTTGGGAATTCCCTCCACCGAAAACTGCACCGCCGCCGGCGCTGCCGCGACAACCGCCATTTTGTATTCGCCGATGCGGCGAATCACATTGTGCCGCACCAGCGGCCGGCTGTCGCCGCAATGCACTCCCTGCCACTGGTCTCCGGAATAAAACCGCTCGTTTATGCTGTTTTGCTCATACATTCCCCGTTCGCCGAGACTGCGCTTGAAGACGACGCCCCGTTCGAATTCCCGAAACACCTCGTCCGTTGTCGGCTGTGTTCGATTATCCTCCATGCTTCTCCTCCTTCACGGGCGGCATCGCCGTCCCGTCATAATATAAAAAATTCCGATTTTTTTGCCATTCGGCCCGTTGCCTTCGCCCAGCGGGAAGGCCGGTGCGCCCGCGGCGGCGCGCCAAAAGAAAAGCCGCTGTCACCACTCCGCACCCGCACAGAAACCCACCAAAAAACATTGCTCTATCCTCCTTTTCGCATTTTCCGTGCTTTTATCCCGCCCAGCCGCCGCCTGGCCCATAGCTGCGTACCTGACCCTTTTCCGGCGTCCCTCGCGGAAACTCATCCATGGCATAGCGCAACGCATCCATCAGATGATTATCCCTATCCGCCGGGCGGTTGAAAAACTCTCCGTCCCGGCCGCCGCTTTGCCAGCAATAACTGTTCAGCTCCTGCGCCGTGTGCACACAACGGGGGTGTACAAGAATCCGATATTCCTGCAACCGGGCAATTCCGGCGTTCACGCTGCCCGGTCGCTTGTCGGCGGGGGTCAACCGCCGGATACCCAGCCGCCGCAAATCATCGTTGGATTTCGGCTCTGCACTGTCCGCCCGGATGCGCTCCTTCTGAACCCCTTTCTCCCGCAGCATTGCCGCAATGTCCTCGTTAAGCATCCGACGCTGATAATGCTCATCATAGATAAACAGCGTTTTTGTTTTTTCCTCCACCGCCGCTGCGATAAAGGCCGTTGGATCATTGCTATAACCGTAGTCTAAGCCGAAAATGTGGTGCATGGAAGGGGCACGAAGCCCTTCCAGCGAAAATTCCTGCACCTCCCAGTTTTCGAAAACCAGCCCCTCGCTATGTCCCCATTGGCCAAGCCCCGCCACCGCATAGCGCCGTGGGTTTTCCCTTTGCAGTCGCTCGAACAGCTGTTTATCCGCCTCGTCGAGAAATTCGTTACAGCGATAATCCACCGTCATCGCCAAAACCTGTCCGTCCCGATGGTCGAAGAACCGCTTTTTCAACCAATGATGCTCGCTCCAAGGGTTGAAGGTCAGGGTCGTCTGTTTGAAAAGCGGCGGCCGCACAGCGCCCCGCGGGATGGACAAATCCAGCTTGTCGAAATCCACCTCGCGGGCGATTTCGAAGGCCTCCTCCACCCAAACCCAGCAAAGCACACCCGTGTCCACCGTGGTGGAGGCCAGCTTGTCCACATGGTCCATCCCGCGGAACAGAATTCGCTGACCCGTGGGACGGTATACCAACTCCAGCGGCTCTTTTCCTGCCCGCCAGAGGTGCTCCACCCGCAGGCGGCGGATGGCCCAGCGGAGCTGGGCATAGGTGCTGTCCGCATGGGTGCGGTATACCTGCCGCACCACCAGCAAATTCGCTTCCGGATATTTCATCAGGTGCACGATATACCACAGCGCCGCCGTGGAGGATTTTTTCGACCCCTTGCCGCCTTTAATGACCCGATAGCGCTTGCGACAGCGCCAAAAGGCGCCGTACCCTCCTCCCACAAGCTCCGAAACCTGCACCGTTTCGGCCGCCCTTATGTGCTGTGCAGATATGGCTCCATCATGTGCATCGCCTCCCATATTTCATCCATTTCCTCCTCCAAAAGCGCCACTCGTTTATCAAAAAAATGACGCTGATTTGTCAATTCCTCATGCCTCTTTTGCAGTCCAAGCAAGGACTGACGGTAAACCTCCATCAGCTCAGCCATATTATTCAGAAATATCCCCCTCTCGGATGAATACCACCGGCGGCGGATCGTCCTTTTTCTCCGACCCTCCGGCGGCGATTTCCTTTTCTTTGTCATATCCTGCGTTGTTCTTGAGATAAAGCAAATGCATATTCGTGCCCGATCCGCGCCGCATGGCGTGCTCCACAACGCTGGCGGTTGCCTCCCGCCCGGCGCGCATCAGCAGCGCCACCTTTTCCCGCGTGGCCGGGGTTTTCGCCGGATATTCCCCGCGTGCTATGCGGCGAAATTCCTCTAAATCCATGTCTAGTGTGGCCGCCAGCCGCTCCGCGGTCAACGGCACATCCTGCTCCTGCGCATATGCCTTCGCTTTTTCAATCCCCTCCGTCAGTGTCGCCAATCGGCGACGCTCCAAGGGTGTGTCCATTGCTTTTCCACTCCTTTCGCCCTCAGGCGCCATTTTCTTTTCTCGTCCTCATACCTCCTTTCCAAGCGTCACAAGCACACAGGGGTGCCAGCCATTCCGGCTTTCCCAATAGCGGCTTTTCTCCACCTCCTCCCCTTCAAAATAGTCGTCGATGGTCGCCGGCCCCTCCTCCGCAAAGCGAAAAAACAGCGGCAGCTCATCCGCCATCCCGGCGGTTTTTCTACGCCAATCGCCTAAACACATACGCCCCTCCTTTTCAATTCGGAACATTTGTTCGTCTATTTCTATTGTAATTGCCATTTTTTGCCATGTCAACCCCTTCTACACGCTTTTTTGCGAAAAAATCCCGCCATTTTCCCTTTTTCCGCTTTTTTGTCGGAAAATTTTGTCCAATTCTGTCGAATTCCCCAGCGAAAAGAGAATCCCGGCAATATCCCCAAGGAACCGCCGGGGCAATAAAAAAGACCGCAAAGTCCATGCAGAACTTTGCGGTCTTGTGCCAACCGATGTTTTTATGCAGATTTTCAATCAATAATGGGATGCCTTCTTGTGCCTATTTTAAGCTTTGGATATATCGGCACTTAGGGTAATTGGCACATCCCAGAAATGGATTCCCCGCATATACACCTTTTGTCGCCGTTCTCAAAATAAGCTTTCCCCCACACTGCGGACAATGATAACCATCTCCCTTCACAAGCGGTTTGCTTTTCGGCGATGATTTGTTACTCTGTAAATTCGCATAGCGTTGGGCATTTGAAATGTAAATAGACTTTCTCTCCGGACTTGTTTGCGTATACGGGTATAATCGTTCGTATATGCCTGCAACATCCTGTTCACTCAAAGCATTACCCGGAACACTATGAAACAAATCAAGCAATGAAGCATAGAGCATTTTTCGGCGAACAACACGCACATCGCTACTGTTTACGGCGATATTTTTCAGTTTACATCTGTCCGAAAACACAACAAAGGAATACATGGGAATATTTTCGCCAATCAATCTGGCGAGATGCCGGATATGCGAACGATTCTGCATTATCGGGTTATAAAAGCTCTCCTTCGTACTCAACCCGTCACCGGCAGGCAATGTCTGATACCAAAGCCTTTGATGCTCACTTCCAAATATCCAGCCACCATAATTCTTGCTTTCTATAACAATAACTCCCTTGTTGCATAGCAGTAAAACATCAATTTCAGCGGTCGTACCGCCATTGGTGGGAATATACGCATTGAACAAGAACCGCATTCCGGAATTTTCTAATGATTTCAGCTGTTCGTATATGAGATATTCGCCATAGCAACCCACATTGCGCTTTCTTTGAAAAAAAGGGACTTTCGTTATCTGCGAATAAGAGCCGGCTTCATAGCTTCCTTTTTTCAAAGCAAGAACCAATAGCATGATTCCTATCGCAAGGGCAAACATTACCCAAAACACAGCTTATCCCCCCTGTGGCATATATGCTTTTGTGAAATTTGAAAAAATCACCCTCGGTTCCCTCTGCCAATGGTGGTTCCCGCTTGCACCAAACCTTTTCTGTGACTTAATATACCATTTTCTTTTCAAATTTTCAAGTTATATACGCAAACAGAGTTATTTCAAAAACAGAAGGCAGCTTTATTTTTGGCAGCATAACCAAAAGTGCGCCCCGGCGCAACCGAAGCCCACAAAAAATCGTCTCCGTCAAAGACGGAGACGATTTTCCCTGCGCTTACACCGGGTTTCTCAAAAAATCCACCCAAAGACGCTTCTGCGGGTCGATACATATCAGCATCCGATTCAAATCGGTATCAAACAGCTGTTGTCCCAGCGTCGGATAATAGCTCTCCCGTTCCTTTGTGGAGCAGACCGCCTTGTGGGTGCTGTTGCGAGTAAGAATTCCACTGCCCGACCCATCGCTTTCCCAAAGCTGGAAGTCCACGGCGTTGGTGGCGCACCAGTCCGGCTGGACGGTGAACTCGATGCGACCGCGCCAGGAACCTGGGATTTCCTCCTTCATTAAATCTCCCAATCTTCCGCCGGGTGTCTGTGCGGCGACGCGCTCCAAATTGAAGCTGATGAGCGCCACCTCCTGCCCGCCAACCAATCTTCCGCCGCCGCGGGCGTCATCCCCGCACCACCGCCCGAAATACGGCAGGTTCACATTGCGCTCGTCCATGCAGTTGATGAGGGTGATGGGATGATTTGCGCCACAGTGGAAAGGATAATTCCCAAAAGTGAAGCCATAATTGCCGATCGTCGCCCCACAGTTGATGCAAACAACATGCTCGCCGCCCACCTGAATCCCCTCATCGAAGCCCCAGGTTTGCACATTGGTATAGTTGCTGTAATTATAATTGCTTCCGTCCGTCATGGTTAAACCGATGCACCCCTTCGCCGGGATCGGCGGGGCCGTACCCAGTCCCACCGGACTGTCCGGCGCGATGGCATCGCCATAGGAAATCAGAGAAACATTTTTTACCTCCACTCGGTCCACGCGCCGCAAATCCACGCACCGCATGGCAGTTGTTCGCCAAAACCACCGCAATATTCTCCAGCCGCAGACAGGAACCGTTTTGAATTCCGAGCGGTGTCCAGCGGCCGCGAAGCACAGACGCTTCACTCCCGTCGGCAGCGGCCAGCGCCTTTTCCGATACATATAGCACGACGCCGTTGTCAAACCGCTTTTGAAAACCGTATTCGTGGTTTTGTCCCTCGAAACGAAATTCCCGATGAGTGTTGGGGATACAAATCGCCGACAACGGCCCCTCGTCTCCAAAATCCATGAAGCGGTCAATACAATACCGCCCGTTGAACAGATACAGGTTTTTATCCTGTTCAATACAAGCCTCCACCGCCATTTGGAGAACACATTCGTCGTTTTCTCCGCGGCAGATATAGTCGGCCCGCTCCCTCGCCGCCGCCGTGCTGTCTGCGGCGGCAACAAAAATCCAATCGACCATCGTTTTTCCTCCCATTTTCGATTTGCTTTCATTTAACCATAAAAGGACAAAAAAACCTATTGCAAAACCGATAGAGTATATGGTAAAATCTCAACAACATAACCAAAAGAAAGAAAGGGCGTAAAATGAGCTTTTATCACGTGTTGTCCATGGGAGAAAGTCCAATTTTGCATATCAACAACATCGGGTGCAGCGCTGACCCACAAAACAACCGCTTCGGCCCCGGAAGGCGCGACATTTGGCTGATTCATTATGTTGTGCGCGGAAAGGGGACATTCAACGGCCACCCGGTGCGGTCCGGGCAGGGCTTTCTCATCCGCCGGGGACAACTGGAGCAATATTATCCGGACGCAGCACAGCCCTGGGAATTTTTATGGATTACCAGCGATGACAATCGTATGGCCGCCTTTTTCGACCGGTATCCAGCTGATGCACAATCGCAGATTTTTGAATATGGATTTTCTAAGACCATCCAAAGCGTCATGGAATATATCCGTGCCCATCACAATCGAGTGCTCACCGACGCCCAGCTTTTGGAGCTGTTTTTGCATATTTTCAATTTGCACACTCCCTTTCTCTCGGTCGACTCCTCCAACGCGGAAACATACCTTCGATTTTCCGCCGACTATATCCAGACCCATTTGCACACACCTCTGCGCATACAGGAAATCACCGACATTCTCGGCATCAGCTCCGCCTATTTGCATCGTCTCTTCCGCGAAAGCTTCGGGATGTCGCCGAAGCAGTATATCACCGCAAAAAAGCTGACCGCCGCAAAGGAGCTGTTGCATAGCTCCTCCCTGTCTGTAACGGAAATCGCCGCCTCGCTGGTTTTTTTCGATGTGCTGGCTTTTTCTCGTTTTTTCTCCGCGAAAGTCGGGTGCTCCCCAACCGCCTTCCGCCACACGCCGGCCAACGAAAAAGACGGCGCATAAGCGGGCATTTCGTCTGCCGAAAACCGCAAAGCGCCATTGGATTGCACCGGAAGCACGAAAATATGTTTTTCAATAGTTTATCAAAAAAACAGATGTGGCTCTCCCGCAAATGCAGAAGTACCACACCTGTTTTTTTGAAAATCCGTTTTTTCTCGATCGGTTTTCTAATCATTCGTCTCATCCGCCGGAGCACCTTCGTTCTTGGGGCGGTATGCGATATACTCTGTGTCGCTGAGCCGGGCGCGCTGTTCCATGGCCGCCCGCACCGCTCGCCACAAGCTTTCCGCCCTCTCCCGCAAAGTCTCTCCCTCCGGGAAAAAGGGGCCGTCCAGATACACCACCATCTTCGGCCGCTTGCGCAAGCGCGTGCTCTGATAGGTCACCGTCATAGAAAACACCGGCTTGTCGAATTTCGCCGGAAATTTAAAGGCAGTTGCCTCAAAGGGGCGAATTCCCGTATAGTATTCCCACACATGAGCCTCCGGATAAATGACAATCGCCTTCTCCTTCTCCAATCGTAAAGCCATTGCCTGCTGTAAAGCTCGAAGCCCTTGCACCGTGTCTGCCACCGGAAGCGCTCCCAAATAGGGCAACAGCCGGCCGATAACCGGAATTCCATAGTTAGCTGGGCTGGCCAGTGTATAAATCCGGCGCGGAAGCAGGCAATGCGCCGGCGTGAACACATCTCCCACCGGCTGGGTGTGATTACCGTAAAGGAAAATCCCTTGACGCCCTACAGCGTGTAGTTTTTCACGGCCTCGGATGCGCATCCGCAGAAAAAGTCGACAATACACCGCCGAAAAAGCCATCGCCAGCCCATAAACGACCGCCGACGCCATTCGAAACAGCCTGTCCGTCCGCACATAGCGATATCCCTGCGAAAGGCGGAACTGCTGTTCCCGCGATTGAACAAAATCCTCCGTGAAGCTTGTATAATACCGCGTTTCTTTCATGACAAATCCCCCTGCCATCCGGCAATATCCGCCTTTTCGAAGTGATAATCGAGAGCCTTTCCATAAAGCCGTTCATAGCAGGCTTTTTTCAGCGCATAATCCCGGCTGGCCATCTCGGCGGCGTTTTGCTTCGCGTTTTTTTCCGGGTCAGGACGCAACAGCCCAAGCACATGCACCACATATTTTACCTTTTTGAAATCCTGGCTGTCATCCTTCTCGGTGTCCACCGTCTCCACATAGCAGGAAAGCACCGGGACGCCCAGCTTTGCGCCGTAATAATAAGCACCGTTCTTCGGCGGCCGCGGCTTGCGATAACGAAACCACATTTCCTGCTCCGGATACAAAAGAACCGGCTCCTGCTTTTTCAGCAAAATTTCCCGGAGCACCGCCATGAAATCCCGTGCCAGATACCGGGTGTTTTCGGAAATTGGCACCGTGTCGGCATAATTCATCAAAAAACCGATGATGCCCGGCATGGCGAAATTGGACACCTGGCTGACGATATGCAACCGCCCCAGCCCGGCCTTCTTCACCAAATGGCGAATGGCGGTGTTCTCCAGCGGGCTGAAATGGTTGCTGGTAATGATGACCCCCTGTAAATCGGCAGGGATACGCTCCATCCCCTCGATGACCGTTTCCCGGTGCAGGGCCGCCGTGAGAAAATTCGCAAGTTCCACCGCGATGCCCCGCTTGAAGCGAAAGCCGGGGCGTCCCCGCCGCGCCATATAGCGCGCGGTGATGGCGCGGCTTTCCTCGGCGGTCAGCACCGGGTCGTGAAGCTCCACCTTTTTGTGGAACTCCCCCGCTTCGGCGAAATCCCGGATGTTGTGGATGACCGGTTCCCGCTGGCCTGCTGGTATCATAGCCGAATCGCCACCCCGCTTTCCTCCCGTTTGCGGAAGGTTTCCGCCGATTCGGTGATTTCCACCGCGCGGGAAACAAGAAGCCCCATGCATTCCGCGTCTGCCTTCTTCTGCTCCTCGGAATAGGCGGCCTTATACGCCTTCAGCTCCTCGAAATATTCGCTGTCGGCGGCATATTTCCAGAATTCCTCGCCATATTGTATTCCATCATAGCACCAAGGCTTGGAAAAGAGGTTATAGTGAATGAGGCAGGGATGCTCCATCGGCTCTCCCGGACCGGGCATCGCATCCCATTCCGCACCGAGATAGAGGATTTTCCCGTTGCACATGGCGTTGAGATAGTCCTGGTCCGGCGCAATGGTATCGAAATGATAGGTGTTCAGTAGCGACAAAAAGCGCTCCTCCAGCCGCGCCTCTCGCAGCTTCTTCAAATCCATCAGCAACACACCGGAATTGATATAGCCGCCCGGCTGAGCGCCCACCGCCTCCTCGGTATAGTGCACAAGCTCCGGTGCTCCGCTGATCGACAAATCCGGGCAGGCGCCGATCCAGTTGTCAGCCAAATCCACATCGAAAAGAAGACCGATGTCGTCGGCGAAAATCACATCGCTGTCCACATAGATGCCCTTGTCGTATTGGGGAAACAACGTCGGAATAAACAAGCGAAAATAGATGGTCAGCGTGAAATAATCACAGCGCAGTCGGTTGCTCATCCGGTCGGTGATTTCCGAAAAGCTGTTTTCCATGGAATGAAACTCCACTGAAAACCGGTCGGTTTCCAGCGCCTGCAGACGCCGAATATGCTCCGTAGCCAGCCCCTGATGGAGGACGATGGCGCGATAGTGCCGATCGGGCGAGGAATTGGCAATCGCCGAGCGAAGCGCCACAGCGAGCAGAGGCGCATAGCGGTCGTCAATGGTGAAAAAAATCGGAATTTCTTTTTGCTGTGTGCTCATTTTTCAGTCTCCTTTTCCTGCAAATAGCGGGCGTATAGGCGGTCGTATTCCCATTGTCCAAGAATGTGATGCACTTTTTCGATTTCCCAGGGCTTCACCGGCTGGGTATGGATATAGGGCCAAAAGCGGAAGCGGGTGGAAAAATGCTGAAACACCGTGTCCGGCCGCGGCGCCCCCTGCTCATTATAGCGCCGAGGCAAAATCTGCTTTTTGGCCAGCCGGTTGAGCGCCGTTTGATCCGGCATGAGCATTTTCCGGTCGCGGCAGAGGCCGCGGCATCGCTCCAACAAGCCGTCGGCGCGAATTTGCTCCATGTTCATCAACAGCACGCCGGAATTCAAATACCGCTGGCGAAGCGGCCCGCCATTGAAAAACCACCGTCCATAGCGATCGAGCGATCCGGCGATTTCCACATCGCTCATATCCTGATGATAAAAATCCGAAAAATCCCCGCGACAGAGCACATCGCTGTCCAGATACAGCACCCGCTCCGGTATTTCCGCCACAAGGTCAGCATAAAGTCGTAGCATACACAGCGGAGTGAAGCGGGTATTCATGTTTGCCAGAGGTAGCCGCGCCGCAAACATCTCGGTCAAATCGCACAGCACCACCCGACTGTTTTTATTGGTATTCCGCAAAACCGTTTCCAGCCGTTTAGCCAATCGGGCAGAAATGGGGCGGCGTGTCTGCGCGCCGCCTTCGACCGCGGCAGTGAACAAAAACACCTGCAAGGGTGCCTTAACCTGTTCAGCCACCGACATGGCCGACAAAAGCAGCCCGTCCGCCACATTCTCGTCGCCGCAAAAGAGCAGATTCATTCACGCTTCTCCCTTTCCTCTCGCTTTCGAAACAAGTCATAGGCAAGCGGCATAACCACAGCCAACCTTGTCATGCTGGACATTATACTGACGAATCGCGCCAAAATCAACCTACTCTACCGATCGAAAAACTCTACCAACCAATGAAAAAACAGTAGAATTTTGCCAGTTTTTGCCCGAATTTTGCGGTTTTTCGTCAGTGGAGAAGTAGAACGAAAAAACGAACGGTAGAGATTACCCCCTTCCTCTCTACCACCCGTAGAACACGCAAAAAAAATCGACCCGGCGAAGCCCTCTCCGCCGGGTCGATTTTGCAATTATTCTTTATTCGTTTCCGTTGGCGCGAGCGGCAATCACCTTCTCCGCCACCGGCCGCGGTGCTTCCTCATAGCGCTCGAAGCGCAGGGTGAAATGTCCCCGCCCCTGGGTAGAGGAGCGCAGCATGGTGGCATAATTCCCCATTTCGCCCAAAGGCACCTCTGCCTCTACGCAGGTGAGTCCATCCTCGGCGGGGTTCATGCCGAGCACCCGTCCCCGCCGCCGGTTGATGTCGCCCATGATGTCGCCAGTGTTGTCCGCCGGCACAAAGGCGGAAAGCGTTCCAATCGGCTCCAAAAGATACGGGTCAGCCTGGGCGATACCGGCCTTATACGCAAGAGCGGCCGCCGTTTTGAAGGCCATTTCGGAGGAGTCCACCGGATGATAAGAGCCGTCCACCAGCGTCGCCTTCACTCCAACCAGTGGGTATCCGGCCAAGACGCCCTCTCGCGCGCTTTCATACAATCCCTTTTCCACCGCCGGGAAATAGTTTTTCGGAACGGCGCCCCCGAAAACGCTCTCCGCGAAGGTCAAGCCATCGCCACCGTCCGGCTCAAACTCAATCCAGACATCGCCGAACTGGCCGTGGCCACCGGACTGCTTCTTGTGGCGTCCCTGCACCTTCACCTTCCGACGAATGGTTTCCCGATAGGCGATTTGCGGCACTTCCAGCGTCACCTCAACTCCGAATTTCGTTTTCAGCCGGGACACAATCACATCCAGCTGTTGCTCGCCCATGCCGGACAGAAGCATTTCTCTAGTCTCCGGGTTTTGCTCTACACGAATGGTGGGATCCTCCTCCCGCAGTCGGGCGAGACCGGCCGCCACCTTTTCCTCGTCGCCTTTTTTTATCGTCTGCACCGCCATGCTCAGGCACGGTTCATCGAAAGTCACGCCGGGAAGCGTCACGATAGCCTCCGGCGCGCACAGCGTGTCTCCTGTGCCGGCGCTGGCCAGCTTCGCCACCGCACCGATATCTCCCGCCGCCACACAGTCGGTCTCCTCCTGCTTTTTCCCACGGATAAAAAACAGCTTTCCGAGCTTTTCCGTTTGGCCGGTGCGGCTGTTGACGATGGTCATGTCGGAGCGCATTTTTCCACGAATGACCTTGAAATAAACCAGCTTTCCGACAAAGGGATCCACAACAGTTTTGAACACCGTTGCCACCGTCGGCGCATCCTCGGCCACCTCCAGAGCCACCTCGTTGCCCTGTTCATCGACGCCGGTTTCGCCGGCCACCGTCTCCGCCCAGGGGGCGAGCCACAGCAGGCCAGTCAACAGCTGATCCACCGCGGCAAGCTCCTGCGCTGAGCCGCAGAACACCGGGGCGATTTCGCCCTTGCGCACGCCGGAAGCAATGCCATGAATCAGCTCATCCGGCGTGAATTCCTCGCCGGAGAAATATTTTTCCATCAACTCCTCGCTGGTTTCCGCCACCGCCTCATAGATGGCAGTGCGCAAGCCATCCAGCCGGTGCCCCATATCTGGAATCGGCACAGCCTTCGCCTGGCCGTTTTCGTATGTATAGGCCTTGTATTCCAAAAGGTTGATATAGCATTGCACCTTGTGCTCCACCACATAGGGCACCACCAGCGGGCACACCATAGGGCCGAATTTTGTTTTTAACTCCTCAAACACCTTGTAAAAGTCGGCGCTTTCTCTGTCCAGCTTGTTGACAAAGAAAATGGTAGCGATTCCCTTTTTTTGCGCGGCGGCGAAGCCCTTTTCCGCGCCAACGGTCACACCGCTTTTTCCGGAAACAACCACAACTGCGCTTCCCGCGGCGCGGATTCCCTCCCGTACGCCGCCAACAAAATCGAACAAACCGGGCGTGTCCAGAAAATTCATCTTCGTACCCTTCCATTCCACCGGAACCAGTGAGGTGGAAACCGACGCCTGACGGCGAATTTCCTCCGAGTCAAAGTCGCTGACGGTGTTCCCGTCCGCCACCCGTCCCAGCCGATCCAGCTGGCCGCTCAAAAAGCAGCAGGCTTCTGTGAGGCTGGTCTTTCCGGAACCTGCGTGCCCGACGAAGGCAACATTACGAATGTTTTTAGCACTATAGTTTTTCATGGATACCCGCCCTTTCTGCTAAACGCACGACGGAAAAGCGTTTTCCGTCCGCGCGGAATTCTTTGGTACGATTATAATATATTATTCCGACAATTACAATAGTTTTTGTTGATTTTTTGCGGTTTTTCTAAATTTTCACTCCTTTTTCTGTCGCTTATGCCTTTGATAGCCATATCTTTTTCCCGAAAACAGCTCTTTCTCACGCCTCCAGGTGCTCCAGTGACTCCCGCAGTTGGCGAATGATGCGCTTTTCCAGCCGGGAAATATACGACTGGGAAATTCCCAGCATATCCGCCACCTCCTTTTGGGTGTGCTCCCGCTCTCCGCCGATGCCAAAGCGCAGACGCAAAATCCGCCCCGCGCGCTCCGGCAAGCGGGCAACACATTCCATCAGCTGGGTGCGTTCCGCCTCCCGTTCCAAATCCCGACTCACCAAATCCGGCTCACTTCCCAATACATCCGACAGCAGCAGCTCATTCCCGTCCCAGTCCACATTCAGCGGCTCGTCGATGGAGATTTCATTGCGCTTCTGGGTGTTTTTGCGCAAATACATCAAAATTTCGTTTTCGATACAGCGGGAAGAATAGGTGGCCAATTTGATGTTTCGCCCCGGACAGAAGGTGCGCACCGCCTTGATAAGCCCGATTGTGCCGATGGAAATCAAGTCCTCGATGCCCACACCGGAGCTTTCGAATTTGCGGGCGATATAGACCACCAGCCGCAGATTGCGGGTGATGAGCAAATCCCGCGCCACCTCCTCTCCTGCTTCCACCCGCGCCAGCACCTTGCACTCCTCCTCTGCAGTCATGGGCGGTGGAAGCACCTCCGCACCGTTGATATAAAAAATCGGCTCCCCGCCGAGCCATTGTCCCCACAATCGGCGAAGCCATTCGAAAAACCTTTTCATCATACAGAATATACCTCCCTCTGTAACGCTGCTTTTTCCATCGCCGCCTTGCCAAGAAGCCCTCGATAATCTGCCGAAAAGCCCTTTTCCCATAACGCGACAAAACACCCGTTCACCGGGACTGTCCGCCCTTCTATATGTATCGACACCCGTTCCGGGCGAAACGCCGACAAAAGCCCAGCGCCACCGAGGCTGTCAAAGGGGATAACCCGCCAGCCCGGTCCGGTTCTCTCCTCCAATCCAAGAGCCCCCAGCGCTTCCCGTTCCACCACCGCCACCGGCGCGCCGGAAAACGGCTCAACGAGATGGTTACCGCTATCATACAAGCAGGGAAAACTCACTGTTTTTCCCCCTTCGGTCACCGAAACGGTATAGCGAAGCCCCGGCGGCGCCTTTTGATGCAAAAACCGTCCCGCCGCCCACAAAAGACAATAGCACCCCGCCGTCACCACCACCAGCAAAAGCGGCGAAATCGCATAATACACCACCCCGTTGCCCACATAAATGCCGGCGGGCGTCGCCAGATAGTATGCCCCCTCACACAAACCCGCCATTCCACCGCTGAGCAAAAGCAGCCACAACAACCGCTTCCCGAACGGACGCCATCCTTCAAGGGGAAAGCTCACCGCCACCATCGCCGCCGCGCCGCCGACCTTGAACACCAGCGAAGCCCAAAACGGCAACGGCGGCAGCAGAAGCACCAGAGCCGCACCGCCCCCGACAAGCGCCCCCAGCGCCAGCCGCCAGCCCGGCGCGGTCGCCCCGGTGATACGCCGCAACAGCACCAAAAGCAAAAAATCCACCCATCCATTCACCGTCACCAGCACATCCGCATAAATCACCATGCCACACAGCCCCCTCGCCTTTTCATTATAGCTCCTTTCTCGCCCGAAGCATGACGAAAGAAGAGGGGCGCGAAAAAAATTCAAAGCCACCGGCCGGAGCCGATGGCTTTGAAAAAACAAATATATGTACCTTGTTCAAACCGATTAGCGATCATGGCATAAAAGCACCCGATAGCCGTCGTCGCTGTATTTTTCGATGAACGCCCGGCTGTTCTCCGGGGCAAAGGAAGCGCCGGTGGGAATTTTCCGCAAGAGGCATTCACGCTGATAACATTCGTCCCCTGCCAATACAATTGTTTGCTCCTTTCCGTCAATTTCCACCACACAGGAGCCGATGGAATGACCGCCGATACGCACAACGCGGAGGCCATCTTCGATTTCCTCCGTTTCGTCAAAAATCGACAGCCGTTGCTCCGGCGAAAAATATTCCTTCCCGGCGGCATATTCGTCCCGCTGAATATGCACCAGTGCATTTGGAAAACGCCGCACACATTCGATATGGTCGTGATGCGCATGGGTGATCACCACATCGGTGATGTCCTCCGGCGCAATCCCAATTTTTCGAAGAGCCACTATCGGGCCGATAAAATCCTCCATCACGAAGCCGGGCATGGTTTCACAGCCGACATCCACCAAAATCATTCGGCTTTCCGTGCGCACAAAATAGACCATGAACAAAATCGGTTGGGTCTTTTCCCTTGCCCCGCCTTGGAAAATCTGATCCTCAGACAGAGTGGAGCGGCCGTATAACACCGGCCGAATTTCCCGCTCATCCACCGCACTCACTCCTCATCCCTCAGATGAAATTTGTCTTCCTCAGTCAGCTTCAGCGCGTCGATCGCCCGCTCAAAAATCGCCGGGGCATCGTTCAGATCCTTTGGGTGGTGCGCATCGCTTCCCATATAGAATTTACAACCCATCTCCTTGGCGATGCGATAGGGGCGCAAAACTGTCTCCTCCTCCTCCGGCGCATAGTTCATATCGTCGAAATTCAGCTCAATACCGATGCCGCAGTCAGCCGCCTTGCGAAACACGCGCTCCATGTCTCTGCCGTCCAGCGCCGCAACCGTCTCTAAAAAGTTTTCGCGGGCGGAATCAATGAGACAACAGGTCATGTGCGCCAATCCCATCTTATAGAAGGGCCAATTCTGATCCAACAGTGCCTCCAGCTTTTTCATCCAAAAGGCCGCCTTGTCCTTCGGCGCAACCGTCTCCTCTGGAATCGTCAGCCCACGGAAATGAAAATGGGTCGTGGGCACAATCACAAAGGAAAAATCGTCAAACCGGCTCATGGGCAGACCGATGGTCATCAGCCGGTCCATCTCCGTCTCGCAGCCGAATAGAAAACGTACGCCCTCCGTCTGCGGAAGGGGCTTCGCCGCGCTGATCCAGTCGAAATCCTGCTTTTCATAAAAATCCGACGGAGCGACCAGCGGAATAGCCTTATCCCAATAATGGTCGGTCAAGCAAAGGGTTTTCAGCCCATTGTCCACGGCATATTGCAAAATCCGTTCGGTGGTTTGCTCCGAATCGTTGGAGCAAAGGGAAATTTTGCTGTGAATGTGTAAATCGTTGTCCCATTGATACCGCATACGAAAGCTTCCCTTCTTTGTTAAATCTGCCACCTACTTTATATCACAAACCCGTTCTACTTTCAAGCTTTTTGCCTGTTTTTATAAAGAAGATCCATTTCAATCAAAGAAAAAGCTTCGGCTGTACTGAAAAACAGCCGAAGAATAGAAAAATACTGTATCCCTGTTGAATATCATTCAAAAAAATAGTCGATTTTTGATTTTTACCCGATCCAAGGCCAGTGCAAGAACGATATACAACGCCCCACCGGCGGCCTCCTGAATCAAATTCGGGAGAATTTCTAAAATCGCCGCACCAAAGCCATAGAGAACCACTCCGGCGCCGAAATATCCCGCCACACCAATCAGCCCGGCCACGCAAACCGCCCAGCCGTTGCGACAACAGAACAGGGTCATCCTTCGACTGGTGAAGGGTAAAACCATCAATGCTTTGATGGAGGCGGTGAAGGGTGCCCAAATCACCGCCCCGGATAGAATATCGGCCAAAGCGCCACCTAGGGCGGCGGCAGCCATCGCATGGGGTAGCGGAAGCAGCGAGGCGGCCATATAAATCACCGTGTCACCGAGATGGATATAGCCCTCGTTGAGCCCGGTGGGGATATGCAAAATATAGGCAGTCACCAGCAAAATTAACGCGGCGAACAACGCCGCCAGCACAACCGACATCAGCGATTTTCTTTTCATTTCCCGTTATCTCCTACCATCAGCTCCGCCAAAAACGGCTCGAACATCACGCCGTCCTGCGCAGGAAGCTGTCGCGCCGCCGTCTCCTGCAATGCGCGCCCCACAAAGGCGGCCGCCTTCTCCACTGCCACCTCCAGCTTCGTTCCTGCGAGAAGCGCTCCGCAAAGCACCGCCGAGAACACATCGCCGGTTCCTGCATAGTTTTTCGCGACTCGCGCGCTGGAAATTTCCTCCACCCGGAGGTTCTCCCGACGGACAATCCAGTTGCCCAAGCGGTCTTCAGCCAGCGGCACGCCGGTAATGACCGCCGCCGCAGCGCCCATCTGGCAAAGCTGTGCGCCCATTTGGGTCAGCATTTCCCGCTGTTCCTCCGGCGACCGTGTCAAAAAGGCGGCATAGTCCCTCCCGGTCAGCAGGCACGCCTCCGTCAAATTGGGGGTCACCACCGTGGCCACCGCCACCAACCGCCGCATTTGCTCCACAAGCTCCGGCGTGCAGGTGGCATACAGCTGTCCGTGATCCGCCATCGCCGGGTCCACAAGGCAAAGAGCGCCGGCAGCAGACTGCATACGCAAAAAAGGCTCCAGCGCCGCCACCTGCCCCGCATCTCCCAAAAAGCCGGTATATACCGCCTCAAAGGACAGCCCCAGCCGCCCCCAATGGTCGAGATAGGGCTGAATATCCTCGGAAAGGGAGCGAATGTGCGGCTGGGGATAGCCGGTATGAGCGCTGAGAAGCATCGTCGGCAAGGGACAGACCTGCATCCCCATCGCCGACAAAACCGGCAACGCCACCGTCAGCGAACAGCGGCCGAAGCCGGACAAATCACTGACAACGGCAACCCGCTGAACTCCCACGGACAGCTGCTTTCCCTTGTTCATTCCGACCGAATCCATGTTTTTTCGCTTTCATAACACAAGGGGCGGTCAAAAAGCTCGCTGACCGCGTGCTGCGGTGCCTGCCCCTCATAACAAATTCGATAGCATTGCTCCATGATGGGCATATCTATCCCCTTGCTCTGCGCCAGCTCGAAGGCGGGACGCACGGTGCAATAGCCCTCCACCGTGCCCACCCGGTTGATAGCCTCCTGCACCGGAACGCCCTGGCCGATGAGGATACCCGCACGGCGGTTGCGGGAATGCATACTTCCGCAGGTGACCATCAAATCGCCCATACCGCTCAGCCCGGCGAAGGTGGAGGCGTGCGCCCCCAGGGCGATACCGAGGCGGGCGATTTCCGCCAGTCCACGGGTCATGAGCGCCGCCTTTGTGTTGTCGCCCAGCTCCAGGCCGTCCAAAATTCCCGCCGCCAGCGCAATCGGGTTTTTCAGCGCGCCGCCCAGTTCAACCCCCACGGGGTCCTCGTTGACATACAGCCGAAAATAGGTGCGGCTGAGCCGGTGCTGAACCCATTCCGCCGCCTGAATATCGGTAGAGGAAACGGTGACGGTGGTGGGCACCTGTCGGGCAACCTCCTCCGCATGGGACGGGCCGGACAGCACAACAATCGGACAGTCGGGAAGTTCCTCCGTCAACACCTGCGAAAACCGCAGATAGGTATGCTCCTCCAAGCCCTTTCCGGCGTTCACAATAACCGTTCCGGGACGAATATACGGCCGCATTTTCTGCGCCGTTTGCCGAATAGCGAAGGAGGGCACAGCCAAAATCACCAACTCCGCCTGCGCCACCACAGACAAATCCGTCGTCAGCTCCAGCCCCTCCGGCAACGAAATGCCGGGCAGACAGCGCCGATTTTCGTTATGCAAACGAAGAAGGTCGATTTCCTCCTTGGAAAAAGACCAAACCGTCACTGTCTCCTTCGGGCGCATAGCCACCATCGACAGCGCCAAACCCCATCCGCCGGCGCCGAGCACCACCGTTTTGCTCATGTTTCTACCTCCGGTCAAGTTTTATCTTCGCCGATGCGTCGTTCTGTTCCGGAAACAATCCGTTGGATGTTTCCGCGATGCTTCCAAATCACAATCACCGCAATCAGCCCAATCACCGTCGTGCAAAAAGCAGCCATTCCGGTCTCCTGACCGTCCACAAGCTTTTGCAGAACGAAGGTGGAGGCTGTGATGGTGAAGGCGGCAACAATTGATCCCAGCGAAACCATACGGCTGATGGCCAGCGTGATGCCGAACCCAATGAGTCCCAAAACCGCAACACGCCAATCCACCACCAACAGCATCCCCAGCGTGGACAGCACGCCCTTTCCGCCGCGGAGCTGATAAAATACAGGGAACAAATGCCCCATCACGCAGAAAAACCCACCTAAATACCGGCCGATGAACAGATAATCCGCCGCCCATGCGCCTGACGCACCGTCCAGTTGAAAATGAACCAACACCCAGCCGCCAAGAAGTGTCGCCAATACACCCTTTGCCACATCTCCGACCGTGGTGAGAATAGCGGGCAACGCCCCCTGGGAGCGCAAAACATTGGTTGCGCCGGCGTTGCCGCTACCCACGGAGCGAATGTCCTTTTGGGAAAACCAGCGGGTGATGATGATTGCCCAGTTGACGCTTCCCAACAAATATCCGGCCGCCACAATAATCAACAGCGCCAGCCAGCTGCCCGAAAAGAAATCGTTCATTGCTTTTGTTGTCCCCTTACTTATTTTTTGCTGTTGTCGCCTTTTTCCCGCACGATGAACCGCACAGGCGTTCCTTCCAGCCCAAAGGTCTCCCGCAGCTGGTTTTCCAAATACCGCTGATAGGAAAAATGGAACAAATCGGCCCGGTTCACAAAGAACACGAAGGTGGGTGGATTTGTGGACACCTGGGTCATATAATAAATTTTCAGCCGGCGTCCCTTATCCGTCGGCGGCTGTACCCGCGTGGTGGCCTGCGCCAGAACATCGTTGAGCATTCCGGTAGAAATCCGCATGGAATTCTGCTGGCTGACGAACTGGATCAGCTCGAACAGTCGCTCCACCCGCTGGCCGGTCTTCGCAGAAAGAAACACAAAGGGCGCATAGGGCATGAAGGAAAAATCCTCCATAAGTTTTTTGCGCATAGCGTCCATGGTGTGGCCATCCTTTTCCACAGCATCCCATTTGTTGACGGCGATGATGCAAGCCTTTCCCTGCTCATGAGCCAAGCCGGCCACCTTGCTATCCTGCTCGGTGAAGCCCTCAACGCCGTCAATCATGACAACACACACATCGGCCCGTTCCACCGCCATCCGCGCCCGCAGAACGCTGTATTTTTCGATGGCGTCGTCCACCTTGCTTTTGCGGCGCAATCCAGCTGTGTCGATAAACACGAAATCGCCGAAGCGGTTATGCACCCGCGTGTCGATGGCATCGCGGGTGGTTCCGGCTACATTGGAGACGATGCTTCGTTCCTCACCGGCGATGCAGTTGACGAGAGAGGATTTCCCCGCATTCGGACGGCCGATCACCGCCACCCGAATCACATCCGGCTCCTCCTCGACCTCTTTCTCCTCCGGAAGCCGGTCGAAAACCGCATCCAGCAAATCACCGGTGCCCATGCCGTGAACCGCCGAAACGGCAATCGGGTCACCCAAGCCCAGATTGTAGAATTCATAAAACTCCGGCGCCGGCGCCCCGGGAGCGTCGCATTTGTTGACGCACAGAACAACCGGCTTTCCGGAGCGCTGAAGCATCGCCGCCACATCCTGATCGTTGGCGGTGACGCCCGCCCGCAAATCAGTCACAAGCACCGTCACATCCGCCTGCTCAATGGCGAGCTGCGCCTGCCGCCGCATCTGTGCCAAAATCACATCGTCACTTTTCGGTTCAATTCCGCCGGTGTCCACCAGCATCACCGTGCGATCCCGCCATTCGCAGTCGGCGGTGATACGGTCGCGGGTCACGCCGGGGGTGTCCTCGACAATGGACAGCCGTTGCCCGACCAGCTTATTGAACAGCGTGGATTTTCCCACATTCGGACGGCCAACCACGGCCACGATGGGCTTCCCCATTTCACATCTCTCCTTCTATTCAGAGAATTCCGTTGTTTTTTCTTCATCGGGCAAAAACAGCGCATCCAGCAGAGCGCCCCCGTCCGTTTCCGGCAACACCCGCACCTGCATTTGCAGAGTCTCCTGCACCTGCTTCCAGGGAACATCGTCCAAAAACAAATCCCCCTCCTGCCGCAGCATACAGGACGGAATCAACAGGACATCCGCAGTTTCCTCCGCCAGCTGTGCCATCAAATCGCCGCCGGTCACCAGCCCGGACACGGTGATTTCCGGTCCGAAGAAATCGTTACGAATGGCCCGCACCTTCGCCTGAAGTGCCGGCCATTGCTGACGGGCTTCCTCGATGAGCCGTTCCAGAAACGGCCCCGCCGCCATTCCGGTGGCGATGATGAAGCGCTCCGCCGACGGCCGCGCTCCAAGTTCCCGCTTGTCTGCCATCGCCTGACGGAACTGCTCCCGCTGAAGGGCGATCATACCAACGCCGTTTTCCAGCTGGGGATATTCCTCATAGAAATCCCCGTCCGGAATTGGAAGCTCGCCCTTGATATACCATTCGTCCGAGGGGAAAAACACTCGCCGCCCGGTCTTTTCCTTCATGCGGTCGCCGGCGGCGGTCATCTGCTCCACCACCCGGCGGCTTTCCTCCGGAGTGAAGGAGCGAATCGGCTCCAGCCCCTCCCGATATTTTGTCAGCCCGACCGGCACAGCCGCCACACTCTCCACCGACGGGCCGAGGGCCGCCAAATCCCGCAAAGAGCGGTCCAGCTCCTCACCGTCATTGAACCCCGGAACCAGCACAAGCTGGCATTGCACCGTCAGCCCCGCCTCCACGAAGCGACGCAAAATCGACAGCCTTTCGCCCGCAAAGCGATTGTTCATCATGCGACAGCGAAGCTCCGGGTTGGTAGTATGCACCGAGATGTTGATGGGGCTGATGTGCATTTCGATGATGCGCTCCACCTCTCGCTCAGTCAAATTCGTCAGGGTGATATAGTTGCCGAACAGAAAGGATAACCGGCTATCGTCGTCCTTGAAATACAGGGTTTCCCGCATACCGGGGGGAAGCTGGTCGATGAAGCAGAAAATACACTTGTTGCGGCAGGAGCGCTGTTCGTCCATCAGATAGCTTTCAAATTCCAGCCCGATTTCCTCAAATTCCGCCTTTCGTATACGCACCGTGCGCCGGCGCTCTCCCGACAAAACGGTCAGCCTCAGCCGGGTGTCCGGAATATAAAACCGATAATCCAGCACATCCTCGATGGAGCGCCCATTGATTTCCACCAGCGTGTCGCCGGGATGAATCCGTGCGCGCGCCGCCGGGCTTCCCGGCGTCACCGCGCTGATCTGCACAGCCATTGCTTCTCCCTTCCGTCCATACGCCTGCGTCCTTTGCGCAGACTGTATAAAGACTCATAAACAAAAATAGAGAAGGATCGCTCCTCCTCTACTTTCCTGTCCGACGCACGGGGCATCGGAAAGCGGCCTGATTACGCCGATCTCAGCTTATTCGCCAACCTTGACGATTTGCCGGCCATTGTAATAGCCGCAGCTTCCGCACAGACGATGAGCACGCTTGTACGCACCGCACTGGGGACACTTCGTCAGAGCCGGAGCAGCCAGCTTCCACACATTGTTGCGTCTCTTGTCACGACGAGCAGCGGAATGTTTTCTCTTGGGCACCGCCATTGTCAGCACCTCCTTGCATTGATAAAAGGTTAGTTGAGTAACTGTTTGAGAACCGCCAAGCGGGGATCCTCTGTTTTGGTGTTGCAGCCACAGGGGTCCCCGTTGAGATCCTTTCCGCACTGGGGGCAAAGTCCAAGACAATCCTCCCGGCAAAGGCTCTTATAGGGGAGCTCCAGCAGAATATCATCCCGCACCAGCACATCCAGCGCCAACTGATAATCCTGCAACAAGACAAAATCGCTTTCCTCGTTTTCGAGGGTTGTCACCAGGACGTGCTCCACGGTCATGTCATAGGGACGGGAAAAATCGCAAAGGCAACGGTCACAACGTCCTTCATACAGAAAACACACCCGCGCCTCCAACGTCACCACGCCGGCTCGACTGACGATAGCACCCGTCACCTGCACCGGCTGGCGCAACGGACGGACGCCGTAAAGCTCCACCTGTGAAAGATCCAGCTCTGTATCCAAAGGCAGACGGTTCGTCTCCCCCATGAACAGAGATCGACATGGCACAAGCATAGTTCACCTCAAGCGTCACGCATGATATTATATAGTTATCCTGCTGATTTGTCAATAGCGTTTTTGGGAAAACTCCGAATTTTCACAAAAAAACGCCTCGAAAAGCGGACTTTTCCGCAAAAAATTAATCCACGGGGCCTTCCACGGCTTTCAAGGGCTCAAAGGGCTGTGCCGGCTCATCGCCGATGTCCCGAATCAGGATGAAGGGCGTCAGCTCGTCATCCTGTCCGGCGGGATTGTCCCGAATCCGGTCAGCCAGCGCCGAATCCGCCACCGCCTCCAAATCGGGTGATTTCCCCAAAATCTCAATGTCGATGTCGTTGGCATCCACCAGAATACAGCTCATATTCAGCTCCTGCCGAATTCGGGCGCACACCTTTTCCGGCTCCTTCGGGTTGAGCACTGCCAGCGTGTGATAGGTTTCAAAGGCGGAATGGCTGTAAAAGCCGTCGATGCCGGCCACATCCTGCCCGACGACTTCATAGAACACGCCCCGCTTGCCGAAAACGCGCGCCACACCGCCGCAGAAAACCGCCCACAGAATCAGCGGCAAGCCCTTGAGATTGATGGCCAGCTGAAGCTTGTACGGCTCGTCCATGCCGATGCCGTTATGGTTGCTGGTGGCGAATTTCGACAAAAGCTTCGCCCAGAAGCCAACCCGCACATCCTCCATGCGCACCGTGTTGTTTTGGCACATGGAAATGACCTTTTCGCTCATGCTCACCACATCACCCGGCCGATAAAGGGGCGCCACATAGCGGCGCAGAACCTCGATATAGTCCTCCCCCGTCTGGATAAAATGGGTTTTAACGGCATAGCGCTCATAACGCACACCGACCACCTCCTGCACCCCACGGATATAATAGGTGATGCCGCCCTGTTCCCGCTCGTTGGAGCGCAAATTGCGATTTCCTTCATACCAAATGGCCATGTTATATCCCATCCTCATGGGCGGCAAACGCCACCGCCGTTTTTGTAACGCCGTGCGGCGGGAGAAAACCCCCGCCGCCACAGCCGACGGTATCAGTTTTGCACCGTCCAATGTTCTTTATACCTGCCGAAAGGCTCAGATTTCCTCCGCCAGCTCGGCCACGCGCGCGGGCACCTCACTCTTGTCCGCAGACACAGACATGACGATTCGAGTGTTCAGGGGCGCCAGCTTCTCCACGAAGCTCGCCAGCTCCTCCATATCACCGCCGCCGATTTTGAGAACCGAATCCACAAAAATGTCGGTGATGTCGTAGTTACCGGCGCACATACCGGCGATATAGCCATACAGCGCATCGAAGCCCCTGATTCCATAATCCTCGGCCGCCACCAGGCGCGCCTTATGACTCAGATCATAGGTCAGCGTATTGTCTTTTTCGATAAAGACGACATTCCCTTTCGACTGCTCCACCGCGGCGTTGCAAAGCGCCATCAGCCTTTTAGTTTTTCCGGAGCCTTTGTGTCCAAGAATCAAGGTGATCATAGCATTGTCCTCCTAAGATTTAGTATATTGGAACCGTCCCCTGAGAGACGGAAATTCCCATTTTTTCAGCGACCAAGCCGCTTTTCCAAAGTGGCACGCGCCTCCTCGTAGCCTGGTTTACCCAACAGAGCAAACATATTTTTCTTATAGCTTTCCACGCCGGGCTGGTCGAAGGGGTTCACACCCAGCATATAGCCGGAAACGGCGCAGGCCTTTTCAAAGAAATAAATCAGATAGCCCAGCTCCGCCTCGTTCATTTCGGGAACCTCCAACACCAGGTTGGGGGTGCAGCCGTCCGTGTGAGCGAGAACCGTTCCCTCAAAGGCCTTTTCGTTGATGAAGGACATGGGCTTTCCGGCAAGGAAGTTGAGTCCGTCGCCGTTCTCTTTTTCCTCTTCGACGAAGAGCTCCTTCTGGGGCTTCTGGAATTTCACTACCGTCTCGAACAGGATGTTGGAACCGTCCTGCACATACTGGCCAAGAGAGTGAAGGTCGGTGGAATAAATCACGGAATCCGGCAACAGGCCCTTTCCGTCCTTGCCCTCGCTCTCGCCGAACAGCTGCTTCCACCATTCGTTCATCATGGCGTATTGCGGCTCATAGCTGACCATCAGTTCCACCGCGAAGCCTCGCCGCAAAAGCGCCGTGCGCGCCGCAGCATAGCGATAGGCGTCGTTGCTTTCAAGAGATGGATCGGCCAGCGTCTGACGAGCCGTGGCCGCACCTTGCATCAGTTTTTCGATGTCACAGCCCGCCGCCGCAATCGGCAGCAGACCCACCGCCGTCAGCACAGAGAAGCGGCCGCCCACATCGTCCGGAACCACGAAGGTTTCGTAGCCCTCCCGGTCAGCCAGAGCCTTGAGCGTGCCCCGCGCGCGGTCGGTGGTGACATAAATTCTCTTAGCGGCCTCCTCCGGGCCATAGGTCTCCTCCAAATATTTCCGAAATACGCGGAACGCGATGGCCGGCTCCGTGGTGGTGCCGGATTTGGAAATTACATTCACCGAAACCCGGCGTCCCTCGCAGATTTCCAAAAGCTCGCTGAGCTGGGTGCCGGAAATGCTGTTGCCGGCGAAATAGATGTCCGGCGTGTCCTTTTTCTTGAGGTTATAGTTATTGGATTTCAAAAATTCGATAGCCGCACGGGCACCCAGATAGGATCCGCCGATTCCGATAACCACCAGCACATCGCTGTCGGCCTGAATACGCTTCGCCGCCGCCTGGATGCGAGAAAACTCCTCCTTGTCATAGTTCACCGGCAAATCCAGCCAGCCGAGAAAATCGTTGCCGAGACCCGTTCCGTTGTGGAGCGCTTCGTGCGCCAGCGTGATTTGCGGCTGCAGCGCCTGCAGTTCCCGCTCGCTCACCAAATTCTCGATATACCGTGTGTTAATTCTTGTTGCCATTCCTATCGCCCTTTCTTTGACAAAACCTGCGGCTTTTCGCCACTTTTCTCTATAAATATTATCGCGCAAAACGGGCGATGGGACAATAGAGATTTGTTGCATGGTTCTTCAAATATGTTACATTCATTTTACACGATATTTTTTGTTTTTACAAGAGGAATTTTGAAATTTACAGTAATTTTTCACAAAAAACAGCCCTTTTCACCGCAGAAGCGCCTCCATCAGCAGACAATAGGCGAACCGAAAATCCACCCGTGGCACTCCCGCGGCGGCGCGCACAGGATATTCCGCCACCGTTTCCTCCCCCACCGTCAGCCGCCAGCTTCCGACAATCTGCCCCAGCTCCACCGGCGCCTCCAGATTTTCCGCCAGCTCCACCACAAAGCCCGCCTGCTTCTCGCTCCCCTTTTTCAGCAAAACCGCCCTTGGCGCCTCCACGGTCGTGGCCACCCGCTCCCGCTGTCCGTGAAAAACGGGGATTTCTGTGGTTTTCAGTGCCTCCTCCGGCGGCGTATAGCTGACGTAGGCAGAGAAACCATAGTCCAACAGCGCGCGGGCGCCGTCGAAGCGCTCCGCCGTAGTGGCACAGCCGAGCACCACCGCCACAAAGGCGGTTCCGTCCCGTTGAGCCGTGGCCGCAAGACAGTGGCCGGAGGCTTGGGTTGTGCCAGTTTTGAGGCCGGTTGCGCCCCGATAATGGCGCACCAGCTTATTGGTGTTCACCAGCTGGGATTTCCCGTTGCGCAGTGTGTCCATCCAGATGGTGGTGAAGCCTTGGATTTCCGGATGGGTCATCAGCTGGCGGGACATCACCGCCACATCATAAGCGCAGGAATAGCCCCGGTCGTCCAGCCCGCTGCAATCCACAAAATGGGTGTCCGCCATCCCCAGCTGGGCGGCGCGCTCGTTCATCGCCGCCACAAATCCCTCGATGCTCCCGCTGAGATGCTCCGCCAGAGCGGCGCAGGCATCGTTGGCTGAAACCACGGCGGCCGCCTTCACCAGCTCCCGCACTGTCATGACCTCCCCCGGCTCCAACCATATTTGAGAGCCGCCCATGGAGGCCGCCCGCTCCGAGCAGGAAACCGTTTCCTCGAAGGAAAGGCGTCCCCCCTCGATGGCTTCCATCACCAGCAGAAGGGTCATCACCTTAGTCACTGAGGCAATGGGCAAATGAGCGCGGCTGTCCTTTTCGAATAAGACCGTGCCGCTGGCCTGGTCCATGAGCACCGCCCCCTTCGCCTGTATGCTCATTTCTGCCCCCGCCGCCATCGCCGGCCAGGCTTCTCCGTCCTCCCGCAGTAGCTCCTGCAACACAATCCCGCCCTCTTCATCGTATAGCACCGTTCCTTGGGCCGAGGCAGTCATCCCCGCGCCAAAAACCACTGTCGCCAGCGCAAATGCCAATATTCGCCGTTTGCTCATGTCGTCCATCCTCCCTTTCTTTTCATATCTATGAACCCCGGTCGAAAAATATCCAACCGCTTCTTTTGGCAAAAAAACAGAGAAAATAGAAAAAGGGTATTTATTTTTTTCGACAAAAGCAATATAATGGAGGAAAGACCATCATCGACAAAGGAGATTTTTCAATATGACCGAGCTTCAAAACCCGTTGGAGGGTGTTCGCCGCGTGCATTTCGTCGGCATCGGCGGCTCCGGCATGAGCCCGCTGGCTGAAATTCTGCACACAAAGGGCCTTTTCATCACCGGCTCCGACAACAACGAATCGGACAATCTGAATAGAATACGGAGGCTGGGAATTCCTGTGACCATGGGCCACGACGCAAAAAACATAGACGGCGCCGACCTGGTGGTCTATACTGCCGCCATTCCGGCGGAAAATCCGGAGCTGGCCGCCGCCCGCACCCAGAAAATCCCGTTGCTGGAGCGGGCGAAGCTTTTGGGCTGGATTACCCGCCAGTTCTCCAACACCGTGGCCGTGGCCGGCACCCACGGAAAAACCACCTCCACCTCCATGCTGTGCCAGATTTTGTTGGAGGCAGGCACCGACCCCAGCCTGTTCATCGGCGGCCGTCTGCCGAAAATCAACGCCAACGGCCACGCTGGAACAAATGACACCATGGTGTGCGAGGCCTGCGAGTTTCAGGACCATTATCTGGAGATGGCCCCGGCCATCAGCCTGATTTTGAATGTAGATGCAGATCATCTGGATTATTTCGGCGACCTGGAGGGAGTCATCCGCTCCTTCCATCGCTTCGCCGGACAAACCACCAAGGCGGTGATTTATAACACCGATGACCCCAACGCTTGCCGGGCGGTAGAGAACATCGACGCGACGCGCATTTCCTTCGGTCTGTCGGACGGCTGCGACTGGCAGGCAAAAAATGTGCATACCGAGCGGGGCGCCTTCGGGATATACGACCTGTATCACGACGGCGCGCGTCTGGGCGAAATTCACCTGGGCGTTCCCGGCTTACACAATGTGCATAACTCGTTGGCGGTGGCCGCCGCCGCCCATCTGTGCGGCATGGATTTCGCCGCCATCGAAAAGGGCATCCGCGCCTTCCGTGGCGCGGGGCGACGCTTCGAATTTTTGGGCGAATATGCCGGGGTGACGGTGGCCGATGACTATGCCCATCACCCCACCGAGATTCTCGCCACCCTCCGCGCCGCGCGGGAGCTGGAGCATGAGCGCGTATGGGCGATTTTCCAGCCCTTCACCTTCTCCCGCACCGCCCGCCATCTGGAGGAGTTCGCCGCAGCGCTGGACATCGCTGACCGGGCGGTGGTCAGCGATATCATGGGAAGCCGGGAGACAAACGAATGGAATGTTCATGCGGAGCAAATCACAGCCCGCATGAAAAACGGCCTGTATATCCCCACCTTCTCGGAAATCGCCGATTATGTGGCCGAAAATGTCCGACCCGGCGATTTGGTGATTACTATGGGCGGCGGCGATGTATACAAATGCGCCCGCCAGATTATCGAACGGCTGAAAACAAAGGGATAACCCACCGAAGCAACTGAAACGGATAGCATAAACGATGACTCCTTCGCCGGAAGAAGTCATCGTTTCCTTTCACCCGAAAGCTTTTTCTCGCTCCTTTTTACAGTTTATTCACATTCGGGGGTTGCATTTTTTCGCCAATCGCGCTATACTACATTTAGCACTCACAGAATGAGAGTGCTAAAATTTGATAAAATCGAGGGATACATCATGGCAACCAAGCAATTCAAAGCCGAATCCAAGCGTTTGCTGGATTTGATGATCAATTCCATCTACACCCACAAGGAGATTTTTCTCCGGGAGCTGATTTCCAACGCCAGTGACGCGCTGGATAAGCTGTATTATCATTCGTTGGACGGCGCTCTGACCGGCTTGAGTCGGGATGAGCTGTCGATTTCTCTGACGGCGGACAAGGAAAATCGCACCCTGACCATCGCCGACAACGGTGTCGGCATGAGCAAGGAGGAGCTGGAGCAAAACCTCGGCACCATCGCCAAGAGCGGCTCCCTCGCCTTCAAGAGTGAAAACGAACGCCGGGACGATGTGGACATCATCGGCCAGTTCGGTGTGGGCTTCTATGCCGCCTTCATGGTGGCCGACCGGTTGACCGTCACCTCCCGCCGCTTTGACAGCGACGAAGCGTGGGTTTGGAGCTCAAAGGGCGCGTCCGGCTATACCGTCGAGCCGGGCGAAAAGGAAGGCCGCGGCACCGAAATCTGCCTGCATATCAAAGCCAACTCCGACGAGGAAAGCTATGACGAATTTTTGGAGACCTACCGCCTCCAACAGCTTGTCAAAAAATATTCCGACTATATTCGCTATCCCATTCGTATGGAGGTGGAAAAGAGCCGCCTCAAGGAGGGCACCGAAAACGAATATGAGACCTATTTCGAGACAGAAACCCTCAACAGCATGATTCCCCTGTGGAAAAAGGCAAAAAGTCAGGTCACGCCGGAGGAATACAACGCCTTCTATAAAGAAAAATTCATGGACTTCGAAGACCCGGCACGGGTGATTTATTCTGCCACCGAAGGCTCGGCTACCTATAACGCCCTACTGTTCATTCCCTCCCGTGCGCCTTATAACTATTACAGCCGCGAATACGAAAAAGGACTTCAGCTCTATGCCAGCGGCGTGCTCATCATGGACAAGTGCGCTGACCTTCTGCCGGATTATTTCAGCTTCGTGAAGGGTCTTGTGGACTCTCAGGATTTGTCGCTGAACATTTCCCGAGAAATGCTCCAGCATGACCGCCAGCTGAAGCTCATCGCCGGCCGTCTGGAAAAGAAAATTCATTCCGAGCTTCTGTCTATGCTCAATAACGATCGGGAAGCCTATGAAGCCTTCTTCAAGAACTTCGGTCTCCAGCTGAAATATGGCTTGTATGCAGATTTCGGCGCCCATCGAGAGGTGCTGGAGGATCTGCTTCTGTTCCATTCCTCTGCGGAAAACAAGCTCACCTCGCTGGCCGAATATGTGTCCCGCATGAAAGAGGAGCAGAAATATATCTATTATGCCTGCGGCGAAACGCCCGAAAAGGCAGCTGCCCTGCCCCAAACCGAGGCCGTGTCCGACAAGGGCTATGAAATTCTCTATTTGACCCATGACGTGGACGAATTCGCACTGAAAATGCTTCGTGTGTTCCAGGAAAAGGAATTCCGCTCTGTGTCCTCCGACGATTTGGGCTTCGAGATGACCGAGGAGGAAAAATCCGAGCCAACTGAGGAGCAAAAAGCGCTTTTCGACACCATGAACGAAGCTCTCGGCGGAAAAGTGACCGCCGTGCGCGCCTCCAAGCGGCTGAAAACCCACCCGGTCTGCCTGACCAGCGAGGGCGAAATCTCTCTGGAAATGGAAAAGGTGCTTAACGCCCAGCCCGGCGACCAGAAGGTTTCCGCCCGCCGGGTGCTGGAAATCAACGAAAATCACCCGATTTATGCGAAACTGGAAACGCTGAAGGACAACGCAGACCAGTTGAAGCTCTATGCCGACCTACTCTATAGCCAGGCGTTGCTAATTGAAGGCATGAGCTTGGAGGATCCGGTGGCGTTCTCCAACAGCCTCTGCCGCGTTTTGGCGGAATAATCGTTTTTTCTGTGACCCCGAAGGTTCGCGCTGAAGCACCTTCGGGGTCATTTGTAAATTTTTTCACAAATCCGCGAAAAAGGATTGCCAAAACCGGAAGTTGCACCTATAATGGATGGAAAGAGAACAAAACATATATAGGAGGATTTCATGGATACATTCATCGAACAAATTGTGAAAAAGAAAAAGACGCCGGTGGATCATGCCATCACCGTCGCTCTGGTGCTGGGCCTGCTGGCGCTAACCGCGGTGACGCTGCTGTTTATTCAGGTTCTCCCCGTCCTGTTCCTACTGTTGGCAGGTGCCTTCTTTGGCGCCTATTATCTGTTCACCGGCCTGAGCAAGGAATTCGAATATTCGGTGACCAACGGGAGCATCGACATCGACACCATCATCGGCCGCCGCAGTCGCAAGCGCATCGTCTCCGTTTCCGGGCGAAAAATCGAAAAGCTTCTCCCGCTGGACGGTGCAAATTTCCGCAAAGAAGCCTATCAGCGGGTAGTCATGGCGGCTCCCTCCGACCGAGAACCGGATTTGTTTATCTTTACCTATCAAAGCAAGAAAAACGGTCACACCGCCGTGCTGTTTCAGCCCAACGAGCGCGTGTTGAGCGCCCTCTACGAGGGTCTGCAGACTACTGTGCGCCTGGAAACCGACCGTGCTCTGCGCGAAAAGGGAATTGTGCTGGAGCGCCGCTTCTCCTCCCATACCGACTGACAGGCGATAACCCAAGGAAAGAGCGGGCGCCGCTGCCGATTTGGCGGCGACGCCCGCTTTGTTGAAAAAAGGAGCGAACCGCCATGAAAAAAGCCACCGCCGCAGAAATGCGCCGTATCGAAAAGCTGGCCGTCGAGGCCGGCGACAGTGAGCAGCAGCTGATGGAGCGCGCCGGGCGCGCCGCCGCCGGGCGCATCGCCCAGTTGTCCCCCGACGGAGACGCCGTCATCCTCTGTGGGAAAGGGAACAACGGCGGCGACGGCTTCGTCATCTCCCGCTGTCTTTCTCTCCATCGTCCGGTGACGGTGATTTTGACTCTCGGCGCGCCGAAAACCGCCGCTGCACAGGCAGCCTTCGCCGCCCTGCCGGAGCGGGTGTCTGTGCTGGATTATTCCGCCGAGCCGTATATTTGCCACAGCGCTGTGCGCGATGCCGCCCTGCTGGTGGATTGTATCTATGGCATTGGCTTTCACGGGGAGCTGCCGTCCCGGCTATTGCCCCTGCTGGAGCAAATGGCTCTGGCGAAGGCGATGAAATACGCCGTCGACCTGCCCAGTGGCGTGAGCGCCGACCGGGCGGAGGCGGCCGCCGCCACGCCGACGGCCACCCTCACCCTGACAATGACCGCCGAAAAAGTTGGCTGTGCCGCGCCGCAATGCGGCCGGGTGGAGGTTCTGGACATCGGTATTCCCCCGGAAATGGTGGCGCAGGTTCTCGCCGATGAAAGTAACGCCTTTTCCAAGGAAATCACGGCCGATTTTGTGCAACGGTGCCTGCCGCTGCGCCCTGCTGACAGCCACAAGGGAGATTATGGCCGTCTTTTGCTCTTTTGCGGAAGCGTCGGCATGGCGGGCGCCGCCATCCTGTGCGGCCGTGGCGCATTGCGCTGTGGCGCCGGGCTGGTGAAGTTCGCCATTCCCGCCTCTCTGTATCCGATTTTGGCGCCGGCGTTGCCGGAGGCCACCTTCTGTCTTTTGCCAGAGGAAGCACCGGGTGTTCTCTCCTCGCGGGCGGACGCTCTTTTGCTCAAAGAGGCCGCCGCGGCCGACGCGGTGGTGGCCGGCTGTGGCCTCGGCCGCTCGCCTCAGGCGGCGGCGATGATTGCCGCGCTATGGCTTCATTGTCCCTGCCCGCTGGTTTTGGATGCCGATGGCATAAATGCCGTTTCGCCGCATATGCTTTTAGCAGAAACCGCCGCTCCGCGCATTTTGACCCCACATCCCGGAGAAATAGCGCATCTGCTGAACATCTCTGTCTCCTCCGTGCAGGCCCATCGACCGGAGCTTGCCCGTCGCTTCGCAGAGGAATATGGCGTCACGCTGGTGCTCAAGGGGCATCACACCCTGATTGGCGCGCCCGGACAGCCCTTGCGGATGAACAAAACCGGAAACCCCGGTATGGCCACCGGCGGAAGTGGGGATGTACTGGCGGGGATGATTGGAAGCTTACTGGGTCAGGGTCTGTCCCCCTGGGACGCCGCTGCCTGTGGAGCATGGCTGCATGGCGCAGCCGGAGATGCCGCCGCCGCACGGCTGTCACAGCGCGCCATGCTCCCCTCCGATTTGCTGGATGCGCTGGGCGACCTGTTTCTGAAATTTGAGAAATAGGAGCTTTTGCCATGAAACGCCTCTGTGTCTGTCTGCTGTCCTTTCTTTTTCTTGCTCTTGCTCTAATCGGCTGTTCCAAATCGCCCGAAAAGAGCGCTCCGGTGACCGCCGGCTTCTCCTGTCGCATGGACGCAAGCTTCGGCGAAATGACCCTTTCCGCCACCCTGTCCAAGCCGGACGCCGACTCACTTTCGCTGAAATTCGAAAAGCCCGCCGCCCTAAGCGGCATTGTCCTCACCCGAAGCGAGGAGGGGCTTGCTATGACGCTGGCCGGGATGCGTATACAGCTGACCGCAGACAAGGTGCCTCAGAGCGCTCTGCTGAAAAGTCTGTTTGAAGCGCTGTCCGGCCCCCTCACCGCAGGTAAGCAAACCGACGAAGGGTATACGGTGACCGGCGAAGTGGACGGAAAAGCCTATACCGTCGTTTTTGACCCAGCCACTGGGATGCCCCACCATTTGAGCGTTCCCGCCGACAGTCTGGAGGCTGTTTTCAGCGAAGCTGTCTCCCTTTCCGCTGAATAATCGCACCCATAGCTCGCCCGCCTGACCCGAAGCCGGGCGGGCGTTTTTTGCACCTCGCTTCTCCGCGTCGCATACAATGGAACAGGTCTCTTTTCCCCGCCAAGCACGGACAAGCCTTGTATAAAAGCGTTTTCTCCTGTCCATACTGTCTCTTGTAAAGGAGAGTGAATGTATGACCGTACATCGCGGAGATATTTACTATGCCGACCTCAGCCCGGTTGTCGGCTCCGAGCAGGGCGGCGTTCGCCCGGTGCTGATTGTGCAAAACGATGTGGGAAACCGGTTCAGCCCGACGGTGATCGCCGCCGCCATCACCAGCCAGCAGGGGAAAGCGCCCCTGCCCACCCATATCCCGCTCCGCGCCGCCGAAAACGGACTCGCAAAGGACTCCGTTGTGCTGTTGGAGCAGATTCGCACGCTGGACAAGCGTCGTCTGCGAGCACACATGGGGCGGCTGGATGAGCCATCTATGAACCGCGTCAACCGAGCTCTGCAGGTCAGCTTTGGCCTTGGAGGCGATGTACCGCCCACCGTTGAATAATCCCCTTCCCGAAGCACCCGTGCCGTTTTCGCCGAGGCTTCGGGATTTTTTTGTCCCGCTATTGGCAAACGGAAAAAACTATGCTATAATTTTAAGGTAATAGACGATTTTCATTCAACCGCGGAAATTTTCTGTGGCCGAAAGGACGAGTTTTTATGATATGGCATAGTCACAGCGCCGAAGATGTTTTGCTGGAATTGAATACCGACCGGGAGCAGGGGCTCAGCGACGAAGAAGCCCTTCGTCGTCTGGAGGAATATGGAAAAAACAGCCTGGCAGACACCCCTCACCGGTCGTTTTTTCGTTGTTTTTTGCACCGCTTTTCCGTCGGCGGAGCGGGCATAGCGCTGATGGCACTTTCGCTGGCGTTGCTTCTCTGGGGCGCGTATGAGCGGCTGGTCAACGACGCCGCTGTCTCCCTTGTTGAGCCGGTGATGCTTCTTATTCTTGTGCTGTTGCACGCCATCGCGAAGACCGGCTGGAAATGCTATAACGACCGCTCCCTTTCCGTTCTGCGCCGCCTATCCGCGCCCACGGCGCAGGTTTATCGAAGCGGGCGACTGACCGAGGTGGCGGCGGAGGAGTTGGTCCCCGGCGACTGTGTTCGACTGACCACCGGAGATACCGTCCCAGCGGATTGTCGGCTTGTGTCGGAGTCGGAGCTTTTCAGCGACGAAGCCAAGCTCACCGGCATGAAAAAGCTCACCCGAAAAAACGCCTCCACCCTTCATGAGGACATCACCGTGCTGGCGGAGCGCTCGAATATGCTCTATGCCGGTTGCACCGTTGCTGCCGGCGAAGGGGTCGGCGTGGTGGTGGCCACCGGCCTCCAATCGGAAATGGGGCACGGCGCCACCCTCGCCTCGGAGAAGCCTTCCGCCGTCTCCCCGCTGGAAACGGATTTTCGCCACCTGAACCACTTCATCAGGCTGGCGGCGCCCGTGGCCGGTGTTTGCGTTTTTCTGTTGGCGCTGTTGCTCCCATGCTCCCTGCGCGAGGCCCTGACGGCCGCGGTGACGCTGGCCGCCGTTCTATCCGAAGGGGTGGAAACGGTGGCGTGGACAGCGTGGCTTTTCAGTCTGCGCCGTATGGCGGAAAAAGCAGCGATTGTGAAAAATCCCGCCGCCGTCGAAGTACTCGGCGGTGTGTCGGTTGTTTGTCTGGAAAACACCGCCCCTGCGGCGACAGCATCCCTGTCTCTCGAAAAGGTGTTCTGCAAAAAGCAGGCGTTTGACCCGAAGGGAGAAATGAGCGCTGGAGCGCTCACCCTGTTGCAGATGGCGGCGCTCTGCCCTGCCGAAGAAGAAAACGAAAAAGGCAATTCCTCTCTCCTTGCCCTTCTGGAAAACCACGGTCTGCGGCAGGAGGAACTTCTTTTAAATATGCCCGCGCTGTGTGCGCCCCAACGAGATGAAGCCCGCGCCTGCATCGCGTCACTCCATACCGCCGCGGAGCAAACCCTGTTGATTGTACGCGGCGCTCCCGCCGCCCTTCTGCCTCTTTGTAAGCGGGGTGCTGTCGCAGAAGCGGAAATCGCCACCGCCGAAATGACGGCAGAGGGGCTTCGGGTTTCCGCCGTCGCCTATAAGCTTTTGAGCGCTCCCCCTACCGCGGACGAAGACCTGTTCCGACAGGAGCTTTCGCTAGCCGGGCTTCTCGGCTTCGGAACGATTCCCCCTGCTGATGCCGACGAAAAAGCATCAGCGAGCGAATGGGATGCCCTCGGCGTAGAGGCAGTGTGCTTCGCCGTCGACCGGCAACAGTCTGTGCGTTCCCATCAGAGAGAAGGAGCGGTGGTTGCCGCCATCGGAAGCTGTCCGGCGGACATTCCCGCCATGCAGGTCGCCGATGTGAGCGCCACTCTCACCGGAAATCACCAAACGGCGATCGCCGAAGCCGCTGACCTACTGCTGGAAGCTGACTCTCCCGCTGCTCTCGCGGCGGCTGTTCGAGAAAGCCGCCGCCTGTATGCCAATTTGAAAAAAGCCATCCGCTTTTTCCTGACCGGCCAGCTGAGTGTGCTTTGGACGGTGCTTTTCGCCCTGCTTCTGTGGAAAAGCGTTCCTCTGCGCCCGCTTCCCCTGTTGCTGGCCGGAGACCTCACGCTGTTGCTGGCCGGCTTCGGCTTCGCCGCCGAAATCGGCGACCCGGAGACCGAAGCTCTCCCCCGCCCGCTTCGCGTCCCCTTTCTCTCGAAAATGGACGGGCTGGCCGTTGCGATGGAAGGGCTTGTTCTGGCTCTGCCGAGTCTTGTTGCCTTTTCCGTGGGCGCGCGGGCATGGAACGACGCGGCGCTGGGCGCCACCATGGCCTTCGCCACGCTGGTTCTCTCACGCTTCACTCAAGCGCTCTGCGTTCGTTCGCTCCGTTCCCTGTTACAAAAGCCGTTTTTCGCAAATCCGCTGCTGCTGAGGGTGCTCGGCGGTGCGTTGGCAACGGTGCTGTTTTTGTTGTGGATGCCCGGCGTGCGCGAGGTCTTTTCGCTGACGCTCATGAGCGGAAAAGCCTTCGGCGTTGTCCTGCGGCTGTCGTTGAGTCCCTGGCCACTTTATGAGCTTGCAAAATTTCTGCGGCGTTTGCGCCGTCGCTAAACAAAGAAGGAAGAAGGGGTTTGGATGTTTGCCAGTTTGAATAGCATGGGCTTGCGGGGCATTGACGGCTTTCTTGTCGAGGTGGAGGCCGATTTGTCCCAGGGACTTCCCGGCTTTGATGTGGTGGGGTTGCCGGACACGGCGGTGCGGGAATCCCGCGACCGGGTACGGGCGGCGCTGAAGAACGCCGGGTTCACCTATCCCGTCAGCCGCATCACCGTCAATCTGGCCCCCGCCGATGTCAAAAAAGTGGGCTCGGTCTATGACCTCCCTCTGTTTCTCGCCCTGCTCATCGCCAGCGGCCAGCTGAAGGCGCATTTGGACGACGCCGCCTTTTTGGGCGAGCTGTCGCTCCAGGGCGCTTTGCGCCCGGTGCGCGGCGTTCTGCCGATGGTAATCGCCGCTCGCTCCGCCGGCCTGCGTCGGGTATTTCTCCCCGCCGAGAACGGGCCGGAGGCCGCCGTTGTGGATGGAATCGAGGTCTATGCGGTGAAAACCATTGCGGAGCTGTTGGCACATTTGACGGGCGAAACAGCGCTTCTCCCCATGGAAGCGCCCCTTTCCGCCCCTGTTGACCGACAAATACAGGCGGATTTCGCCGATGTTATGGGACAGGAGGCAGCGCGCCGCGCCATGGAAATCGCCGCGGCCGGCTCACATAACATTCTGCTCATCGGCCCGCCCGGCTCCGGAAAAAGTATGCTAGCAAAGCGGTTGCCCTCGATTTTGCCGGATATGACCCAGGAGGAGGCGCTGGAATGTACGAAGCTCCACTCCATCGCCGGAACTTTGCCCAACGGAACCGGCCTGCTGGCCAGCCGCCCCTTCCGCGCGCCCCATCATAACATTTCCCCCCAGGGGCTGGCGGGCGGCGGTGTCAACCCCCGTCCCGGCGAGGTATCGCTGGCACATAATGGAGTGCTGTTTCTGGACGAATTGCCCGAATTTTCCCGCATGGCCATGGAATGTCTGCGTCAGCCGCTGGAGGACAGCCGGGTGACCATCTCGCGGGTGAGCGCTTCGCTGTCCTATCCCTGCTCAGTGATGCTGGTGGCCGCCATGAACCCCTGCCCCTGCGGCTATTATGGCCATCCCACTCGCGCCTGCACCTGCTCGCCGCAGGCGGTGCAGCGCTATTTGAGCAAGGTCTCCGGCCCGTTGCTGGACCGCATCGACCTACATATCGAGGTGCCGCCGGTGGAATATGACCAGCTTTCTGCCAAAGCGAAGGGTGAATCCTCCGACGCCATCCGCCAGCGGGTGAACGCCGCCCGCGAGCGCCAGCGCCAACGCTTTGCCGGCTCCGCCGTCACCAGCAACGCCCGCATCCCCACCAGCCGTCTGCGGGAGCTTTGTCCCCTGACCGACGGCGCGAATGCCCTTCTGCGGGGTGCCTTTGAGCGCATGGGACTGTCCGCCCGCGCTTATGACCGGTTGCTGAAGGTAGCGCGCACTATCGCCGATTTGGACGGCGCCGAGGTCATCGACGCGCCCCACATCGCGGAGGCGATACAGTATCGCAGTCTCGACCGCAAATATTGGCAAACGAGGCAAGGCTCATGATCCGCGAAGAACTGCGCCGAACGGCCATGGCGCTTCCCATGGAGCCGGGCGTGTATATCATGAAGGATGCCTCGGACGCCATCATCTATATCGGCAAGGCAAAAAAGCTGCGCAACCGCGTCAGCCAATATTTCGGCTCCGACACCAACCACACCGAAAAGGTGCGCCAGATGGTGGCCCATGTGAACCGGTTCGAATATATTGTCGTCGGAAGCGAATTCGAAGCACTGGTGCTGGAATGTGCCCTCATCAAACAGCACCGTCCGAAATATAACATTCTCCTGAAGGATGACAAGGGCTATCACTATATCCGCGTGTCCCCTGCGCCCTATTCCCGTCTGAGCGAAGCGAACCAGAAGGCCGACGACGGTGCCCGCTATATCGGCCCATATATGAGCAGCCACACCGTGCGGGATGCCGTGGACGAGGCGAACCAGGTTTTCGCCCTTTCTACCTGCGAGCGACCTTTGGCCTACCACAAAAAGGCCGCCGCGCGCCCCTGCCTCAACCATCATATTGGCCAATGCTGCGCCCCCTGCACCGGGAAGGTATCCCCGCAGGCATACCAGGAACGGGTGGAGGAGGCCATCGCCTTTCTCACAAAAGGGAGTGCCGAAACCATGGCAACACTGGAAAAGCGCATGGCGGAGGCAGCAGAACGACTGGATTTCGAACAGGCCGCTCGCCTGCGCGACCGCATCCGCGCCATCCGCCGCTTGGGTGACCGCCAGAAGGTGGTGCTATCCCGCGTGCCGGAGCAGGATGTGATTGCGCTGGCGCAAGGCAGTGGAAAAGCCTGCTTCGAGGTGTTCCGCTTCACCGACGGCCGCCTCAGCGACCGGGAGCATTTTCTGATGCCGCCGATGGAAAGCCCGGAGACGGCGCGGCGAGAATTTTTACAACAATATTATTCCATCCGTGAACGAATTCCGCCGCGGATCACCATAGATGGGAAGGCGGAGGACATGGCACTTTTGGAGCAATGGCTCTCCCAGCGCGCCAACCGCCGGGTACACATCCTCCTTCCACAAATCGGTGAACAGGCGAAGCTGGTGGAAATGTGTCGCCAAAACGCCGCCGAGCGCATCGCACAGCAGGCCGGCATGACCGGGCGCTGTAGCGCGGCGTTGGAGGATATCCGCGCCCTGCTCCAGCTGGAAAAAACGCCCCAGTATATTGAATGCTACGATATTTCCAACACAAACGGCAGCGAAAATGTGGCCGGCATGGTGGTTTTCGAAAACGGAAAGCCCCTGCGCAGTGCCTATCGCCGCTTCAAAATCAAAACCGTTTTCGGCCAGGATGACTACGCCTCCATGCAGGAGGTTTTGCACCGCCGTATGGAGGAATATCGCACTCATCAGGCGGAGGGGAAAACCACCGGCTTCGGCCGCCTCCCCGACTTGATTTTGCTGGATGGTGGATCCGGCCATGTGGCCACCGGGAAGCCGGTTGTGGATTCCTATGATCTGGGAATTTCGGTGTTTGGCCTTGTGAAGGATGACCATCACCGCACCCGCGCCATCGCCCTCGCCGACGGCGAAATCGCCATTCGGCAAAAGCGGGACGCCTATACGCTCCTTTCGGAAATCCAGGAGGAGGTGCACCGCTTCGCCATCACCTTCCATCGACAGCAGAGAAAGAAAAACAGCCTTTCCTCCACCCTTTTGGACATCGAAGGCATCGGCCCGGCGCGCGCCCAGGCGCTTTTGCGCCGGTTCGGCTCGGTGAAGCGCATAGGGCAAGCCTCCGTCGAGGAGCTTTTGTCGGTGAAGGGCATGACCCGCCCCGCCGCCGAAAAGCTTCAGGCAGCGCTGAACGTCGACCACATCCCCGAAACAAACTGAAAAGGAACGATTGTATGGAAAAGAACATCATTCTCATTGGAATGCCCTCCAGCGGAAAAACCACCCTCGGCCGTCCCCTCGCCCGGCGGCTGGGCTATTCCTTTCTGGACACAGACGAGGTCATTAAGGAGCGAAACGGCTGTTCTCTGCAGGACATCATCGACCGGGACGGGCTGGAGGCCTTCCGCCTGCGCGAGCGGGAAGCGGTTTGCTCCGTCGCCGGCGAAAAAACCGTTATTGCCACCGGCGGAAGCGTCATTTATGACGAGCCGACGATGGCCCATCTGCGCGCGCTGGGCACGGTGGTTTACCTGCATATTTCCTTCCCCATGCTGGAAAAGCGCATCGGCGACCCGCGGGTGCGCGGAGTGGCAATTCCGGAGGGCTTCACCTTCCGGGATTTGTATGACCAGCGCGTCCCACTCTACGAAAAATACGCCGACAAGCGAGTGAACCAGGATCCGACAGACTCCACCAAGGACTCGCTGGAACGCTTGCTCGCTGTCTTGAAATGACCTCCCCTATCGCGTCTAAAAGCCCCTTTTTCTGCATACTCTTGCAGAGGAAGGGGTGTTTTTATGGCTGTTAAAATTTTCATTGACCAGGGACACAATCCGGAGAGGATTAACGCCGGTGCTGAGGGCTTCGGCTATCGGGAGCAGGACATCAACTATGCCGTCGGCATTTATCTGCGGGATATTCTGCTGGAGGACGGACGCTTCGAGGTACGCAACTCTCGCAACACACCCGAGGAGAGCCTCGGCATCTCCAACGCCACCAGTCTGGCCGCCCGCGTGACCGCCGCCAACAGCTGGCCGGCCGACTATTTCATCAGCATCCACTGCAACGCCAGCGAAAGCCCGGCGGCCAACGGAAGCGAGGTGTACGTATTTCGCTCCGGGACAACGGCGGCGACGCTGGCGCAGGCCATTCTGGAGGCTATCGTAGCCCGCATCGGCACAAAAAACAACGGCGTGCGGGTCAATTCCTCCCTATATGTGCTTCGCCGCACCCGTATGCCGGCGGTGCTGGTGGAGCTGGCGTATATATCCAATGAGCAGGATGTGCAAAAGCTGATGAATGACCAATACGCCTTCGCCTTCGCGATTTATGAGGGCTTATGCCGCTTTCTCGGCTTCGAGCCGACCGTCGGCGGATAAATTTCCGACTTCGTTAGCCGGACGGCGAACGGTGGGTTCATTCCCCATTGACAGCAAAAAATAAGTGTGTTATAATCAACAGCGAACAAATGTTCTTTCTTGAGAAAAAGGGGAATTTCCATGGATCGGCAAATTTTACATGTGGACTGCAACAAATTTTATGCTTCGGTGGAATGTTGTCTGCAACCGGAGCTGCGCGACAAGCCCATCGCGGTGGGCGGAAACGAAGCCGCCCGCCACGGCATCGTGCTGACCAAAAACGAAATCGCCGCCCGCTTCGGACTGGTGACGGGAGAGCCGCTGTGGGCCGCCCGCCAAAAATGCCCGGAGCTTGTGGTAATTCCGCCACATTTTTCCACCTATATGCGCTATTCCGGCCTTGTGCGCCAAATTCTTTCGGACTATACCGACCGCATTGAGCCCTTCGGGCTGGACGAAGCCTGGCTGGATCTGACCGGCGGGCGGGAAAACCCGGTGGCGGTGGCGGAGGAAATTCGCCGCCGGGTGCGAGAGGAGCTGGGCATCACCGTCAGCATCGGCGTCAGCTTCAATAAATCCTTCGCCAAGCTGGGGAGCGACTATAAAAAGCCGGACGCGGTGACAGTCTTTTCCCGGGAAAACTTTCGCCGGCTGGTTTGGCCATTGCCGGTGGAGTCTTTGTTGTATGTCGGCCCCGCCACGAAGCAAAAGCTGGTCCAGCGATATATTTTCACCATTGGAGATTTAGCGGCGGCCAATCCAGCGCTGTTGCGCTCTCTTTTGGGAAAATGGGGCGGGATGCTTTATGCCATGGCCAACGGGCTCGACAGCCAGCCGGTGGTTCCGGCGGCGGAGGCCGCCGCCGTCCAGTCCATCAGCAACAGTCTCACCGCCCCGCGGGATTTGGAAAACGAGCGCGATGTGAAGGTGGTTGTGTATATGCTGGCCGAGAGCGTCGGCCGCCGTTTGAGGGAACAGCATCTTTTCGGACGCACGGTGGAGCTTCAGCTGCGGGATAATTCTCTGTCCACAAAGGCGTTGCGCATCACGCTGGGACATTTCGTGCGCTCCACCGACGAAATCGCCGCCGAGGCCTTTCGTCTCTTTCAACGCCAATGTGCTTTTCGTCGCCCCCTGCGCACGCTGACGGTGGGAATTTCCGGGCTGGAGCCGGACACAACCCCCTGCCAGCTGAATATGCTCTCCCAGAATAACCGAAAAAAGCGGGACAGCCTGGAGGACGCCGTAGACCGGCTGAAAGATCGCTTCGGCGAGGGCTGTGTGCACCGCGCCATCGTTTTGGAGGATCCGACACTGGCGGGGGCACGCCCCGCCGAGGAAGCCGCCGCTTCTCCCTCTTTTCCCCGAAGCGCCCCTTGAAGTTCACATTCACTACCGCGTTTTTCAACCAAAAAACACCGTATGCGCAACAACGGCGGAGTCTCTGCTCCGCCGTTGCTTATTGCTTATTTCAAAAATCCGCTGATGATTTGCGCCTCTGCTTCGGCCTCGGTCAAGCCGAGGGTCATGAGCTTCACGATTTGCTCTCCGGCGATTTTTCCGATGGCCGCCTCATGAATGAGGGCGGCATCCGGATGATTGGCGGTCAGCTCCGGGATTGCGCTGACCCGGCCGTGCTCCATGATAATGGCGTCACATTCCGTATGTCCGCTGCACTGGTTGTTTCCGTTGATGCGGGAACGGAACAGCTGATAGGAATTCTCCTTTGCCACCGACCGGGAAATGACATCCGCCTTGCTGTCCTCTCCATCCAAATCCATGGTGAACTCCGTTTGTGCCGTTTGTTCTCCTTGAGTCAACAGCTTTTCCCGAATCACCAAGCTGGCTCCGGCGGCCAGCTTTCCGTTGGTCACCCGCACCGTGGAGCTGATTCCCTTGATTTGGGTGGTTTCCATCTCCATGTGGGCGTCCTCGGCCAACTCCAGAACGGTGGTCGGGTTCATCACATTGGCGCCACTTCCGTCTCCCTCGCCATAATGATTTTCCACATATTTTACCCGCGCCCCGGCAGCCAGATGGAAGGCGTGAATTCCGTCATGACGCGACTCGCTGTCACCACCGTTGTGAATTCCGCAGCCGGCAACGATGGTCACATCGGCACCCTCGCCGATATAAAAATCGTTATATACCAAATCGGTAAGCCCCGTCTGGCTCAACAGCACCGGAATATGCACGCTTTCGTTTTTCGTTCCCGGTTGAATATAGATATCGATGCCCGGCTTGTCTTCTTTGTTGACGATGTTGATGTGCTCGGTGGTGTTGCGTCCAGCCAGCTTTCCATTGGCGCGGATGTTGTATGCCCCCTGGGGCACCTCGTGCAGACCGGCGATTTGCTCCAGCAGGTTTTGTTCAATCTTATCCATTTTGCTTTCCCTCCGCTCAGACCTTGTCCGTCAACACGGAGCAGGCGCTCTCCTGGCGAAGAAGCTCCGGCAGAATGTCCTCCCGTCGGCCGTCGGCCCGCACCTGTCCGTCTGCAATCACAATCACCCGGTCCGCGATGTTCAAAATGCGCTCCTGGTGCGAAATAATCATCAGAGAGCCACCCTGCTTTTCGTGCATCTTTTCGAAAACCTGTATCAGGTTGTTAAAGCTCCACAAATCAATCCCCGCCTCCGGCTCATCGAACAGCGAAAGCTTCGTTCCGCGGGCGATGACCATGGCGATTTCGATGCGCTTGAGTTCGCCGCCCGACAGGCTGGCGTTGACCTCCCGGTCCACATATTCCCGCGCGCAAAGCCCCACCTCGGACAGAAATTCGCAGGCTTCCGCCACCGTCAGCTTCCGCCCGGCGGCCAACGTGATCAAATCCCGCACCGTCAGTCCCTTGAAGCGCACCGGCTGTTGAAAGGCGAAGCTGATTCCCAGCTGCGCCCGCTGGGTGATGTTCCGGTCGGTGATGTCCGTCCCGTCCAGCAAAATCTGTCCGGCGGTAGGGGTGATGATTCCGGCAATCACCTTGGCCAGCGTGGATTTCCCGCCGCCGTTCGGGCCGGTGATGGCCACGAACCGCTCGTCAATTTGCAGGCTGACATCCCGCAAAATATCTCTGGGCTGGCCATCTGTTTCCACGGTATACGAAATGTTTTTCAGTTCCAGCATACATAGCTTCCTTTCATTGGGGCGAATCGCTCTCCTCAATCAGCGTGCCCTTGCAAGTGATTTCATAGGTCAGCTCCTCAAGGGAGTCGTCCTTGATTTTCACAAAATCGGGAGAGATATAGAAGGTATAGGTGTTATAGCCGCCGGCCTCCACGGTATAGTCCTCATGGATGCTCGCGGTGTAGCCGCTGGCGATGAGCGCCTCGGATTCGGTGTTGTACAGCTTCACCTCCAGCGAGGTCATGTGCTGCGCCTTGTCCGCGTCGTTGCCCAGCGTCAGCTTTACGCAAAGATAGCCGCCCTTTGTGTAATAGGCCTCGTTGATGGCGGCCACAAGCCCCTCCTCGTCGCTGTCCGTCAAATCCGGCTTCGCGGAGGTGTCCTCGAAATAGGCTTCGATAGCTTCGTCGCGCTCATATTTTTCATTGGCCGTGTCGCGGAGAATCTGCCAGGCAAGCAGTCCAAAGCAGAACACCACCAAGGCAATCAAGACCCCCGAAACAATCCACATTTCCCGGCGGCCGGTTCCGGTTTTTTGCTCCGCCTTGCGCTGTTCCCGCGCCGCACGAAGCTGTTGACGCATCGCCGCCTGTTCGGCCATCCGTTCCGCCTTGATTTCCGCGCGGATTTCCTCCCTGGAACGAGAGCGTCCGAAAATTTCCGGCTCCTCGGAGAATTGTCCGTTGAGCATGACGCGCTGGTTCTTGTTCGTTTTCTTGTTGTTCATAATGCCGTCCTTTCGTGGCTCTTGAAATTGAAAGCGCGGGTCAGCGACCCTATCCTTTATATTGTACACGAAAAGACCTGTTTTGTAAAGCCCTCATACAGAAAAAAGGCGGGTTTTCTCCCGCCTTTTCCCTGTTTTCAGAACATATCCGTCACATGCTCCAACAAATCGCCGATGGAATGCATGGCCTTTCCGGCGTTATGCTTGAGCCCCTTTTTGTTCTTTTGCACACAGCCGACACACACCGTGCCCAAAACCCCGCCAATAGTCACGCCAAGTCCCATCCCTTTCATGAATTCTCCGATGTTTTTGCTGCACATAGCTTTCTCCCCCTTTCTTCTCTCCTATTCTTTTCGAAAAAAGGGAAAATATCCGCATCCATCCAAATTTTTCACGAAAAATCAGAGCTCCGGCTTATGGACACACCGTTTCTGCTTCCTCCATCGGTGGCAATGAAAAATTTTTCACCCGATAGTATGTACCATCTATGATAACATAGGCGATTTTTTCGCCGCGATGGTCATACACAAATGCGTCCTCGCCGTTGATTTCAAACGAATAGCAATCGTTCTCGTCAATCTGCTCCAGCTGCTTGCATTTTTCCAGCTCCATCGTGCTGTAAAGAGCCGGATGCTTTCCGCTTCGTTCTCGGTGAAAGTATTCACCATTGTCCCGCGCTCTACCCGCAGCTGCTCAATCGTTTCCGGGAAAGAATAGGCCGTTTTGCCACAGGCGCAAAGGAGCAACAACAGCCCCGCGCTGAATAAGCAAATCCACTTTTTCATAAAACCACCCTCCTGTCGCATTTTCGTGTACCATCCACCTTTATAATATCACCCCCCGTAAATTGTCAAGGCTTTTTTCAGCCGCACCCATCTCCTTTGCCGCCCACCCCATGTAGTGGAAAAGCGGTATCGCGAAAAAAGTAAAAGCATGGCTCATTCCTGCTCTACCCACACGCCGGTGTTGTCCGAACAGACGGCATACTGCGAAAGCTGCTTTTGGAAATATGACAGAGTCTGTGCCAAAAATGACTATTCGTGCGCCAACGGTTCAACCGTGCGGGATTATCGAAAAGCCCTTCTTGAGCACAAAGCCCTCAGCCGCATCATGCATAATTAGATTGATACACAACCGTACGGAAACGAATCGCACTTTTCATACGCACATTAAAGAAACAACCGTTGCTTCTTGATGAATGGGATGACACCATCTGGACGGTTATGGTTGAGAAGGCAATCGTACATCGCAACAACGAAATCACATTCGTTTTCTACAACGGCACGGAGATTAGAGTCGGG
>CAZSTR010000002.1:0-90810 GCA_964609975.1 uncultured Ruminococcus sp. | reverse complement strand
CGGATTAACCGTAGAAACATACAAGGTCTTATACCAACAAATTTATAGCTGGGTATGCGACAAAGTATGTCAAGAGTAGGAATATGTATTGACAACGAACCTATGGAGGGCTATTGGGGAATTCTCAAATCTGAAATATATTATCTCAAAAAATTCACTTTGCAAGAAGAATTAACAAAAGCAATTGAAAACCATATTCACTTTTACAATACAAAACGATACCAATTAAAACTTAAATGTATGACACCGATGGAATACCACACCGCTGCGGTGGCGAGAAAAATTCCACCCTGCTGCGCAGCAGGATGGAATTCACTCAACTAAATATTCTTTTGTTATTTCGCTTGTCTACTTGACAGGGAGCACTCCAGTGGGAGAGGCGCTCTTTTTTATCCTTTTTCGGCTTATTCGATATCCGCTTCCGGCGCGTCGGCAACCGGCTGGCTCACATTGCTCACCCGCAGAGTGATGGTATCTCCCAGCTTTTTCTTCGTTCCGGCCACCGGGTCGGTTCCGTCCACATAGCCCTTTTCCATCTCGGAGGCCTGCAAATACACCATTTCTACCCGGAAGCCCAGTGCCTCCAGATAGAGCTTCGCGTGCTCCTCCTTCCAGCCGGCCACATCCGGAACCGTCAGCTCGTCGTTCTTGCCCAGGCTGACCACCAGATAAATGGTGGTGCCCTTCGCCACGCCCTCGCCGGCCTTCGGCTCCTGGAAAATGACCGTGTCCTTCGCCTTGGCGTTATATTCCTTATATTTGACCTCCACCGTCATTTCTCCGTCCAGCTTTTCGGTGTCAATCTCATAATAAACCTTCCCAAGCAGATTGGGCACCGCATACAGCTTATCCTTTTTCGAGGAGGTGGAGGTGGTGGAAATCTGCGGCAGAGAAATCGGGTCGCTGGACGAATCCGGCTCCTCCGGGGCGCCCCTCAGCGCCAGCCACACCGCTGCCAGCACCAACAGCACCGCCGCGGCTGTGATGCCCACAATCACCCATGGGTTGACCTGCTTTTTCCTCTTCGGCGCCGCCTGCTCCATTTGCTGGTCGGCGCGCACCTCGTCCCGCAACGCGGACACATTCGGCTCCAGCCCCAGCTGCTCCCGGAAATCCGCCACCGTGGGCGTGCGCTGTTCCGGCGAAACCAGCAGCGCGTTAAACAGGGTCACGCACACCGGCTGGGACAGCTCCTCGGCCACATCCGCCGGCATAAACAGGTCGTCGGAGTTTTTCTGGCGCTTGTTGCCTGCCGGAGGAACATTTCCTGTAACGGTATAAAACAGCGTCGCCGCCAGCCCATAAATATCGGCCGCCGCCCCCGCCGCGCGGTCGGCGGAATATTGCTCCGGGGCGGCATAGCCAGCCGCCAGCTCCGGCCGCAGAGACCCGCCCGCAAGCCGCGCCTCCGGCAGGGCGAAATTCCGCAACAGCACCCGACCGTCGTTGCTCAACAGTACATTCTCCGGACAAATCGCCAGGTGCAGCAGACCCGCCTGATGCAGCTGCTCCAGTCCGTTGGACAGGGACATGAACAGCGGCTTCGCCTGCGCCCAGGGGAGACGGCCGCCGTTTTGCTTGATTTTTTGCGCCAGCGTGACCCCTTCCACATAATCGGAAATGGCATAAACGCTTCCGTTTTCCTCCACGATGTCATACAGCGGAATCACCGTCGGCAAATCCTTTACGCGGGCGAGACTGCGCATGGTGCTGCGGAAGGTCAGCCGCAGCTCCGCGAAAAGCTCCTCGCTCCCCACCACCGGCGCAACCCCGCCGTTTGCAGTCCGCTCGGCCAACCCCGCGGGGAAAAACTCCTGAATGAGACAAGGCTCCTTCAAAAGCCGATTATAGCCGAGATATAGCAGGCTGTCACTGCCGGCGCGCAGCAGCCGCCCCACCAGATAATTTTCCTGAAGCACCGACTCCAGAGCCAGCGCCTCCACCGGATTGGATCCGTCTACCGAAAAGCCGCAAACGGGGCACTGCCCGGCCTCCTCTGGCAACGGGTTCATACAACCCATACAAAGCTTTGCCATTTGCTAAAACCTCCTGATATTCTTTCGATCGTTCTCATTATAGGCATATAAAGACGGGCGCAAGCCGCCCGAAGGGGGAACGAAATCAGCGCATCGCCCGCCGCCGCAGCTGCTGGCGGATGTCCTTTCCGACACAAAACAACAGCTCGAAGCCTCCGGTGATGCGGCTGGCGATTTGGTCGCCATAGCGCTCCTGAATGGCCGCCAGCGTCAGATTGGTGCTGATGATGGTGGGGCGACCGTCCAACAGCCGGCCGTTCAGCAGATTATAAATGCAGGCCCGGTAAAAGGGGCTGTCGAATTCCATCCCCAAATCATCCAGCACCAGCAGGTCGCTGTCAATCAGCTGGGTCTCTGCATCCCCCTCACTGCGACCAAAATGCTCGCTTTCCAAGCGGCGGAGCAGGGGCTGAACCGAACCGTATACCACGCCATAGCCCTGCTCCGTGACCCGCTTCGCGATGGCCAGCGACAGGTGGGTTTTCCCCGTTCCGGTGGCGCCCTGCAGCAGAAGGCTTCCGGAATCGGGAGCAAACTGCTCCGCATAGGTACGGCAATAGGCAATCACATCCAGCATCCTCTGGCGGGGGGAAACACCCAGCTTCGGGTCGGGAGCGGCATCGTACAGCTCCGGGTCCAGCGTGTCGAAATCCGTCAAGCGCATAGAGGATAGGGAGGAAAGACGCCGACAGGCTTCCTCACGCAACAGCTTGCGATAACATTCGCAGGCCTTTCCGTGCGCGAAGCCGGTGTCCTGACACACAGGGCAGGCATATTGCGGCTCAAAATCATCCGCCGCGTAGCCGGCGCGGTGCAACAGCTCCCGCCGCTCCTCCTGAAGCGCCAAATTTTGCTTTTGCAGCTGCTGAAGCTGTTCCGGGTCGCCGCCGTCCAAAATCACCCGCGTGATTTGCGGCAGGGTGGCGGCCAGCTCCCGCTCGATTTCCGCCGCCCGCGGAAACCGGGCAAACACCTCCCGCTGTAGCGCCGCCGCCCTTCCGGCCGCCGCGCCCCGGCGCTGATCCAGCTGTTGCCGGGCCGCTGCAATGACCTGCGGATCGTATGCCATGAAATCGCCTCCTTAGGTTGCTTTTTCTTTATGAAACACAGGCGTATAGCGTATAAGCTCCTGCTCGAAATTTTCCAGCTCCAGACTACTTTCCGCCGGATTGGTAGCCTGCACCCCGGAACGCCGCGCCGGGGCGGCGGGAGCGGTCGCCTTTTCGGGGGTGTCGATGCCCTCGGCGTGCCAGCGCTCCAAAATCCGGTCTGTATAGGCGGGGGAAAACTTCCCGGTTTTCTCTCTGGTGATATTGTCCGCCAGCTGGAGCATTTCCTCCCGCACCTGCCACTCATTGAGCCATTTATCCGCCAGCTGTGCCTGGGCCGCCGTCAACGGACGCGGAAGCATCAGCCAGCCCTCCACCTTTTTCGCGGCCATGCGGCAGGCCTCCAGCCTTCGAATATGGGCATCCACCGCCTCCAGCGTGGTCAGCTCCTGATCCGCCCAGTCCAGCGCGATTTTTTCAATATAGCGCAAATTGGGCTTTCCGATGGACACCGCATAGGCCACCTCCAGAATAATCACCTGAGGCGGCAGACCCACCGTGTCCAGCAGATACAACAGCGTGGCGGTATCGTTATGGCCGATAGCTTTTCCGAGACGGATGGACACATCCTGCACCAGACCGGCAAAATCCGGATGAGCCTTTTGATATTCCAGCACCTCACGAAGCTGGGGCTTCACCACCGCCGGACGGGGCAAAGCGACCTTTTCCGTTTTCGGGGCGGGGGATGGCTTTGCCGCCCCCTGGAACACAAGAACACCCTGCTCCACCCAAAAATCCACGCAGCCGACACATTCATCGGGGGACAGCCCCACCGCCGCGGCACAGGCCGCCGGGTCCAGCGTCAGCCGATGGCGAGAGAGCCAAAGGAGCACGCGCAGCTGCTCCGCCGACGCCAGCGTCAACAGTGTGTCCGTCACCGTGGACGGCAACAGCACCGGCTCCGTCAGCCCAGCCGGGTTCCAAAAATATTCCGCCATCGCCTATTCGCTCCCTTCGTTCTCTTCTGTGATATATCAATATACCATATTTTTCGACATAGCGCAAGCGAAAACCTTAAATTTTCGCGTGTTTGCCAAAACAGACAAACGGCGCTTTCACGCGCACCGTTTCTCCGATTTTCAATGTTTTTTGAGTCGATGTGCAATAGCCTTTGCATGTATTCTGTGCTACAACAACTACAATCTTATTGGCGAAAACGTAATAAGCCTGCGCAGACGCACCGGGCATAGCCTGTTGCTTCGATACGCAGAGAGGAAAGAGGGATTAGATGAAACACGGTGTATGCTGTGGCACAGACAAGCTGCCCATTCTGGAAAAGCACAAATATGACTATATCGAATTGAGCTTTTCGAATATTGCCCTTTCGGACGATGTGCAGTTCCGGGAAACTTATGACGCCATTGCGCATTATGGCCTTTCCGCCGAATGTTATAACGGCTTTTTCAAGCCGGACATTCGGCTCAACGGCGATATAGATTATGCCTTCATTGCCGCATACGCCGAAAAAGGATTTTCCCGCGCCAAGGAGCTTGGCGGAAAAATCGCCGTTTTGGGAAGCGGGCAGCAAGAAAAATCCCGGAGGGCTACCAACGAAAGAGCGCCGTGAAGCAATTTGTCCGGGTACTGAATGTTTGCGGAGAAATCGCCGGAAAGCACGGCATGACGCTCGCCGTGGAGCCATTGAATGTTCATGAAACCAATTTTATCAACACCGTTGCAGACGGCATCGAAATTTGCACCCTCGCCAACAACGAAAATGTCAAATGTCTGGTCGATTTTTTCCATGTGTATCGAAACGGCGAAACATTCGACGCCGTCAAGAATTCAAAGGGGATGCTTTGCCACGCTCACATTGCCCGCCCCAATCCGGACAGACGCGCGCCAATCATGGCCGACATTTCCGAATGCTCCGCCTGGGCGGAGGCTCTGAAGGCCTGCGGGTATACCGCACGCATCAGTCTGGAGGCCATATTCGCTCCGGACTTCGAGCAGGCCATTCTGGAGGCACGACCCGTGCTGGATGTGTTTGCATAACCCATATATAAATCTATGCGAGGAGGAGTTTTTATGCCGATCATGGACGAAAATCTAATTCAAATCACAGAATACAATGTGAAAGGAAAGCTTCCGAATCCGTTTCTGTTCGATAACGGAGAGCCGGTGCGCAACGGAAGAGACTGGGAGCGCCGCCGAAAGGAAATTTACAAAACCGCCATTGAGCTACAATACGGCACTATGCCTCCACAGCCGGAGTTTCTGGAAATCGAGACTCTCTTTATCGGCAACGGCCATTCCTATCGTATCATCACCGGAAGGCGCGCACAGCCGGTGTCGTTTATCATGCGCTTGATCCCACCAAAATGCGCAGGAAAATTCCCCGTTGTGATCGACGGAGATTTTTGCTTCGATTATGCCTTGGACAAAGAATACATTCATACATTTTTGGACGAAAGCATCGGGCTTGTGCTGTTTAATCGCACTGAGCTTGCCCATGATATTCAAGGCGAGGGACGCCGAAAGGGACAGCTGTATGACGCATACCCGGAATACACCTTCGGCGCCGTGGGCGCATGGGCATGGGGCTATTCCCGCTGTGTCGATGCCCTGGAAAAGCTCGGACTGGCGGATATGAGCTGTATCGCCTTCACAGGACATTCACGCGGAGGCAAAACCGCGGCCTTGGCCGGGGCACTGGATGAGCGTGCGGCTATTGTCAACCCCAACGAAACCTGCGCCGGAGCATGTAGCTGCTACCGAATTGAGATGAAGGCGATTACCGAGGATGGCCGGGAAATGCCCAGTGAGCCGCTGGAAAAGCTGTGGGAGAATTATGGGTTCTGGATGGGGCCGCAGCTCGGCGAATATGTGGGGAAAGAGGAAGAGCTTCCCTTTGACTCCCACTATCTGAAGGCCATGATCGCTCCGCGAGTGCTTTTTGTTTCGGAGGCGGCAAGCGATATATGGGCCAATCCTGTTGGCTCCTATATGACCACGATGGCGGCCGGCGAGGTTTACAAGCTTTTGGACAAACCCGAAAATTTGTTGTGGTATTACCGACACGGGTATCATTTTCATGCCAACGAGGACATAAAAATGCTGGTAAATATCATCAAGCATAAAACAGAGGGGCGCCCGCTCAGCGAAAAGCTGTTCCATACCCCCTTCAAAAAGCCGGAGCTTATCTTTGATTGGCGCTGTCCGCCAAAATCCACGGATTAACAGGCGCTTCAGCCTTTTCGACAAAACAAATCGCGTTTGCAGGGGACGGCCGTTCAAACGGCCGTCCCCTGCTTTTCTTTTGTACTTATCTGTTACAGCTCCTCCTCCCCCCCCGGAAAATCCCATGCCCAAATTTCTTTTCCCGCTTTTTCCTCTTTTATTTCCGCCGGATATATGATAGAATAGTTCATATCAAGCGCAGGAAGGAGGGGCTTTTTTGGAACGTTTCGAGTTGGTTTCCCCCTATTCGCCCACCGGCGATCAGCCCCAGGCAATTCAAAGGCTGACCGAAGGAATTCAGGCAGGGCTGAAGGAGCAGGTGCTGTTGGGCGTCACCGGCTCCGGTAAAACCTTCACCATGGCGAACATCATCGCCAATGTGAACCGCCCCACGCTGGTGCTCGCCCACAACAAAACGCTGGCCGCCCAGCTTTGCTCCGAATTTCGCGAATTTTTCCCCAACAACGCGGTGGAATATTTTGTATCCTATTATGACTATTATCAGCCGGAGGCCTATATTCCCTCCACCGATACCTATATCGAAAAGGATTCCGCCATCAACGACGAAATCGACCGGCTTCGCCATTCGGCCACCTCAGCGCTGTCGGAACGACGGGATGTGATTATCGTCGCCAGCGTAAGCTGTATTTACACGCTGGGCGACCCCATCGACTATCGAAGCATGGTGATTTCTCTGCGGCCGGGGATGGAAAAAAGCCGAGATGAGCTGTTGGATAAGCTGGTGGATTTGCAATATGAGCGGAACGACCTGAGCCTGACCCGCAACAAATTCCGGGTGCGGGGCGATGTGGTAGAGATTTTCCCGGCCTATGCGGGAGAAGCAGTCATCCGGGTAGAGTTCTTCGGCGACGAAATCGACCGCATCACCGAGATACATCCCCTCACCGGCGAGCGAAAAAACACGCTGAACCATGTGGCCATTTATCCGGCCAGTCACTATATCGTGCCGGAGGAAAAGCTGCGTGAGGGAATCACCCGCATCGGCGAGGAAATGGAGGAGCGGGTGCGCTTCTTCGAAGGGGAAGGAAAGCTTCTGGAGGCACAGCGCATTCGCCAGCGCACCACCTATGACATGGAAATGCTCCAGGAGGTGGGGATGTGCAAGGGCATCGAGAACTATTCCCGGGTGCTGTCCGGGCGCCCCGCCGGAAGCGTGCCCTGCACCCTTTTGGACTATTTCCCGGAGGATTTTCTGCTGTTTGTGGATGAAAGCCATGTAACCCTGCCGCAGGTACGGGGAATGCACGGCGGTGACCACGCCCGCAAAAAAAGCCTGGTGGATTATGGCTTCCGCCTGCCCAGCGCCTTCGACAACCGGCCGCTGAATTTTGACGAATTCTACAGCCATGTGCACCAGGCCGTTTTCGTTTCCGCCACCCCCGGCGAGCTGGAGCGCTCCAAGGCCGCACAAACGGTGGAGCAGGTCATCCGCCCCACCGGCCTACTGGACCCTCAGATTTCGGTGCGCCCGGTGGAAGGGCAAATCGACGACCTCATGGAGGAAATCCGCGCCAGCGCGGATCGAAAGGAGCGCACGCTGGTCACCACCCTGACCAAAAAGATGGCGGAGGATTTGACCGCCTTTTTGGAGGACCACGGCGTGCGGGTGCGCTATATGCACCACGACATCGACACCATGGAGCGCATGGAAATTATCCGCGATCTGCGGCTGGGCGAATTCGATGTGCTGGTGGGCATCAACCTTTTGCGGGAGGGGCTGGATATACCCGAGGTGTCGCTGGTCGCCATTTTAGACGCGGACAAGGAGGGCTTTCTCCGCTCGGAAACCTCCCTCATCCAGACCATCGGCCGCGCCGCCCGCAACGCCGACGGCCGGGTGATTATGTATGCCGACTCGGTGACCCCCTCCATGGAGGCGGCCATCACCGAAACCGAACGCCGGCGAAGGCTTCAAATGGCCTATAACGAAAAACACGGCATCCAGCCCAAAACTATCATCAAGCAGGTGCGGGATGTGCTGGAAATTTCCGCCCGCGGCTCCAAAAAGTCCCGCAATGCACAGGGGATGCGCCTGACGAAGGCGGAACGGCTTCAGCTCATCGAACAGCTTACAAAGGAAATGCGCAACGCCTCCCGTTTGCTGGAATTCGAGCACGCCGCCATGCTGCGCGACCGTATCCGTCAGCTCCAGGAGGAAAAATAAGCAAAAATCAGCGGTTTCGGATGCCCTTGCTTCCGAAACCGCTTCGCTTTTTATGGCTGACAAATGCGCCGCCTCTTCGAAAAGGCGACACTCACAGCCAGCCCTGCTGCTCATAATAGCGTAGCAACAGCTCCACCATCTCGTCATAGCTGATGACGCCGCTTTCCACGCCGTTGACCTTGATGAAGGTGTCGTTCACCTTCTGGGAGGATTCCATCACCTCTCCCTCGAAGCCTTCCCAATAGGCACTGCGCTGGCGCAAATCCCGCCGCACCCCGGCGCTGAGCTGAGAGGCGGACTGCTGCCACGCCTCTTTGTCCGCGCCATATAGCGCGTTGGCGCTGTAAATATACGCGCTGAGGAAGCCGGAATAGACCGCGTCCGGGTCACCGCTGGCGGTGCAGGCCAGATAAGCCAGAAAATTGCACTCGTTCTCCTTAGCGAAGCCCATGGTATGGGCCAGCTCATGGGCCACCGTGTGCATAAGCTCACTGGCGGGGATGTCCACATTGACACTGGCCTCGCCCAGCCAGGGGCAATATACCCCCGTATACCCCGTATAGGACCAGGCATGGGACAGAGCCACCGGCTTCACCCGCCAGGTTCCGGTCACCAAATAGGGATATTGTTCCCACAACGCCCGATAACCGTCGCCGCCCCGCTCCAGCGCCTCTGTCAGTGGGCGGGAAAGCACCGCGCAGCCTTCCCCGTCCTCCGGCACCTGCGCGCGCGCCTCCGAGGCCTTTTGGGCCAGATCCGCCGTAAGGGTATACAAATCCTCCGCCGTATAGCTTCGGTCGGGCAAGTCCATCAGCTGCGCCAACGGAAGCCGAGAAAAATTCGCCCCATCCATCACCATAAACACCAACAGCGCCAGCGAAAGCCCCCAGGCAATCCAACGAAGTCCCCGCCCCAGCCGCGCCTTGCGCTCCGGGCGGCGCACCAGCCGCACAATCCATAAAACCGCAAGCACCAACAGCATCGGCAACCCCAACAGCACCACAAGCTCCGTCACCGAAATCGGAAACAGCGACATCAGCCACTCCACCGGAAAGGCCACCGCGCGGAACAGCCCGCGGGTGATGACATATTCAGTGAAGCAAGGGAACAGCGGCAACAGAAAATACATTCCGGCGGCCACCGCCACCGGAATCAGACACCACAAAAGACTGCACCAACGAAACGGCCGTTTCATACGCAAAACCTCCGAAAGATAAAAGGGATGTCGAAAGCCGCCGCCTTCAGACACCCCAACATTCTTAGTATAGCACATTTGTCAAGCGCTCCGCAAGCGGTATTTTCACCGAACTTTTCTCCGGAAGCTTGGCGGTTTTGCGAATAGACAAATGCGCCCACAGGCGCTATACTATAGTTGCAAGAAGGACATAAGACAAATAACCGTTAAGAAACGCGGAAAGAAGGAGGACTGATTCCAATGGCGACAGACAATCCACCCGTTACAGGGCAAAAATTGATGCAGAAGGGAATGAGTCCAAAGATTTACTAACGAAGAAAAACCCGACCAAAATCTACCGCAAGGAGAAACGGTGAGACCAATGCACAGGTAAACCGGTCTATAAAACAACAAAACAACACAAAAAAGTCTTTCTTAATATGTAAAACTCCTTACAGAAACGGTGAATCCAATGTACTAAGAAACCCATCCCGCCCGGGCATTGTCCGGGCGGGATTTTTTTGTTTCAAATGTCTCTCGGCTTCGCCGAAAAGGCAAATTCTTTTCGGTGCGATGCTCATCCGCCCAACAGACGGTGCACACATTCCAGCAAAAAGCAGGCGGAAAAGCCCACCGCCGTGGGAATCGCCGCCGCCAGCGCCGTCCATTTCCAGCTTCCCGTTTCCCGGTGCACCGTCAGCAGGGTGGTGGAGCAGGGCCAATGGAACAGGCAGAGCAACAGCACCCCCGCCGCCGTCCAGCCGGTCCAGCCCTGCGCCACCAGCACCTCCCGCAGGGTAGCCATCCCCTCCACCGGAAGCAAAATGCCCTCGGACAAATAAGCCATGAGCATAATCGGCATCACGATTTCGTTGGCCGGCAGGCTCAACACAAAGGCCAGCAAAATCACCCCATCCAGCCCCAACAGCCGGGCAAAGGGGTCAAAAAACGCCGCCAGCCATTGCAAACAGGACAGCTCGCCCACCGACACATTCGCCAACAGCCAAATCACCAGCCCCGCCGGGGCGGCCACCGCCGCCGCCCGTCCCAGCACGAACAGCGTGCGGTCCAAAAGCGACCGCACCAGCACCCGCCCCACCTGCGGCCGCCGATAGGGCGGCAGCTCCAGCACAAAGGAGGAGGGAAGCCCCCGCAACAGCGTCGCCGACAGCAGGCGGGTCACGCCCATGGACACCACCACCGCCAGCACCAGCAATCCCGTCAACAGCGTCGCCGCCAAAAAGCCGCCGTCGCCGCCGTCGCCGACGAAAAACAGCGACAGCAAAGCCACCAGCGCCGGAAAGCGGCCATTGCATGGGACAAGGCTATTGGTGAGAATCGCCAACAGTCGCTCCCGCGGCGAATCCACAATGCGACAGCCGACCACCCCCACCGCGTTACATCCAAAGCCCATGCACATGGTCAGCGCCTGCTTACCACAGGCATGACAGCGCTGAAAGGGGCGATCCAGATTATAGGCGATGCGGGGCAGATAGCCCACATCCTCCAACAGCGTGAACAGAGGAAAGAAAATCGCCATCGGCGGCAGCATCACCGCAGTCACAAAGGCCAGCACCCGATAAGCCCCCAGCACCAACGCCCCATGAAGCCACTCTGGCGCATTCCAATGGGCGAAAAGGGCGGAAAGAAGCTCCTGCAACTGCAGAAACCGGGCAGAAAGCCACTCCGAGGGCGCGTTCGCCCCTTGCAAGGTGATCCAAAGCACCGCCAACAGCAACAAAAGCATCAGCGGATACCCCACAAGGCGGCCGGTAACCACTCCGTCGATGCACCAATCCCGGCGGTCGGCGTCCGGCGCGGCCGGAACCGCCTCCGCCGCAAGACCTTGCGCCCGATGAACCAACGCATCGGTGACACAGTCGCCAAAAGCCGCTCCCGCGAGACCGGTCGCCTCCAACGCTTCCTGCGCCTTTTGCAGGGGCGCGGCCACCGCCGGCTCGGCCGCAACATCCCGGCCGAAAAAGGCGGCCAGCGCCTGGCGCCAGCCCGGCTCTCCCTCCAGCAACCGCAACGCTGCGAAGCGGGGCGCCATCCGCGCCCCCACCAGCGGCTCCAGCAGGGGACAAAGCATCTCCACCGCCTGCTCCACCGCCGCCGGATATTCCACCGGTCGTTCCGGCGGCCGGCGAAGAGCGGGAAGCCCCCGTAGCAGCGCCTGCAGGCCGCCCCGTTGGCGGGCCTGGGCGCCGCAAACCGGCACACCCAACCGGTCAGACAACGCTTCCAGCCGGGGCGTTATACCGCGGCGGCGCGCTTCATCCATCAAATTCACGCAAACCAGCACCGGCCGTCCCAGCTCCAGGATTTGCAACACCAAAACCAGATTTCGTTCCAAACAGGTGGCGTCACACACCACCACAATGCCGTCCGCCTCCTCGAAGCAAATCCCCTCCCGCGCCACTTCCTCCTCCGGAGAATGGGCGGTCAGCGAATAGGCGCCGGGCACATCCGTCAGCCGATAGCGGACACCGGCGGCGGAAAAGGCTCCCTGAGCATTAGCCACGGTTTTCCCCGGCCAGTTGCCCGTGTGCTGATGCAAGCCGGTGAGGCCGTTGAATACCGTGCTTTTCCCCACATTCGGGTTCCCAGCCAACACCAGCCGCCGCTCAACGGCGGCTTTTTCTCTTGCGCCCACCGTCCGCCCTCCTCTCTGTCCGTTGCACAAGCACTCGCGCCGCGTCTGCATCCCGCAAGGCTACAATCGCGCCCCGAATTCGATAGGCGGCCGGGTCGCCGCCGGGACTGCGGCCGACACACTGCACCGCACCGCCGGGGATCAAACCAATGTCCATCAGCCGTCGGCGAAGGCTTCCCGCCGAAAGCAGCTGGCGCACCACCGCCCCCTCGCCGGGGCGCAAAGCGCACAGCGCTATCCTGTTTTCCACCGCCCATCGCCCCTCTTTCCCCGCTTTTCTCTTTTGTCAGTATATGCTCCCCCGCCATCAACCGTTCGCTGAAAAACAAAAAACGCCGGGGAGGAAGGAAAATTCCTCTCCGGCGGTTCTCGTCAATTTTCCGATTTTTTCAAAAGAAAAGCAACAGCCAGCAGCACGCCCGCCACCAGCGGGAAAAGCAACAGCCATAGCTGAGAGGAGCTTTCCAGCGGGTCCGGGAGGGTTCCCTCGGTGGTGGTGGCGGTTTGAGACGGCGTTACGGTCATGGCGGGTGGCTGAACGTACATTTTTGCCACCTGGGCAGCCGACAGCGCCCGGTCGAACAGCTCCACATCGTCCACCAGCGCGTCAATCCCCGTCTCTGCCGACAGGCCGCCGAAGCAAAGCCGCCGCAATCCCGCGCCGCTGAAGGACAGCTCCGTTTTCGTCCACAGCGCACCGTCCACATACACCGCCGTTCCTTTTTCGTCGCCGACCACCGCCAGAATATGCCATTCGCCGTCGTTCAGCACCTTCGCATTCGGGTTCGTCTGCTCCTGCACTTCTCCGCCGGCATCGGTCAGGCGCAAAAGGGGCGTATAGGGGAGGCCCGCTCCGTCCCCGGCGGGCAAAAACGCCAGCCCCGGCTCACCCTCCATGGTCAACAGCTCCGCCGCCATCGGCCTATCCCACAAAGCCTCCGCCGGTTCAAAGCGAAACCAGAGGCTCAAAGAAAACCGCTCCGGCAGAGTGACCTCCTCCAAATATACGCCCGCTCCACCGGCGCTCAAGCGGAGCGCCTGGCCGTTGCCTCCTGTCTCCCAGGGGATTTCTGCGGAGCCTTGCGGCTGACCGTTCACGGAATATACCAGCCCGTCCGCCCACGCCGACGGCTCCGTGATGAGCGCGACGCCCTTTTCCACCGCTTCCTCTGCGCACACCGTCAGTGGCCAAAGGCAAAAGAGAATCGCCAACAGCAGACCCGCACACCGTTTCATGTCCATTGCTCCTCGCCATCGAAATTCGTACAAGGGCAGTATAGCATATCCTCCGCCAAAAGGGAAGAAAAATCTGCGCCCCGCTCCTTCGGCTGAAGGGGCAGGGCGCTTTTGCTGTGCCCGCAGGGTCAATCCTTCTTTACAAAGGACAGACAATCGGTGCACTGGTCCATCGTCGGATCGCATTCATGCGTCCCCACCTGAATACTGTCCAGACTGCAATAATCCTCACAGGAGCAGTGGTTGGAGCAGGATGTCACGGTACAACGGATGCTTTTGTTCGCATGATCCATAATCGGTGCTCTCCTTTCTGACGGATTGCGGCGAAGCGCCCTTCGCTCCGCGGCAATAGAAGTATGCCCCTTTCGTCCCCGCTTATGCGACGCAAAGCCGGGAAAGTTTTTCGAAGGTATAGCCCTGCTGTTTCCAGGCGGTGAGCAACTCGTCAAGAATGGAAGCGTTGGTGGCGGAGGTGCTGTGCAACAGCAAAATTGCCCCGTTATGCATCCGCGGCAACAACCTGTCGAAGGCCTGCTGTGCCGTCGGCTGACGGTCGGTATACCAATCCACATAAGCCAAGCTCCAGAAGAAGGTGGCATAGCCCAGCTGTTGCGCCATTTCGAGGTTTTTCACGCTATATTTTCCCTGGGGCGGGCGATAGAGCTTCTCCATGGGCGCGCCGATCAGCTTCTGATAGCGCTCCTCCACCCCTTGAAGCTCTTGTTCGAAGGCCGCCCGGTCGGCGATGGCCGACATATCCGGATGATGGTCGGTGTGGTTGCCGACGGTGTGTCCCTCCGCCACCATCCGTTGCACCAGCTCCGGCGCCGTGTCCAGATAATGCCCCACAACGAAAAAGGTCGCCGACACCCCCTGCTTCTTCAGCGTGTCCAAAATGGAGGCGGTATATCCGTTTTCATAGCCCGCATCAAAGGTCAGATAAATCGTCTTTTCCGTCTCGCTCCCGCGATAATAGGCGTTATAGCCCTTCAGCTGTTCCACCGAGGCGTTCCCGGTGGGCGGTTGTCCCGCCTCATGAAAGCCCAGCCCCCAGTTGGTGACCGCCGCGGCTGCGACGGTTGCCCGCCTTTGCCCATACGCCCCCAAGCCAATCGCCCCCGCCGTCAAGGCCACAGCCACCGTCAGCGCCAGCAGCGCCTGGGCGCGTTTAATAACCAAAAACATCCCGACCCCCTCCTTTTTTCCAAAATATATGAGAGGGCGCGGCTCATTTATGCCGAAAAGCAGAAAGGACGCCCCCGCCAGTAGGCGGAAGCGTCCTGATTTTTCATCGCATTAGCCGATCACATAAATGTTCAGATTTCTCCGGCCGAAGGCGCAAGCCTCCGCATAAGAGCCCATATACACATCGCAGAAGGTGCGCGTGCCGCTGGCAAAGGCGCCGGTGTCTGCCGCGATGGCATAGCCATACACAAACTTTCCATCGGCGGAGGTAATCCACAGCTTCGTTCCGTAGGGGATGATATTGGGATTCACAGCCACGGTGCCCACCTTCAGCTTCATCCCGGACGCGCCCCGCGTGCCGGTGGAATAGGCGGTACAGCTTTTTCCGGTATACACCTTCTTATAGCTCACCGGCTGTCCCTTCGCATCCAGCTGGATGTCAAAGGGCGCCTCCGACAAGGGCGTGCCAAAGCTGGCGCCCTTCAACACGATTTTGGAAACCGCTTTTTTGGTCACCTTTTCACTCACCAAATCCGTGGCCACCACCTGGCCGTCCACCAGTGTTTTCCGATAGGTGAGGGTTTTGCTTCCGTTCACACCGGCCTGCTGCACCTTCGTGCGCCCCGGCAAGAGCACGCAGGTGTATTTCGTCACCGTCTCAAAGGGAACCGCCTCGGTGACCTGATATTCCTCATAGGCCACCCGCTCCACCGTGATGGCCATGCCATCGGTGACGGGTGTGTCCGTTTTCTCGCTGACGGTGTCATAAGCGCCCACCGTCACCTGCGCCCGGCGCAAAGCCTCCGCCACCGTGCCATCGTTCATGTGCAGCAGCGTGGACAGGCCATCCGCCCGCACCTCCACAGTCATCGCCCGGTTCACATCAATGGTCCCAGCCACCGGATTCACCTGCAAGCGGTCATAGCTTTCCAGAGCCACACCGGCGGCGGAAACGGTCAAATAGGGGTCACTGTGCATGGTCAGCACCACGCGGCTGGATTCGCCGTCGTTGACAGTCACCGCCTGCGAGTTCACGGAGACGAAGGTCACCATCAACGTAGTGGCCAACGCCAGACAAAGGGCGGCGCAAATACGGGTGCGCACAAAGCGCCGCAAAATCGCCATAATTCGGTTGAGTTGTTCCATAATTGCTTCCTTTCTGCCGACGGAGCAGGTTCTGCCATACAGAGCATCCAACGGAAACCGGAAAATATATCGCCCGATTCCAGTATTTCTCTTTTTCGGAAGGTTATGCAAAATCTCCGTTCCTTCCTAAAGGAGCGCACCGTCTGTTGTTTGCAGGGACGCTTGCCGTTTCGGTTGGATTCTCCGTTTATTCAAAACAGCAAGAGGGGGAAGCAAAGGCTTTTCGGCAGCACACAGAAATTCATCGCCGGCACCTTCGCGCAGTCCTCTGCAAATCGGTCAAACAATGGGGACTTTCAATCTATGTGCCATTATACGCAGACAAATCCGTAATGTCAACCGCATTGAAAAGCACGGTTTTTGTGCAAAATGCAATAATTTCGCGGTTTTTTCGAAAAAAGCCGCAAAACCAAAATTCAAAAACGGCCGGCAGCGTTTTCGCGGCATTTTTCCGCATTTTGCGTAAATCCGACCAAAAAAGTGAGGAAAAGGTTACAAAATTGTAACCTTTTCCTCACTTTTTGCCTTTTTCTGCCATTTATGGGAGCGAAATCAAAGCTCCCGAAAAATGGCAATTTTTTGTGCAACCAACCAAATCCGCCCCATCCAGCGACCGCAAAAAAGAGAAAAAATCAATTTATTTTAGCCGAAAATCCAGGTTTTCCTAGTTTTCGCTCGGATTTTTTTACATTTTTCCGTATAAATCTAAAATCCGGGTGGAATTGCCAATCCTTCGCCCACTTTTGGTGCAAAAAAGGGAAGCGACCGGTCAAAAAACCGGCGCTTCCCTTTGGAAATTTTTTCAGTTTTTCGGCTGTTCAGCAGTTGTTTCCGCCGAAACCAACCGGCGGTTTTCATCGAAGCGCATAGCCATTGCCTCCGACCGGGTATATTTGAGAATATCCCGAATCCGATAGCGATCGCTCTCCGTGTAGAAGGTGTAGGCGGCGCCCTGACGCTTCGCCCGGCCGGTGCGGCCGATGCGATGGAGATAATATTCGTTCTCCTCCGGGATGTCATAGTTGAAAACCGCTTCTACATCCTCCACATCAATCCCACGGGCGGCCACATCCGTGGCTACCAGCAGCTCCAGCTGGTTGGCGCGGAATTTTGCCATCACCTTGTTGCGCAGAACCTGGGGCATATCTCCATGGAGACAGTCTACTGAGCCATGACGCTTTTGCAGGCGCTCGGTGAGCTGGCGCACGGTGCATTTCATGTTGGCGAACACCATCACTCGGTGATAATCCTCCTGTCGGATGATATCCAGCATATCCTCCAGACGCTGAGAGCCGGAGGAGGGGATGAGATATTGGTCGATACGGGGGCGGCTGTCGCCCTCCGCCGCCACCTGAATTTCCACCGCATCGTGCTGATATTCCCAGGCCACATCCATCACCTCCCGGGAAATGGTAGCGCTGAACATCACCACCTGGGTGTCACCGGGGGTAGCGTTGAGGATGCGGCGCACATCCTTGATGAAGCCCATTTTCAGCATTTCGTCCGCTTCGTCCAGAACCGCCGTATACAAATTCCCCAGCCAAATATTTCCGCGGCTCATATGGTCCAGCAGGCGGCCGGGCGTCGCCACCACAATATGAGGATGGCGCTTCAACGCCTCCACCTGCTTCCCCATGGGCTGACCGCCGTATACCGCCGCCACCCGAATCGCCGGGTTGAAGCGCACCAGCGCCCGCAAATCCGCCGTAATCTGCTCGCAAAGCTCCCGTGTGGGGCAAACCACCACCGCCTGCAAATCCTTCATGTCCGGGTTTAGACATTCAATCAGCGGAATGCCGAAGGCGCAGGTTTTTCCTGTGCCGGTAGGGGCCTTCGCAATTAAATCCCGCCCCTCCATCATCAGTGGAATCGTTTCCCGCTGAATCGGGGTGGGGGCATTGAAGCCCATCGCGTCCAGCGCCTTCATAGTCGGCTCGCTAAGGGCCAAAGAAGAAAATCCGTTTTCTGTCTGTGCCATATTCTTTTGAATCCTTTCTTATACTCCTTTGCCCATTATAGCAATTTCCCAACGAAAAAGCAATACCGCCGGGGAAGTTCTCACAGAGGATGCCCGGCCGCGCTCCCCATTGCCCATTATATACCACCCTATTGTATATGGTGATAAAGCGAAGGCCGCGTGGCCTTCGCTTTTATCATTTCGTTTGCAGAGTGTATTCACCCCGGCGCAAGGCCTCCGCCAGCTCCGCCTCGGTGTGCAAACGCCGTTCCGCGACAATTCCGACACGAGCGGAGAAATCCGCCGCGTGGGCGTCCGACCCGGCGCAGGGGCGCAGTCCATTGGCCTGGGCATACAGCTCCGCCCGCCGGTTTTCCAAATCGCCGTTGCAGGCGTTGAAGGTTTCCATTCCGTCCAGGAAAGCCGTCGGCAACGGCGCGTTGGGATCTTCGATATAGTCCCGCACCCGAAAGGGATGGGCTTGAAACACCAGCCCGCCGGCCTCATGTACCCGCTCCGCCACCAGCTCCAGTCCGCCGTCCCGCAACTCCGGATGGGCATAGAGAAAGGTTGGGGTGATGCCATACAGCAGCACCTCTTTGCCGCCGCCCACCGCCTCCTCCAGGCCGAAGAGCACATCAAAATCCAGCCGCTCTCCTTCGGCGCGCGCCTCCTCATAGGCTGCTTCGAAGGGGCGCACGAAATCCTCCCAGGGCTGATGTCGCACAATCCCGGTGTTTCCGTGATAAAAATGGTTGGTCAGCACCATGCCGGAAAAGCCGTCCCTTTTCAGCGCCCGCACCACCTCGCGAGGCTCGGCGGCGGAGCAGGCGCTACAGCCGCCGGTGTGCTGGTGCATTTCGTATAGATACATTTCGTTCTCCTTTGCTTCGGGTCTACGCTTCGCCGTGGCTCAGAACAGCTCCTGCGCTTTCTTCAGCGCCACCCCAATCACCGCGTCCATGTCATAATACTTATATTCGCCCAAGCGGCCGCCAAAGGAGACCTTTTTCTCATTCTCTGCCAGCTGGCGATACGCCTCATACAGCTCGTTGTTGCGCTGGTCATTGACCGGATAATACGGTTCGTCGCCCGGCTTCCATTCGGAGCTATATTCACGACTGATAACGGTTTTCGGTTGATTTTTGTCCTCGAACCACTTGTGCTCGATAATGCGCGTGAAGGGCGTCTCCCGGTCCGTATAGTTCACCGCGGCATTCCCCTGGAAATTCGGCATATCCAGCACCTCGGTTTCAAAACGCACCGACCGATATTGCAGCGCGCCCAGTCGATAGTCGAAATAGGCATCGATGGAGCCGGTATAAATCACCTGCTCCGCCAGCCCGTCCAGTTCCGCCTTTTGGTCCAGATAATCCACCCCCGTGCGCACCTCGGCGCCCGCCAACATCCGCTCCACCATAGCGGTATACCCGCCCAGCGGAATTCCCTGGTAGCGAGCGTTAAAATAGTTGTTGTCAAAGGTGAGACGCACCGGAAGCCGCCGAATGATGAAAGCCGGCAATTCCCGGCAGGGGCGGCCCCATTGCTTCTCCGTATAGCCTTGAATCAGCTTTTCATAGATGTCCGTTCCCACCAGCGAAATCGCCTGCTCCTCCAGGTTTTTCGGGTTTGTGATGCCCGCCGCCTTCCGCTGTTCCTCGATTTTTGCGGCCGCCTGCTCCGGTGTTACCACACCCCACATCCGGTTGAAGGTGTACATATTGAAGGGCATGGAATACAGTTCCCCGTGGAAATTCGCCACCGGCGCATTAGTAAAGCGGTTAAATTCCGCAAAGCGGTTCACATAGCTCCACACCGCAGAATCGTTCGTGTGAAAAATGTGTGCTCCATACCGATGTACATGAATGTTCTCCAGCTCCTCGGTATACACATTGCCGGCGATATGGGGGCGCTTGTCCACCACCAGCACCGTCTTTCCGGCATCCAGCGCCTGTCGCGCTATCACCGCACCGTATAGCCCAGCTCCCACAATCAGATAATCATACATCGACGATGTCAAACCTCCCTTTTGAGTAATTTGCTTGCCTTGTGTACAAGCTGCTGCACAAGCTCAGTGACCAGCGGCTCTCGCAAAAGCAATAGCAAGCCTCCATATACACAAAAAAACAAGATGGCTGATACCGCCAAGGTCCAAAATGTACCAATCGCACAATAGTGCACCCAAAAAGAAGCGATACCTCCAGCAATCAATGCTACAACTATAGAAAAATATCGTATCCCTGTATACAGTTGTCCAACCGTCTTTCGCAATGCAATATGCTGAACGACCCACACAACCATTTCCGCAATCAGTGTGCCAATCGCCGCTCCTGCCGAAGCCATCGAGGGTATCAATATGGCATTCGCAATCAAATCTGTTATAGCACCACAGACGGTAGAAATAAACACAATTTTTTCTTTCCCCATAGGAACCAGCACCTGGAGACCTGTTAGATTCGTCATTCCAATTAACAAAATTGTGGGCAATAACAACCGCAACGGAAAAGCTGCATTTGCGAACTCAGAAGAAGCAATAAAAGCAATTCCCTCATTGGCGAAGAGTGTGAAATATACCGTTAAAGGCGCCGCCAGCAGAAGCATAAAATTCATCGCTTTGCGATTAACACGATAAAATTCGTCTAATTGCTTCTTTTCGATATAATAGGACACTCTCGGCAATAGGACCGCTCCCAGCGAGGTTACCAAGCAAACCAGCAAATACCGAATTTTTACTGCCGTATTATAATATCCCACCTCCGCATCGCCCTGCATAAAGCCCAGCATAACCGTATCTAAATTTGTATAGATAGTCGTAGTACAGGACATGGCAAAAAACACAAGCACCGCCTTCAAATGCCGCCATGGCTGAAAATCGCCTACCGGACGCAAGCCGATGTGCTTGTGCAGATTGATAAAGTTCAACAAATTGGACGCCGAAGCAGCAAATATGGAAATACCACCATAAATCACATAGTCCTCCGGCCGATGCACTAAAATAATCATCGCCACAACAGCAACAAGCTTAAACAGGATAGAGCGCACAGTGATATAGGTATACTGCTCAATGGCTTTATATAACCATTCAACGCCAATCGTATTGAAAAGCATACTAAAGCTCACAACAAGCATCAGCACCCAATCATGCCGGAAGCGAGGCACAATCATAATTGCGCCAAAAAACAGCACATACGCCAGCGCACAGGTCACCACATTGATGAACAAAAGCTCATGTACTGTGCGCGTCAGTTTCTCTCGGTCATCACGCACACGAGCACAGGCGCGTATTCCATAGGTCGGTATCCCCAGCTGTGCCAATATCAAAAAATATGAAACAACCGAGGTGGCAAAAGTAACTTTTCCAACGCCAACAGGTTGCAAAGTCCTTGAAACGTACGGAAAAGTTATAAGTGGAAAAATGAACTGTGACATCGTCAAAAATGTGTTCATCAAAAAATTGGTGCGCACAGACGGTGCCTTTTTTTCTCGATTATTCATCGTTCGCCTTTCTTAAATCCCGTAAACGAACCCAGTAGGAGATTCTTCGTCTCCACTGAACCACAAATTTACGAAAACAGTGCTTTTGATAATTCCCCTTTACCTCTGTTTCAGCAACGGGCATATATCGTACGCGAAGTTGATTTTTCTCCACCCACACATTCAAAAGAATTTCAGACAGATAGCCAAACACACGCCTCTCGGCATCCGTATACCCAGTCAAATCCGTTTGTGCCTCCAGAGTAAACAACACATCGAACAACCAGGTACAGTATTTCTCAAAATGCATACGGCTCATAACAAACATATTAAAGTAGCTGGCATGATTTCGACGAAGCACCCGCCGAAATGTCTCAAGATACTCTGGATACTTATCTTGTAAAATACGCTCGGTGTTTTCCAAATCCTTTCGCTTTCCCGCTCCGTACAGATAATAATTTTTCTCAACTGTACAGCTGAAATATCGCGGAGCTGCCAACAACACTTCCGCTTTATGCATCGCCTGTTCTGTCGTTTCCGCATCCAGAAAAAAGCGAGAACTTGAGCTGAGCGCTCTGGTGGTAAAATAACGCCGATAATGCGCCAATGCCACATAGTCGGACATAACCGGAGGATTTTTCCACATCGTATACTGCGCTGTCAGCTCACAAAAGGAGGGGTTTTTTTCGGCAATATTATCACCAATATCATCTCGTGCCGCCCCCGGCAAAGAAAAATCTTTTTTGCCAACCAGCATTGGAACAAAGCCCGGCTTTTGTGGAATAGCCGCCTGCTTATGTGTTACAACAAAAAAAGCTGTCATAGAACCCCTCCCTGCAAAGCGTTCAATAACCGTTCCAACGTTTCCGCAGTTGCCGTTGTTGAAAACAACTCTTTGTTTTTCAAATAAAATTCGCCGTCGATTTTCTTATAGTCTATCTGCATCAACTTTTCAATGATTTCGTCAGAAAAGCGCTTTCGAATCAAACGGGCAGGCACTCCTGCATAAATTCCATAAGGCTCCAGCTCTCCAACCACAACCGCGCCCGCAGCAACCACACATCCACGGCCAATATGCGCATTAGAGAGAACTGTAACTCCATATCCCAACCACACATCATCTTCCAGAACAATGTCACCCTTGGATATGCAATCTGAAAAATCGGATTCAAACCACTTCCCAAACGGATAGGTGGATATACGGTTTAGAGGATGCTCGCCACCTAACAAAAACGAGGTCTGCTCTGCCAAAGAACAATACCGCCCAATTGTCAAATGACAATTACAACCGGCATAGTATATCGCGCGAATCGGACCGTATGTTCCCTCTCCAACCGTAACAGACTCTACCGGAAAAACAGAAGCTGCATATGTGTGGTTGTGCGGATTGCGAATACGCCACTGCTTTTTCAGCTTCCTTTTATGCCACAAAGAACGCATCTTTTTTGTGATATTCAATAGATCGCCTCCTTCTTTTCCGGTGATGAATATAATCTGTTCGTGTTGAAAGCAATATACATTGCTGTAACGATCCAGAAAATATTCTGATCCAAAAAGGTAGATGTGGTATTTAGTGTAAACAGGAGCAAAAAACAATACTTAAAAGCCCGGTTCATATTGTCTTTTTGGGGAACACGATAACTACGACGAAATGCTCCAACAAGCAAACAGATATATAAAATTAAATAAGCCACGCCGCCCACGCAACCGTTTTGCGCAACGATGGAGGTAAAGCCTGTATCCAATGCTCTGGCAGGATACCATCCCGCCTCCACACTGTAATAATACACCAGCCCTCGCGCATAGGCATCCGGTCCAAAGCCAAACAGCGGACAATTTTTTAGCGCCCAAAGAATACCGGTCCACTGCTCCGTCCGCGAAATCACTCCCCGCGTTTCATTCGCTCCAAAATTTTCGATACGCACATTCAACCCAAATACATTCAGCAACGATTGCATAACACCGACTACCACACTTCTCGCAGAAGATGAAACGATGCATAGCACACCAACAGCGCCTATCGCCGCAAGAGCATACCAAATATAGTGCTTAACAAATTTCCTTCCCCGTTCAATCCACATAATTAACACGATAAGGGCCAAATTGAACAGAGCTCCGCGCGTCATAGTGCAAATCAACGCTACCAAATCCAGTGTCAAAAACGCTAAATATTTCAAACTTTTTGTTGTCTCGTACATATACATGATCAGCGGCGTCATAAACACACAAAGATTAGCGAAAGAAATCGCATTTAATACCGATGCCGCTCTCACGCGCCCCATACGCATCTCAATTTCCGCCGTCAACTCTCCGCGGGTTGTAACCATTTTCAGCACATCGGCCAAATTGTATCCCGTAACTGTCTGCAAAATCCCAACAAAACATATGACTGCAAATACACATAAAAGCAGCTCTATGCCTGCATACAGGGTGTCCCGATCATTGAGTATATTAACAAGGATAACAAGTAAAAAAAGTTGCTCCACCACAATTGAAAACAGGGACTTTATGGCACCGGAATACGAAAAGCTTGCCCATAGATTACCCAAAATCACCAACAGGAAAAAGGCCAGCAGATAAATGTGCCTCCGAAAAAAAGTTAGCCGAATCACCTTGAAGCGCGAACAATAATACACAAACAAAACCAGTAAAAACAGCCGATTGACAGTTAACAGAGGAAGAGAGTCAGACAATTCAACCCCGAAAGAATTCGGCAAAAACGGATACCATGCCATAAAAAGCAGCAAATATCGCCGATTGGTCCGACTTTTCTTTACGGATAAAAATGTGGTTGCAACAAATATTACAACCCAAAAAATCCAACTAACTATCTCCATTCTTTCCATTCCTTACTCAAGATTCATCAGCGATTACCCCACAATAACGCCAACCGCAGTTCTATCGCCCTGTTTTTCTGCGCATACCTGGTTTTTCTGGAAAAAGCCAACCTTATACGACTACAAAGACTTTTTCTATAGCCGGCCACACGCCGTAACCACACAATGTTTTCCGGAGACATAAGAGATTCATAGCGAGTTAACACCTCCATCGCCTGTGCATCCACTGTCACCTTCGGCGTTGTCACGATGTTATGTAAACGAGATTTTATCGCTTGCAAAAAGCCGTGAGACACGCCAATCACATTGTTTCCATGCTGGCGATATTGCAAATATCCACAATCATCATACAAAATTTTACCGCCGACAGCTGCGCAAACCAGTGCTACATAAAAATCGTGCATAACCATTTTTGTGGGGCGGGGCTGTTGCCGTAAAAGCTCCGCCAATTTCCTGTTCATCACCATGGTGCAACCTAAAAGTCCCCCAGCACAAGAAAGTGTAAAAACATCTAACGCTGGATAATTTTTATATACTCTGCGCCCCAAAGATTGCAGATGTGCATCTACCAGATTTGCATTTGAAAAATACAAAGCTGGGCTTTCCTCATTTTTCAGCATATCCAACGCAGCGCTCATTTTACCGTTTAACCACACATCATCCTGGTCCGCAAAAGCGTAATAATCGCTATCCTCCGCTTGTAGCAACAATTCCATAAAGCTTTGCGCCGGACGCAGATTATCGCCAGTAATATACTGCACTTTCCCTTGCGCTTCATACGACTGAAGTATATCCAAGGTGTCATCCGTGGAGCCATCGTCCCGCACAAACAGCCGCAAACGAAAATCGCCAGTTTGTCCCAGGATGGATTCGATTTGTTCTGACAAATAGGTGGCCCCATTATATGTTGACATCAACACCGTCAAGTTCGTTTCGGACGAGCTCATTGTATCACTTCCCAAAGCAAGTTATCACATCGTAATACGTATTTGAATTTTCAATCTTTTCCTTCGGTTGCTCCTTATAGCTGAGCTTATGGAAGGGGGTGGCTGCGGTGACCGTTTTCCAAACCCGTTCGTCATAAGGTTCAAACAAGCGCAAAAGCAGGATGTGCGGAGCAGAATTGGACACGGGAATCACCTGGTGCCATTCCTCCGCATAGACCTCTGTGGCCAACTGGAAAAAGTCGTGTAGCAAAAAATAGTCGGTCATCCGCGTGTGCTTTTCCCAATAGGCATACAGCAAATGCCGGGTCAAAAGAAGAATCGGATGATTGGTGCACGCCGTCATAAACCAGCTGGACATAGAAGTGCAGTGGCCGTCCAAGCCCGGCTTCAAATTCTGGAACACAAACAAATCATCCTCCAGCATATAGGCGGGGATTTCCCCGCCGGAGCAGAACACCGTCGCGTCAATCCAGGTTCCGCCATAACGAATCAGCAGCTCCAAGCGGAGCAAATCCGACATATGCGTGCGCGTAATGCACCCGGCATCTATTTTCGCCTGAATATGCTCCGAGAAGTTTACATAATCCCGATAATTCTCCTCGGTCAGCACCACAATTTCCCGGTCAACCAAATGCTCCTGCAACGACGCAAAGCACCGTTTCACCAGGGCCGGCGCCTGCTCCATCCCCTGTAACCAACAAACCCAAACACGGTTGCTCTGTTGACGAGGAAGAGCTTCGACCGTCAGCTGAGCCTGTTGAAAACCGGCGATTTCCCGCTGATATTTCCGCCGAAGCTTGCACAAAATCCGATTGTTCATCGCCAACCGTACAATTTCCAAGCCCTTGCGCGAAAAGCCTAGCAGCGCCGTTATCACCAACGCATATACCAGCACATGCGCGCGCGCATAGCGGCCGAGAATTTCACGGCCGCCCACCTTGTTGAAAATCGCCAGAAACTTTTTCATGCCCGCTCCTTACTGCTCGCTTTCACATTTTATGCTATCCATCAGCCGCCGATAGGCTTCCTCAAGCCCCACTTCCGGCTGCCAACCCAAGGCCATCAGCTTCTTCGCCGAAAGCTTCATCTTCGTGTCTGCGGCATAGCCATATGTGTTCTCCGCCGGAATGTCGAACACCACCCGACTCCGGCCATCGGACAACCGCTCACATACCATCTGTGCCATTGCCGCAATGGTGGTATGCGTCTGCGGATTGGTTACATTATACGCCTCTCCGTCTATTCCACAAAGAAGAATGGTCAGCAAACCCACTACCGTATCGCGGGTATAGCAGTAATTGCCCTCCGACAGCCCTTTGGTATGTAACACAATATCCTGACCCGTCATTGCGCTACGGGCAAACTGGGCAAAAACCCGATTTTCGCCGGGCAAAATCCCGGCGCCAAAGGTTTGGGCTAACCGGGCGATTTTCACCGGCACGCCGTACTCGCTGTGATAAGCCACACACAAATTCTCGCACAGGCGCTTGCTTTCCGGATAATTGCTACGAATCCGGAGCGGGTCAATATAGCCCAGCTCCTGCTCCGTTACACATCGGCCCGGCTCCGTAAACGCTCCGTACATTTCCATCGAGGACACATATACAAAGGAGCGCACCCGCTTTTCAACCGCCAACGCCAGCAGATGATTCGTCCCGTGCACCGCCGTCATCAGCGTTTCCACCGGCTTTGTCACCATCACCTTCGAGGCGGTGACACTGGCGCAATGGAACACATAATCCACCGCGCCTTCTATAACCACCGGTTCCGTCACATCCCCAGTCACCAGCGTCAGGTCGGAGCGCTTTAACAAATCACCATAAAGACCTTCCGCCTTTTCGGGATTGCGCACCAGCGCCACAATCTGCATACGAAATCCATAGAGACGGTTCACGCACAACAGCGCCCGGACCAGCGACATTCCCACCAGTCCCGTGGCACCGGTCACCAAAACGCGGGACTCCTTCATTTTTTCAAAGGGCAAATGAGCGGCAGCAATTTTCTCCAAATCCTCCTGCAGCACCGCATCCTTGGGGCTTTCCAACTGCTGTGTCATGAGCGTTTCTCCTATCATTCAATCCCGTAAATTTGAGCATTCTCCTTAGCCTCCAGAATGGCACGCATGGTATAAAAATCCTCCGGCGTTGTGATCTTAATATTCTCATTCGGCCCATCCACCAGATACAGATTATGCCCATATTTTTGCATCATTGTGCAGGAGTCGATACAGTTCGTTTCTCCCTCTGCCAACGAGCGTTCGTGTGCGCCGAGAATATCATCCAGCCAAAAGCTCTGAGGTGCACGAGCCACCCGGGAATTTTTGCGGCTGGGCACATAATCAATCGTCGCCGCATCATCGTTGACCACAAGAATCGTTTCCTTCACCACGGCCGTGGTGATCGCCGACCCGTTTTTCTTCACGCTGGCGATGTTCTCGGTGATAAGCTTTTCGTTAATGAGCGGGCGCACGCCATCATGAATCAACACAATCGACTTTTCGTCATCGGCTACCTCTTTTGCCGCCTTTAAGCCGTTGTAAATAGACAACTGGCCCGTTTCGCCGCCCGGCACAACCAGTTTCACCTTTTCAATTCGATAACGGTACAAAAGCTCCTGCAAAAATGGAATCCACTCTTTTACGCAAACCACAACAACCGCATCTATCTCCGGATGCCGCTCAAAATGTTCGATGGTGTATATAATAATAGGCTTGTTATAAATTTCCAAAAACTGCTTCGGTTTTTCCTTGCTATGCATCCGGCTTCCGATACCGCCGGCGAAAATCACACCGATATTCATAGCTGCACATCTCCTTTTCCTGCTCCGCGCACCAGATTGTGCACGTCCTGATTGCGTGTATCCTGCACCGGGGTCATATACGCCTCGCCATAGCATTTCACCAGCATATCGTGAGCATGGGTCATTACCAACAAAGAAGAGGTCTCAAAGGGTACCTTCTGAAAAGACTCCATCCACTTGGAGGGGAACTCCTCTTTTCGGCCTTTATACTGGTCGTTGCTTCGATGGAGAAAGCGACCATCGGCGCCATACCCTTTTTGAGAAACATCGGCATACCAGCGCGTTTTTATTTTGCGGGGAAACAGCCTTCCAAGCCAATAGGCGCCTTGAAAAGCCAGTCTTTTTCCAAAACCGTACCGCGAAAACTGGCTCAGCTGGATACTGTTTTTATCCCGGCTCATGATGTCCAGCATGGTCAGCAAAAACAGCTTCAGCTTTCTTTTCCACCCCGTGCCTATTGGGTCGCACACAAAAATATCCACCCAGAAAGCATCTTCGCCCCGCCGGCGAAACTGCTTTTTGATGTCTCCATAAATATAAAAGCGTTCATCCTGCGCCAGCACCTGCTCCAGTCTTTCAAAGGCCGTTCGGGTCATAGCCATGTCCACATCGTCATCCCACGGAATAAATCCATGCTCCCGAATCGCCCCAAGCAAAGAGCCACCGTGCAGGGTATAGGGGATATGGTTCGCCGCACACACGGCGTCAAATTCCTCTACCAGCGCCAACAGCTGTTCATGCGTTTCCTGTAAGCTCATATCCGTTTCATCGTCTCCTCAGCGCCGTTGCAGAAACACCTCTGCGTACCGGCCGGTGATATATTCCCAGCTATATGCTACGGCGATGCGCTTTTTCGCCTTTTCGCCCAGCGCGACGATTTCCTCCTCGCCCAGGCTGTCCGCCCGTTCGATAAGCGCCGCTAAATTTCCCGGTTCTTTCGTCCAATACAGCGCCGCATCCTCGCCCACTTCGCAGTTAAAGCCCACATCCAACAGCAAATTTATCCGCGTGCTGCCCAGCGCTTCCAAAAGGCTTGGATTGGTTCCGCCCACCTCATGGCCGTGAAAATATCCATACGCATTTTCGCGAATTTTCATCAACAGCTCTTTATCATACACGGTGCCGACAAATTTTATCCGCGGATCCCGATCCAAGCCGGTTTTTTTCTTCAGCTCCTCCAGAAAACCATCGCTGACATTCGTAATCAGTGCAAAATTCCGAGCTGTTTTACTGCGCATGAACTCCCGAATCATCGTTTCGTAGTTGTTTTCCGGAACAAAGCGTCCCACAACCAGATAATATTCTCCCGGAGCCAGCCCCTTTTCCGCATACCAGGCGGTCAACTTTTCGTCTTCGTCCGTCAAAGCACTTTTCCGTGTTTCCGCGCCATAGGCAATGAAAGTGGTTTTCGGCCGGAAGGCCGCATAGGTCTCCTGAATATACTTCTCGATGTTCACGCTATCGCAAATCAGCAAATCCGCGTGCTTCACCATCATTTTTTCGGACAGCTTCCAATATTTTCGAATCGACGGTGCCCATTTTGCACGCAACCATTCGTGGCCATCCGGATTGACATACAGCACGCCGCCCAGTTTATGAATACGGCGCTGATAATGCGCCGCAAATGGCCCAATGCGGCAGGCCAACACATACACGATGGGGTGGGGGATTTGATTTTTTTCAATATAGGCACAGCAACGATGCAACGCCGCCACATCATAATAAATCGCCTGCGCCGGGCCGATGTTCGGCACCTTTATATGAAAACAGCGCGCGTTATGATATTCCTCCTCGCGGTTTTCCGTGTCCTTGCACGCCACATGATATTTCAGCTGTTCGTTATCCCGATGATACTCTGTCAGCTTGTCCACAAAGGTTTCATAACCGCCATACGCTCCCGGAATCCCCTTAGACCCAACAATGAATATATGCTGCACAGTTCATGCCCCCTCAAAAATGAAATGTATCCTGCAAGCCCAGCCATTTTTCGTCCTTTTCGCTTAGGATCAGAGGAGTGCCGTCCGCCAGCGCATAGCCGGCGGCGCCGGCGTTTCCGGCATAGGCGCCAACAAGCTCCGGCCACTTGATGCCGATGGCCGGGTCATTCCAGGCCAGACCGCCCTCGTCTCCCGGATGGTAGAAATCCGTCACCTTATAGCAGAATTCCGCTTCCTCGCTGAGCACCAAAAAGCCATGAGCGAAGCCCTCGGAGATATAAAACTGCTTTTTGTTCTCGGCGGTCAGCTCCACGCCATACCATTTTCCGTAGGTTTCGCTTCCCGCGCGCAAATCCACCGCCACATCGAACACGCGGCCGCGAATCACCCGCACCAGCTTCCCCTGGGGGAATTCCTTCTGGAAATGCAGGCCCCGCAAAACGCCCTTTTTAGACATACTCTGGTTGTCCTGCACGAAAACCATGTCCAGCCCCGCCTGCTCCATATCCTTCTGGTTATAGGTCTCCATGAAATAGCCCCGTTCGTCTCCATGGACGGTGGGCTCAATCACATACAGCCCCTCGATCGGAGCCTTGGTCACCTGAATCTGTCCCATAATGCGCTCACTCCTCATCCTTCTTCGCCAGCTGGGCCAAATACCGTCCCAGCGCATCCCGCCAGTCCGGCAGAGAAGTGAACCCCTGGGCGACCAGCTTCGTCTTATCCAAGCGGCTGTTGAAGGGGCGTGCCGCCTTCGACAGCCCATATTCCGCCGTCGTCACCGGAATCACCTGCGTGGCGCGGCCCGCCTGGCGGAAAATCTCCGTTGCAAAATCCGCCCAGCTGATGAAGCCACCCTCGTTGGTCGCATGGTAAATCCCGTATTTTTCCGTCTCCACCATATCCACCAGCAGACGCGCCAAATCCAGCGTATAGGTGGGCGTCCCGATTTGGTCGCTCACCACCCGCAGGGTGTCATGGGTCTCGCTCAGGCGCAGCATGGTTTTGATGAAATTGTTTCCGTTCACGCCAAAAACCCAGGCGATACGTACAATGAAAAACCGCTCGGTCAGCCCACGCACGGCCAGCTCACCGTCCAGCTTTGTGCGCCCATATACGCTCAAGGGGGCGAAGGCGTCGCAATCCGGCTCCCAGGGCGTCTCTCCCTGGCCGTCGAACACATAGTCGGTGCTGATATACATCAGCTTGCAGCCCAGCCGGCCGCAGGCGGCGGCGATGCTACGCGTGCCCGTGGCGTTCACAGCCACCACCTTCCCCTGGTTCTCCGGCTCCTCTGCGGCGTCCACCGCCGTCCAGGCAGCGCAATGAATCACTGCGTCCGGCCGCACCCGCTCCAGCGTTTCCGCCACGGCAGCCTCGTCGGTGATGTCCAGCGACACATAGGGCATTGTCGTCACCGGGCTTTCATCCGCCACGCCACTATAGGCCGGCGCCACATCGGAGCCGATCCCCTCATAGCTGCGGCGATACAGCTCATTCATCACATCATGGCCCAGCTGGCCGCCCACGCCGGTCACAAAAACGCGCATAGCTTTTCCTCTCTCTCCGGTTTCTCGATTTTTCGGCCTTTTCGTCCTTCCGCGACGGAAAGCCGTTATCGGTCTCCGTACATTTTCTCATAATAGCTCTGGTATTCCCCGGAAATAATGGTCTCCCACCATTCCTTGTTATCCAGATACCAGCGAATGGTTTTCCGAATTCCGTCCTCAAAGCGCGTCTCCGGCAACCAGCCCAGCTCCCGGTGAATTTTCGTCGGGTCGATGGCATAGCGCATATCGTGTCCCTTGCGGTCGGCCACATGGGCGATGAGGCTTTCCGGCTTTCCCAGTTCCCGGCAGATGAGCTTGACGATGTCGATATTTTTCATTTCATTGTGGCCGCCCACATTATAAATCTCGCCCACGCGACCCTTATGAAGAATCCGATCGATGGCCTTGCAGTGGTCCTCCACATACAGCCAATCCCGCACATTCAGCCCCTCGCCATACACCGGCAGAGGCTTGTCGTTGAGGGCATTGGCAATCATCAGCGGAATCAGCTTCTCCGGGAAATGATAGGGGCCATAGTTGTTGGAGCAACGGCTGATAGTCACCGGCAAGCCATAGGTGCGGTGATAAGCCAGCACCAGCAAATCCGCTCCCGCCTTGGAGCTGCTATAGGGAGAGCTGGTGTGAATCGGCGTCTCCTCGGTGAAGAACAAATCCGGCCGATCCAGCGGCAAATCGCCATAGACCTCGTCGGTGGACACCTGATGATAGCGCTCGATTCCGTATTTGCGGCAGGCGTCCATGAGAGTCGCCGTGCCGAGAATATTGGTTTGCAGGAAAATGCCCGGATCCTCGATGGAGCGATCTACATGGCTTTCGGCGGCGAAGTTCACCACCACATCCGGATGCTCCTCCTCAAAAAGGCGCTCCACCGCCGCCCGCTCGCAAATATCCGCCTTCACGAAGCGAAACTGGGGGTTGTCCATCACCGGCGCCAGCGTGGACAAATTTCCGGCATAGGTCAGCTTGTCCAGGCAGACGATGCGGTAATCGGGATAGGTTTTCAGCATATGGAACACAAAGTTGCTTCCGATAAAGCCGGCGCCGCCGGTGACGATAACGGTTTTTTTCATGATTTTCATCCTTTCGTTTTTCAGCGAAGAATATCCAAAAATTTTCCGTCCAGCACATCCTTGAGATACTGGCCATATTGGTTTTTCTTCAGCTCCTCGTACACACGGAGCACATCCTCGCGGGAAATCCAGCCGTTGCGATAGGCGATTTCCTCCAGGCAGGCGATTTTACGATGCTGATGGGTTTCCACCGTTTTCACAAAATTGGTGGCGTCCACCAGGCTTTCGTGGGTGCCGGTGTCCAGCCAGGTGAAGCCCTGACCCAACAGCTCCACATTCAGCGCGCCCTTCTCCAGATAAATCCGGTTCAGGTCGGTGATTTCCAGCTCACCCCGCGCCGAGGGCTTCAGCCCGCGGGCGAATTCCACCACCCGGTTGTCATAGAAATACAGCCCGGTGACGCAATAGTTGCTTTTTGGCTGAGCCGGCTTTTCCTCGATGGAAACCGCCCGTCCGGCGGCGTCGAATTCCACAATCCCGAAGCGCTCCGGGTCATCCACATAATACCCGAACACGGTCGCGCCCCGCCCTTCAGCGGCGTTGGCCACCGCCGCCTGCAGACGCTTGCGCAGGCCATGACCGGAAAAGATGTTGTCGCCCAGCACCATCGCCACCGTATCGTCTCCGATGAAATCGGCGCCGATCACAAAGGCCTGCGCCAATCCGTCCGGCGAGGGCTGCACCGCATAGGACAGCTCCAGCCCGAACTGGCGGCCATCCCCCAGCAGCTCGCGGAAGCGCGGAGTGTCCTGGGGAGTGGAAATAATCAGAATTTCCCGAATCCCCGCGTTCATGAGCACCGACATAGGATAATAAATCATCGGCTTATCATAAATCGGGAGAAGCTGTTTCGAGGTCACCTTCGTCAACGGATACAGGCGCGTGCCGGAGCCTCCGGCCAAAATGATACCTTTCACGGGAACCTTTCCTCCTTCAAATTCTGTCTCAAAACCATTCATTGGGCACAGAAATCCATATTCTTGGGTTATTATACAACATTCTCTACAGAAAGGCAAGAAAATTCTACCATCCCGGCACAAATGCCGCCGGCGCGCGCCCGCAAAGGCGACAAAAAGGGATCGCGCTCTCCGCCACGCGAAAAGTGCAGTCCCCGTTTCATTTTCGGTTTGTTTGCCGCGCCGGATCTCACACGACCAGCACCGCCCCGGCCAGCACCGCATGGGGCAACCGGTCGCACAGCTCATACATCCGATACAGATCCTCATAACAGGACACGCCCGCCGTTTCCAGAAGAATCACACAGCCGGCCTCCTCAAAGGCCTTCAGCGCCTCCGCCGATTTCAGCGGGCTGATGCCCCAACGGGCCTCCAGACCAAACCGCGTTTTCAGCGCACCAGCCAGCGTCTTCAGATCGGCAACCGCGGCTTCGTCCACTGCCGTTCCCGTGAGATACAGGCAGCCGTCCCCAGCGCCGGGCACATCCACCGCTTCGGCCAGCTGTTGAATCTGACAGCAGAGCAAATCCACATTCTTATCCGCGGAGGGGTCGGCGGTTTTCGGATAAAAGCGGCGATAAAGCCAGCCCTTCGCCGCCGCATTCTCCGACGCCCAGGCGCCCAGCACCGGCAGAGAGAACCGCTCCTCCAAATCCGCCGCCGACTTCACCCGGCGGTCGAACAAGAACTGCACCACATACAGCACCGCCAGCACCGCGAATCCGCCAAAGGCGCCCAGCACCAGCATTTTTTTGCTCACCGAGGGGGCCGTCAGCTCCTGCGCCTCCTCGTCCTCACCGGTGGCCTGCAGCTCCCGGTCATAATAAGCCCGCTCCTCCGAGTTCAAAGCATCCCGCGTGCTCTTCACAGTCGTGCCCAGCGACTGATAGCTACTCAGCACCCCTTGCTGAAAGGAGCGCACAGACTCGTTGCTGACACGGGCAAAGGAGTCGCCGGCCAGCCGACAGCTATGCACCCCCACAATCCCGTTCACGCCGGTGGCCACATCGCTCATATAGGCTTTCAGCCTGTTGGCCATCGTCTCACACAGCTCCTGAGAGGGCGCGACAATCCGCAGGGTCAACAGCATATAGTCCATATCCTCGGTCAGCCCGGCGTCATCCGGCGCAAGGCTCACCGACACCAGCTCCATCACCTGGGTAGCCGTCGCAGTTTTTCCAAAGGACTCGGCCAGAGACAGATACGGCTCCTCATCCACCAGACGCTCTCGATACAGCCCCGCCGCCGCCCGACTGCGGGCGCCGGAAATGTAATAGGTAAGGGTGCGGGTGGGGGTCGCCTTGGCGTCGATTTTCATCAGCGGAGCCTCCCGCAGATACTGCGCCGCCTGCTCATATTCTCGCGCATAGCGAATCGCCACGGTGGCTTTAGCCAGCGACTGGGCATCCTTGAGGATGGACACCGGCTTCTCTGATTTCAACGCGGTCTGATAGCTTCGATAATCCAGCAGGAACTGGCCGCCAGCCAGCACCAGCGCCAGCACCAGCGCCGCTGCAAGCAAACTGCGCCAATGCCGAAGCACCGCATAGAACAAATCGCGCCATTGAATGAGAATATCCTCGGGGGGGCAAGGCCTTCTGTTTTTCATACGATTTAATCTCCTCTGTGTTTATTGATGGACTTTTTCGCCCTTTGGCGGGCTATACGAAAATCCAAATCCGGGTCCAGCCACAGCTCGCCGTGCAGACTGGGCGCCCGGCGAGGCGTTCTATAATCGCCGTATTGGATGTGCAAAAGGGTGTCATACCCTGTCGGGATGGGGATTTGCAGATATTCGAAGGGCACCGTCTCCATCGACGCAAAGCAGGCGGCCGGAAAAAGCTGGGCGTCCTCGCCCGGCAAAAAGGTCAGCGGCGCCACCCGGCTGTCCGCGGCACAGCCGCCCGTGCGCGCCAGCGTCTCCAGCCGCCGGCGCACCGCCCTCCATGGCAGGGGAAACAGCAGTGCGTGCGCCGCCGTTTTCCACAGAGTCTTATGCTCGCTGGCCGGATAGCGCACCGAAGCGTTGAGCAACCGGTCACACAGCATCAGCCGCCGACGCAAAGCAGCAAAGCGCTTCGGGTCATCCGGCACCCGGTCCAGCGGAAAAATGTCGATGAATATACCCTGATGAAAGGGAAATTTCGTCCCCTCCGACGGGCGCATAGCCGTCGTTCCGTCATAGCGAAGCTGGATATGTCCCCGGCTATACCGCCGGTCGGTAGACGGCGTTTGAAAGAAAAAGGGCGGGCGAAACGCCGTCGGCCCGATGGCCAACAGCCGGTCATAGTCCGGCCGAAGCATACACATATCTATGTCGTCGTCCCAGGGGATAAAGCCCCCGTGCCGCACCGCACCCAACAGCGTGCCGCCGCCGGCAAAGCACACAAGCCCCGCCTCCCGGCACACCCGTTGTAGCTCCGCCAACAGCTCCAGCTCCACCGCCCAAACCCGCTTTATCTGCGCCGAAACCGGATAGCCACAGCGCACCTCCGCTGCCAAAAAGGAAGCATCAGCCTGCATCCGACGCCCTCCTTCCGCGGCGGCGCAGCAGGCCACAAAGCTCCTGCCACACCGGGTCACGCACCAAAATCAGCTCCACGCTGTAAATCAGAATTCCCACGCCGATTTGCAGCAGCAAGCCCCAAAAGCCGGGATGGCAGGCGCGGCCGATAAGCCACACCGGCACAAACATGACCCCCGCCAGCAGGCCATAGCGGAGCATCAGCCCCACCACCACCGACACGCGGATAAAACGGCGGCTATAATACAGATACGCCACCGAAATCAACAGCTCCGCCACCACGGAGGCGATCACCGCCCCCTGGGCAGACCGCCGGGGAATCAACAGCAGATTCAGCAGAAAGTTACACACCGCACCCCCGATGATTGCCCGATTGCTACGGGCGCGTTGGCCGCAGGGGGTAAGATACAGCGTGCCCAGCACATGGCTTGTGCCGATAATCACCAGCAGAGGTGTCAGCCCCACCAGCAGGGGCGCCACCCCATCATAGCCCTCACCGAAAAACCAGGGCACGAAATGGGGCACGCAGGCTATCAGCCCCGCCACCATGGGGAAGGAAAGCAAATAGGTAAACCGGAAGGAGCTGTATACATGGCGGCGAATCTCCCGCTTGCGGTTTTGGCCGAAGAGATAGGAGGTGCGCACGCCCATCACCACATGAAGGGAGGTGATGAGGGTCATCAGCATATGCACAAGGCGGCTCGCCTGGTCATAATAGCCGTTCTGGTTCATATCCCGCGTGATAAGGCCGATCATCGTCCGATCCATCACCGTATACACCGAGGTGGCCACCGTCGGAATGAAATAAGCCAGCGTTTCCCGGAAATGGCGGCGAAAGGTCAGTTCTCTCCAGGGAATCAACGGCATACGCCGCAACAGCCGCAGGGACAAAAACGCATTGGACAGCAGCAGACTGCCCCCCTGAATCAAAAGATACAGCCACAAATCCTCCGGCTGGCGCACAAACACCAGAATACACACCGTCGCCGCCAGCTTCACCAGCAGATTGCGTAGCATCAAAAGGCGGAAATTCTCCTTCGCCTGAAAATACCAGCTGCAATCCGTTCCGGCGGCCAAAATCACCGGACAGCTGGCCAAATACAGCCGCCAATCCTGGCCGAAGGCCGCCACAAACACCCAATAAAGCGCCAGCGCCGCCGCCGTCGAAGCAAAGCGAAGCAGGCTCAGCTCCCGAAACAGCCTCACCGAGCGGTAGCGGTCATCCCGACAGCGCGCCAGCTCCCGCAGGCCATAAGAAGAAGTTCCCAGCGCAGCCAGCAACGAAAAGTTCGTGGCAATAGAGCTGATATAGCTATAGGTTCCGACGCCGGCGGGGGTCAGCGCCCGCGCCACATACGGCGTTGTGATGAAGGGAAGAAGCAGCGAAATCAGCTGCAACAGAACATTATAAAAATAGTTTTTCCGAATGGTTGTCTGCATATACAAATCCTCCGGCCGGAGAAGTCTTTCTCCGGCAAAAAGGGGTACGCCTTCATTCGTTCGATTTATCCGTTTCTATCCGGGGAGCAGGGAACTCCACCGTCGGCCGAAACCGGAGACCGGAAAGGGCCGAGAAAACCACCGTTTTTAAGCGCTGTCCCTTCCGGGGAGCGTGGCTGACCACCACCCGCCCGCAATGGCAAAGCAGGCGCGCCGCAAAATACACAAGCCCCCACGCGCCCTCTCGGCGATAGAGAAACACCTCATTGCGATACAAATAGCGATACCGCTCCAGCCGCGCAGGGCTGTCGGTGGCAATGTCCACCCGGCGGTTGCTTTCCATAGCATGAAGCACCCGGCAATCGGCCACCGCATAGCAGGGATAGAGCCGGGACAGGCGGCGCGTATACTCCAAATCGTCCGCCCAGATGAAAAACTCCTTTATAGGGAGCCCCACCGCGCGCACCCGCTCCGCCGGAAAAAAGGCCGACACGAAGGTGGCCATCATCACCGGCTCCAGAGACCGCTCCATAGAATCCAGCCGGGAGCGCAGGGTGGTCTTTTGTATGTTCATGCGGCAAAGGGAGCCGTCCTTCCAGAGAGCGCGACCGGATAAAAAGCCATATTCCCCCGCCAGACGGCGATCTGCCGCCACCAGCGCCGCAAGAGCCATCGGCTCCGGGATGCAATCATCATCCATCACCCAAAGATGGGTATATCCGGCCTCCACAGCCCGCTTCATCCCGAAGGAGAAGCCACCGGCGCCGCCCAGATTGGCCCCCGTGTCATAATAGCACAGACGGCCAGCCTCCGCCAACGGCGCCAGCGCCCGACCGGTTCCGTCGGTGGAATGGTTGTCCACAACCAGAATATCCGCAAAAGCGCCCTGCTGTGCCTCCAGCGCGGCGAGACAGCGCCGCAGCATGGGCAAACGGTTATAGGTGACCACAATCGCCACAATTCGCATACGCCACCCATCCTCTCGCCCTCTTTTTCAACGGCAACACCATCAGGTCTTCTCCGTTATATATAGCACAAAAGGGCGCGGTTGTCAAATCCAAAGAAAAAAAGCCGCATTTTTTCGCGATCCCTTCGTTTTTTTCGGGCAGAAGCAACGAATTTTTCACTTTCGGCAAAATTTATGAAAAAATTCACAATTAGGGGTTGCAAAGCTTGACGCTTTAAGAGTATAATGATATGCGTCGAAGAAATGATATTTTTTATCATTTCCCGAAATGATACACCCGAATGGGAAAGGAGCTCTAAGTATGACCAACAACAAGACCGTCCTCGACTGGATCGAGGAAAAGAAGGCGCTGGTCTGCCCCGATCAGGTGATGTGGATCGACGGCAGCGAGGAGCAGCTGGATCAGCTGCGCAAAACTGCGGTCGAGACCGGCGAAATGATCAAGCTGAACGAGGAGAGGTTGCCCGGCTGCTATCTCCATCGCACGAAGCCCAACGATGTGGCGCGGGTGGAGGATCGTACCTTCATCTGCTCTCGCAAGGAGGAGAACGCCGGCCCCACCAACCACTGGTGCGATCCCCAGGAAATGTACAAGCGTCTGTATGACATCGCCCGTGGCAGCTATAAGGGCCGCACCATGTATGTGATTCCCTTCTCCATGGGGCCCATCGGCTCGCCTCTGGCGAAGATCGGCATCGAAATCACCGATTCGATCTATGTGGTGCTGAATATGGCTATCATGACCCGCGTGGGCCAGAAGGTTCTGGACACGCTGGGCGACAGCAACGACTGGGTGCGTGGCTTCCATGCCTCCTGCGACATCGACCCGGAGAAGCGGTATATCTGCCAGTTCCCGGAGGATAACGCCATCATCTCCGTCAACTCCGCCTACGGCGGCAACGTGCTGCTGGGCAAAAAGTGCTTCGCCCTGCGCATCGCCTCCTATCAGGGCTGGAAAGAGGGCTGGATGGCCGAGCATATGCTGATTTTGGGTCTGGAAAATCCCCAGGGCGAAATCCATTATGTAGCGGCGGCCTTCCCCTCCGCCTGCGGCAAGACCAACCTGGCCATGCTGATTCCGCCGGAGTATCTGCGTAAGAAGGGCTATAAGATTTGGACCGTGGGCGATGACATCGCCTGGATGCGCATCGGCGAGGATGGCCGTCTGTACGCCATCAACCCGGAGAACGGCTTCTTCGGCGTGGCGCCCGGCACCAACGCCCACTCCAACTTCAATGCTCTGGAGTCCACCAAGAAGAACACCATCTTCACCAATGTGGCGCTGAACCTGGACGACAACACCGTGTGGTGGGAGGGTCTAAACAAGGAGCTGCCCCAGAACGCCATCGAGTGGAAGGGCAACAAATGGGATGCTTCTAAATTCGACAAGCAGGACAAGAGCACCTATGCAGCTCATCCCAACTCCCGCTTCACCGCTCCGGCGCAGAACTGCCCCTGCATCTCTCCCGAATTCGACAAGGGCGCCGGCGTGCCCATCTCCGCCATCATCTTCGGCGGCCGTCGCGCCAAGTGCGCACCGCTGGTCTATCAGTCCCGCGACTGGGAAAACGGCGTGTTCATCGGCTCCGCCATGGCCAGCGAGACCACCGCGGCCGCGGCCGGCGCCGTGGGCGTTGTGCGGCGGGATCCCATGGCGATGCTGCCCTTCTGCGGCTATCACATGGGCGACTATTTCCAGCACTGGCTGGATATGGGCAAGAAGCTGGGCGACAAGGCTCCTAAAATTTTCAACGTCAACTGGTTCCGCACCGATGACGATGGAAACTTCATCTGGCCGGGCTTCGGCGACAATATGCGCGTGCTGAACTGGATCGTGGATCGTTGCGAGGGCAAGGCGGACGCCACCGAAACCGCCATCGGCTATGTGCCGAAGCCGGAGGATATCGACTTGACCGATCTGGATATGGACATGAACACCCTCAAGGGCATCCTCACCGTGGATCACGATGTGTGGGTCAAGGAAGCCGCTGAGATCGAGGAGCACTACAAGAAATTCGGCGACAAGCTGCCCGCCGAGTTGCGCGACCAGCTGGAAACCCTGAAGAAAAATCTGGCCTAAGCAAACACGCAAAAGTATATAAAGCAAACACCCGCCGGTGCATCCGTTATGGATGCACCGGCGGGTTCTTTTTTGCTCAAGCATCCCCAACGCCGAAAATAAGCAAGGAACAAAAGCGGAGCATCACATGGCGTTGCCCTCCGGCTTTGCAGGCGGGGTTTTACCGCCGAAGCCACCACCGCCAAAGCCGCCGCCCGGACGGTCGCCGCGCCCGCCGCCACCGTCCGCGCCAGGGGCTCCGCCCAGGTTGCCGCCGGGGCGGCCGCCCATGCCCATGCCGCCGGAGCCGTAAATCAGGCTGGACAGCGTCACCATCTGGATCTCCCCGCCGGCCTCCACTGTATAGACCTCGCCCTTCTTCAGCTGGGGACAGCTGACCATTACGCTGCTATACTGCTTTTGCGGCGTATATTGCAAAAGCACCGTCCCGGCAGAGTTCTTCACCGTCACCTCGCCGGTCAACCAAGAGGAATAATTCAGCAAAATACTCCCTTGAGTAGAATTTGAGCCGAAATTTTCTGCCATACCGGAGGAGCCAACAGCCACCACCGAGCCGCCGGTGACGGTCGCCTCGCCGTCACAGTCCAGCGCGCCGTTGCCGTTGTCGGTCGGGCCGCTGACATATATCTCGCCGCCGGAAACCGTCAGACTTCCATTGGAATCCAGCCCATCGCCTCCGGCGCAAATCTCCACCTTTCCGCCGGAAACCGTCAGCGAGCAATCCAAGCTTCCGCCGAAGGTATCCATCCGCCCACCGAAGCCGCTTCCGTCGGCGCCCCCGGCGGCGTTGATTCCATCATCGTCGGCGTTCAGCGACAAAGTGCCACCGGAGACGGTCACGGTTTTCCCCTCCAGCCCCTCATAGCTTTGCAAAACCCGTAAAACACCTCCGGAAACCAGCGCACTTTCATCCGCGTGCAAGCCGTCGTCCCCTGTGCGCACCGTATAATTCCCATCGGACAGGGTCGCATTCCCATTGGAATGAATGGCATCATCACAGCAGTTGAAAGCATAAGCGCCGCCGGTTAGCTTCAGTTCCGTTCCGGCCTTCAGCCCCTTGGCGCTGGCGTCCACCCCCACCGTGCCGCCTACGCCGCCGCCGGCGGTCACTGCGCCGCTTCCGCCGGACAGGGTCAGCACCGTTTCCGCCTGCACCCCATCCTCGCCGGCCACCAGCGCCAGCCGGCAATCGGTCAGCGACACGAAGCCCCAGTTTTCATCCCCCTCCTTTGTGGAGCGCAGTGCATCTCCGCCGGCCACCACGGTGAAGCGGGCGCCCTTCGCCGTCAGACGGTCCTTCCCGGTGATGCCATGGTTGACCGCATACACCGTCACGGCGGCGTCCTCCACGGTAAGAGTGTCCTTCCCGGTGATGCCGTTATGATACGCCGCCTCCACCGTCAGCGCCCCCTTTCCGCAAAGGATCAAATCCGCCTTGGAATAAATGCAGGCGTTCGGCTCATCCTCCGCCTTAGAGGAAAAGCTGTCGGAGAAGGTATAGCTCGCTCCGTCGGACAGATAATTGGCAGTGCCCTCCACTAGCTCCACCGTCACCTGCGCCGCCTTGTATACATACAGCGGACTGCCATAGGAGCAAGCAAGCCGCACCCCGGCCAGCACCAGATGCACCTTCTCGCCGGGTGCATTCACCACAACACGGCCGTCCGCCACCGTGCCCGCCAGGGTATAGGTGCCGCCCTTCGTAATGGTCGTCACCCCTTCGGTCAGCCCCTGTACCGTTTCCGCGCCCACGGGCGTTTCCTTTTCGCTCACCGTGCCGTCCGCCGCCAGCGTCACCGTTCGCCCATCCGCCCCCTCCAGACGGATAGCGCCATCGACGCAGGAGACAATCGCCGAGCCATCGGCGTTTTCCAGCCGGATTTCCTCGCCGTTCTCCTCCACCTTGCCGCTGTATCCTCCCGCCGGCGTTTTTCCCGGTGCGCCACAGCCGCCCAACAGGCTTGCCCCCACAGCGAAAACGCCCAAAAAGGCCCAAAAGGCTTGATTTTTTGTCATAGGTCATGCCCTCCTTCATCTATTATTCTTTATTTTGCCCAACAAAGCTAAAATCTGCCTAAAGCAAGCGTCGTTTTCCGGCCGTAGCCGGGCTTTTTTCGCTTCTTTAGGCAGAATTTAGGTGGCGGCGCGATAATACAGAAAAACAGGAGGGGATTTCATGGCCAAAGCCAAAGCCGTTCAGTTTTCCTTTCAACGGTACGAAAAGAAATATTTTTGCACCCCCGCCCAATATTGCGCCCTGCGAGAACGCCTCGCCCCCTATATGCAGGAGGACACCTACGGAAAAACCGCCATCTGCAACATTTATTATGACACCCCCGACTGGCGGCTCATCCGCGCCTCCATCGAAAAGCCTGTATACAAGGAAAAGCTCCGGGTGCGCAGCTATGGCACGCCCTCCCCGGAGGGGCCGGTGTTTCTGGAGCTGAAGAAAAAATTCGACAGCATCGTATACAAGCGGCGCATCCAGGGCACCCCCGCCCAGGCCGCCGCCTTCCTCGCCGCGGCGGGCGGCGGAAAATCCGCCGCCTCGGAATATGTAGCGCTTCCGCCGCAGGCCGGAGCGCAAATCGGCCGGGAAATCGCCCGCTTTCAGCAGGTGTATGCCGCCGCGCCCCGCGCGTTCATCGCTTACGACCGCATCGCTCTGGTCGGGACAGAACAGCCGGAGCTGCGCGTCACCTTCGACACCCGTTTGCGCTGGCGCACAACCGGGCTGGATTTATGCCGGGGGGATGCGGGCGCGCCGCTTTTGCCGGAGGACGACCGAATTCTCATGGAACTGAAGCTGCCTGGCGTTTGTCCCCTTTGGCTGAGTCGAATTTTGTCGGAGCTGGCGCTATATCCCACGTCCTTTTCGAAATACGGCACCTGTTATCGCACATTCATTTTGCCCCAGCAACATTTTGAAGGAGGTCTGTCTCATGTTTGAGTCCATCATTGAAACCACCATCACCCTGCCCACCTTTCTGCTGTGCACTGGCGTGTCCCTGCTTTTGGGCTTCGGCACGGCGCTGGTGGGAATATTCCGGGAAAAGCACTCCCGCAGCTTCGTCATGGCGCTGACGGTGCTTCCCGCCATCGTGCAAACCGTCATCATGCTAGTCAATGGGAATGTGGGCGCTGGCGTGGCCGTGGCCGGAGCCTTCAGCCTTGTGCGCTTTCGCTCCGTCCCCGGAAACGCGCGGGAAATCGGCGTGATTTTTCTGGCCATGGCCATTGGTCTGGCCACTGGCATGGGCTATGTGGGGCTGGCGGCTCTGTTTTTCGTGATCGTCGCCGGGGTGATGCTGGCCATTACCCTCACCGGCTTCGGCGACCAAAGTCCCCTCGACCGCATTTTGCGGGTCACCATCCCCGAAAATCTGGACTATGAGGAGCTATTGGACGATTTGCTGGAGCAATACACCAGCGACTATACACTGGAAAAGGTGAAAACCGCCAACATGGGCACACTGTATGAGCTGCAATACCGCATCACGCTAAAAACGCCCACCATACCGAAGACCTTTCTGGATGAAATCCGCTGTCGCAACGGAAACCTGAATGTGCTGTGCAGCCGGGAGCTGGTACGGGACGCCCTGTAAACGCCCCTTGCGCTTCGCCGTCCCTTTGTGCTATACTGAGGAAAAACAACCGGGGAGGGAACACCATGCGCTTGCTGATTGCCGAGGACGAGCAGGATTTAGCCGAGGCGCTAACGGTTTTTTTCGAAAAAAACCAATTTTCGGTGGACACCGTCCACGACGGAAGCGCCGCCTATGCCTATGCCCGCGTGGGGGAATATGATGCGCTGGTGCTGGATGTGATGATGCCCGGCATGGATGGGCTGGAGGTACTTCGCTGTCTGCGGGAGGAGGGGGTACGCACGCCGGCCATGCTGCTCACCGCCCGCTCCCAAAAGGCCGACCGCATCCTTGGCTTCAACGCCGGCGCCGACGATTATCTACCGAAGCCCTTTGCGCCGGACGAGCTGATTTGCCGGGTGCGAGCCATGCTCCGCCGTGGCGGCGAATACCGCCCCACTGTGCTCACCTTTGATGGGCTGTCTCTGGATCCGGGAACCGGGATTTTGGCCTGCGAGAACGGACAAATACAGCTCAGCGGCCGGGAATTTCAGGTGATGGAGCTGTTTTTGCGCTCCCCGCAGGTATTGCTGTCCGCCGAGCGAATTTTGGAACGGGTTTGGGGCTTCAACGGCGAGGCGGAAATTCATGTGGTTTGGGTGCATATCTCCAATTTGCGCAAAAAGCTGCGCGCCATCGGCTCTCCCGTCACCATCCAGGCCAACCGGGGACTGGGCTATCGGCTGGAGGCGCACCATGATTAAAAAGCTTCGTCTGCGCTTCATCCGTCTGGCGGCGATTTCCGTGTCGGCGGTGCTAGTTCTGCTGGGCCTGATTCTCAACACCGCCAACCTTCTTTCCGTCAACGCCGAACAAAACCGGATGCTGGAGGCCATTTATCAAAATCAGGGAAAGGCCCCCTCCGCACCGCCGTCCGGACACCCGGAGGGCGGACGGCAGGGCGCCTTTTCCCCGGAAACCCCCTATACCACCCGCTATTTTGTGCTCCGCTATATGCAGGACGGCACACTGGTTCGCGCCGACCTGTCCAGCATCGCCGCCGTCACCGAGGACACCGTCGGCGACTATCTCGCCGTCGCGAAAAAGCACGGCCCAGGCTATGGCTTTGCCGACGGCTACAAATTTCTGGTGGTGTGCTCCGGCGGCGACCGCTATATGGCGATTTTTCTCGACTGTCACGACAGCCTGCGGGGGCTTGTCAGCCTCGCGCTGCTGACGGCGGTGGCTATCGGCGTGTGTGTGCTGTTGGTTCTGGTTGCGGTCTCCCTCTTTTCCCGCCGAGCCATTGACCCGGTGGTGAAAAGCATCGAACAGCAAAAGCAGTTCATCACCGACGCCAGCCATGAGCTGAAAACCCCCATCACCGTCATCGCCACCAGCCTCAAGGTGCTGGAAATGGAAACCGGGCCACAAAAATGGATCGACAAGGCGCGAGGCCAGACCGAGAAGCTGGGAGAGCTGGTAAACCAGCTGGTCACCCTGTCCCGGCTGGACGAAGGAGACCCCCTCTTACATTCGCGCCCTTTCCCGCTCAGCAAGGCGGTGGAGGAAACCGCCGAATCCTTTCGGGATTTTGCGCTGTGCGCCGGACATCCGCTGGAGCTGTCCATCGCTCCGCAAATCACCTATGTCGGCGACGAATATGCCCTGTGCCAGCTGGTGTCCATCCTGCTGGACAACGCCATTCGCTATGCCGACCCGGACACCCCGATTTTTCTTGGGCTGATCCGGGAGAAAAGGGGCGTCCTTCTGCGCACGGCCAACGCCTGCGCCGGGCTGGAGCCGGAAAAGATTCCTCGGTTTTTCGACCGATTCTATCGCGCCGACACCGCCCGCTCCTCCGGCGGCTTCGGCGTCGGACTCTCCCTGGCGCGCAGCATCGTCAAGGCTCACCGGGGAACCATCCGGGCCAGAGCCACTCCCGGACCGGGCATCGAATTTCTGGCAGAGCTGAAATAAGACGAAAAGATGTCCTCACATTTCGCGTCCTCGTCAAACACCAGATTATAAATCACCTTTTTATAGCCATCCAGCAGGGCGGAATAGTCCGACTCCTCACCGTTTTTATAATAGTTCCCGGCGGCATCAATATATCCGGCGGTGTCAATCACCGGTAGAGTCTCCGCCAGCTTCAGCAAATAGCGGTTATAATCGGTCATGGGCACCCCCGCCACCTGAAGCACATAGGAGGCCAGATAGTTACTGCTCAACCGCTCCACCGTCTGCTCCTCAATGTCATAGTTCGCCCAAATATAGAAGGGGGTCACATAGCGCTGCTGTTCCTGCTCCAGCGTCAGCGAATATAGCGAATCCACTCCCAGCAGCTCTCGGATATAGGCGGTTTCAATACTGGGCTGGTGATCGCCGAACATACAAATCACCGTCGGCTCCTCCTGGGCGGAGAAATATTCCACCAACTCCCGGAAGGCGTCGTCGGAGGCCTTCACCAGCGATAGATACTGGTTTGCCAGCGGATATTTTTCCACTATGCTTCCGGCGGCGTTCACCTTTGTTGCCTTTTGTCCGTTTTCGTCGGTGATATAGATTTCCTGGCGGAAATTTTCCGCCCGCTCGGTATAGCTTCCGTGGTTTTGCATAGTGACATTGAACAGGAAAAAGGGCGTGTTCTTCTCCCGTCCCTCATACATATCTATGACCCGCTGGTAGTTATAGCTGTCGCTGACATAGCGGCGCAGCAGCACTCCCTGACCGGGATAGGCCGCCTCCACCAGTTTCTCCAGAGTCGATGCGTCGAAGCCGCTGGACTGATAGGCGGAGAGAATGTCCGAGGAAATCACCGAGGAAATGGAGAAAAAGCGGTCAAAGTCGAGACAGCTGTACACCTTCGTACGGTTCCAGCCGCTGGAATAATAGGGATGGAAGGCCAGCTTCGAATAGCCCTGCGCGCCCAGCGTGGACACTAGCGAATACAGCGGATTTTTCACATACAGCATATAGGCATTGCTCCCCGCCGGGAAAAAGGCGGTGGGCACCCCGGTGAGAAATTCGAATTCCGTGTTGCTTGTACCGGAGCCGATAACCGGCACATACAAATTCCCGCGCACCGTGTTTTCGGTCAGAGAACGGAGAAAGGGCATATAGTCCTCGTTCGTGTGCACCTCACCCAGCACGCTCAAATCCGATAGAGACTCGTTCATGATGCAAATGATGTTCGGGGCCTTCTCCGGCGTCGGCGCCGTTTCCGCCTCGGACACACTGCTGTTGTCGCTTTCCCCCAGCACGCCGTACACAATGGAGGAAATCTTCTCCGGATCATAGCCCGCCGGCTTCGAATAGCGGATATATTTCGTGTTCAAACAGAAATTCATCACCACACCGGTGCGACGATAGCCCCGGCTTTGGTTCCAGAAATCCGGCTTCAATCCCGCCTGGGCATATTGGTCCGTGAACACATAAATCCCCACGATGCACAAGGTCAGGGCGGCAAAAAACACCCGCGTAGCAATATGCAGCACCGCGTCTCCGCGGGGCACCCGCAGTCGAAAGGCCGCCACCGACAGAAAGACCAACAGCAAAATCGCAATCACAATCTGATAATCAAAGGAGAAATCATAGGTCACCGCCACATTGGCAGCAGTGCCGGCGCTGAACAAATCCATAGGCACAAAGGGCGTGCCGCGAAAGGCGTATACATAATGGTTCGTCAGCGCCAGCACAAATACCAGCGCATCCACCACCAAAAAGGCCAGCCGAAAGCTGCCGGAAAGGGCATATACCAGCCCATAGAAAACAAAATACAGAATATAATTGAGCATCAGCGTCTGGGGCGTCCAATCCCAGGTGAACACCCCGTTGAGACATTCCGCCATAGTCATCGCCACCACCGGCAGCAACGCCACCGCCGCCACGCTCACCGCCGCCTCCGCCTTTCGCGGAAGCTCCCAGCGCACAGCCGTCATCAGCCCCAGCACCACGCAGGCAGCCAGACTCAGACCGAACAACAGCCCCCCGGCCGTCACCTCGGCGCCAAGAAACCGATCCTTATGCAACAAAACCAGCAACAGCACACACAGAAAAAAAACACCCGCGCCCACCAGACGCCGCGGCGTCGCGGACAGCACCACGCCGCCTGGCAAGCGGCAGGAAAAAAGCGGCGGCCGCTCTGGCCGTCGAATTGCACTTTTCTCGTTTGTCATCGTTTTTCATCCCTTCGCAACATCCCGTTCCGGGATATTGTAGCATAGGAATGTGAAATTTGTGTGAATTCCGAAAACCGGATTTTTTCGGCGGAGGGGCTTTCTTTTTTTTGCGGTTTCTGCTATACTGAAGGCATCTATACAAACCGGACAAGGAGGGCGTTCATGGAAAACTGCTTAACAAAACCGAAAAGCCGGGCGGCAATGGCCTTTTTTCTCCCGCTGGGGCTGGCTCTGCTGCTGTTTCTCCCCTTTGTCATCTATAATCGGGGATATTTCATCTATTACGGCGATTTCAACGCCCAGCAAATCCCTTTTTACCAGCTGGCACACGACGCGGTGCGCGACGGCCGGCTGGGCTGGAGTTGGCTGACGGATTTGGGGGCGAATTTTGTCGGCTCCTATTCCTTTTATCTGCTGGGAAGTCCCTTTTTCTGGCTGACGCTCCCCTTCCCGTCGGCGGCGGTGCCCTATCTGATGGCGCCGTTGCTGGCGCTGAAAATCGCCTGCGCCTCTCTCGCCGCCTATGCCTACACTCGCCGGTTTTTACAGCCCCGGCTGGCGGTGGTGGCCGGATTGCTTTATGCCTTTTCCGGCTTTTCCTTTTATAACATCTTTTTCAACCATTTCCACGAAGCCATGATTTGGTTTCCCCTCCTCCTTTTGGGCATTGAACAGCAAATGACCGAGCGACGGCGGGGGCTTTTCGCCGTTGCAGTGCTGCTCAGCGCCCTGTCCAACTATTATTTCTTCATCGGGCAGGTCTTTTTTGTCATTCTCTATTGGCTGGTGCGAGCCATCTCCGGCGAATGGGAGCATCGCGTGCGCGGCTTCTTCGGCCTGTGGCTTCAAGCCCTTCTCGGTGTGGCCGGCGCCGGAATTTTACTTCTCCCTTCCTTTTATTCGGTAATTCAAAACAGCCGCTCCACCCAATACCTGGAGGGCTTCGGCTTTTTGATTTACGGCACCGGCCAGCGGCTGTATGACATTCTTCACAGCTTTCTGTTCCCGCCGGAGCTTCCCGCCCGCGCCAACTTTTTTCCGGACGCCAACAACAAATGGGCCTCCATGACCGCCTGGCTCCCGGTTTTCGGCTGCACCGGCGCCATCGCTTATTTTCAATCCCGCCGCCACACCGACTGGCTGCGGCGGATGCTGGTGGTGGTGTTCCTTTGCGCCGTCATCCCCGGCCTCAACGCCATGTTCCAGCTGTTCAACCAGATTTACTATGCCCGTTGGTATTATATGCTGGTGCTGATGCTGGCACTGGCCACCGTGCGCTGCTTCGAGGAGCAGCAGCCGCCGGTGGAATGGGGGAGAGCCATCGGCTGGGCCGGCGGCATGACCGCCTTCTTCGCCGCGGTCATCGGCCTACTGCCCAAAAGCTGGACCCCCGACGAGGAAACCGGAAGGCTGGATTGGGGGCTGGAGAAAATCCCCGCCTGGTTCTGGCTGTATGTGCTCATCGCCGCCATCTGTCTGGCGCTGACGGGGCTGTTGGTTTATCAATGGCGCCAAAGCCCCCGCCGCTTCATCGGCTGGTGCACCGCCGTTTGCGCGTCGGTGTCCCTCCTTTTCGGTTGGGCCTATCTGGCGATGGGGAAAACCATCAGCAACTATCCGGACGACTATGTCATCGAAAAGCTGATTCGGGGCGGCAATTTTTCGCTGGAAAACGAGGATATTTTCTGCCGCACCGATATGCACAAGGGAATGGACAACCAGGGAATGTATTGGCAGCTTCCCACCATCCAGGCCTTCCACAGCATCGTCCCCGGATCGGTGATGGATTTTTATTCCTCGGTGGGGGTTTCCCGCAGTGTAGCCTCCCGCCCGAACAGCGACACCTATGCTCTGCGCAGTCTTTTATCGGTGCGCTGGCTGTTCGACTATGTACCGGAGGCAGGGGATGTCCAGCTATACAACAAAGACCCGGAGGACGCCTTTTGCGTAGATGAAGAAACCGCCATGCCTGGCTGGCGCTATTATGACAGCCAGCAGGGATATTCCATTTATGAAAACGAATGCTTCATCCCCATGGGCTTCACCTACACAGGCTATATCACCCGTAGCGAATATGAGGAGCAGTCGGAGGAGCGCCGCCAGTTCCTGTTGCTCAAGGCGCTGGTGGTGGAGGATGAGGACGCCGAAGCGGTTCCCTTGCCCCATTTCGACCCCTATACCATGTTCTGCGATGAGACAGAATATTTCCTCGACTGCGCCCGCCGGGCGGATTCCGCCGTCACCGCCTTTTCCACCGACAAGGTCGGCTTCTCCGCCACCCTGACCCAAGGCACAGAAAACTGGGTCTTCTTCAGCGTTCCCTACGAGAGCGGCTGGAGCGCCACCGTCAACGGCCAGCCGGCGGAAATTCACAAGGTGAATGTGGGCTTCATGGCCGTCGCCTGTCCCGCCGGCGCGGACATTTCCGTCCGCTTCGATTATGCCACACCGGGACTGCAAACCGGCGCCCGGATTTCCGCCGTCGGACTGGTGCTGTTGGCGGTATATCTCATCGTCGTTTCCGGCCCCAATCGGCGTGTTCGCCACGCCGCCGTTGTGACGCCGACCGCCCCGACAGCACAGACGCCGGAAGCCATCCTTCTGCCGCCCCCGGAGGACACAAAAACGCCCCTGCCACCCAAGACCCCGGACGACGGGGTGGGCTTTGACCTCTATTCTATCTATCGTCCAAAGCCGTAATTCATCCAAAAAAGCGGAGGAGATTGCCGAAAAAGCAACCTCCTCCGCTTTTTCACGCCTTGTCGCCGGGCGTCGCCACCAGCGCGCACAAAAGGCCAAAGCTCACCGCTGCGGCGATACCCCCGGCTGTTCCGGTCAGTCCGCCGGTCAGCGCTCCCAACAGACCTCGCTCGGTCACCGCCTCCCGCACACCCATGGCCAGAGAATAGCCAAAGCCGGTCAAGGGCACCGTTGCCCCACAGCCGGCGAGTTTCACCAGCGGTTCATAAATCCCCACCGCCGTCAGCGCCACCCCCGCCGTCACAAAAGCCACCAAAATTCGGGCCGGCGTCAGACGGGTATATTCTAGCAACAGCTGGCCGACAACACAAATGCCACCGCCCACCCCAAAAGCCTTCAAAAGCATCCACCAATCCATTTTCCGCGCCCCTTTTTCCTCGGTTTCACAGGCATAGTATCTCGCAAAATGAAAAAAATATGTAAAAATCTCAAAAAACACTGGACAGCGTGCTTCTTTTCTGCTATGATGGCGCTATTATATTGGTTTTGCTGTCTTCGGGACAGCAAAACCCGAATTTTAGGAGGAATCAATCAAAATGGACCCTGATGGCAGTAACAGTAGCATCCAGCTTCTGTTGTGTATGCTTGTGCTCGTTTCTCTGTCGGCGTATTTTTCGGCGACCGAGACCGCCTTTTCATCCTTCAACCGCATCCGGTTGAAAAACATGGCCGAGGAGGGGGACAAGCGGGCACGGCTCGCCATGTCTCTGGCGGCCGGCTATGACCGCCTGCTGTCCACTATCCTTGTGGGCAACAACATCGTAAACATTCTGTTGACCTCGCTGGCCACGGTGTTTTTTGTCGATCTTTACGGAAGCGGCACCGGCACTACGCTGGCCACCGTCGTCTCCACCGTCGTGGTGCTGATTTTCGGCGAGATTTCGCCAAAAAGCCTGGCGAAGGAGCACGCGGAGAGCTTTGTTTTGGCCACCGCACCGATTTTGCGGTTGATTGTGATTCTACTATATCCGGTGAACTGGCTATTCTCCATGTGGAAAAAGCTGTTGGGCAAGGTTTTCAAATCCAGCGGCGACCAGGTTGTGACCGAGCAGGAGCTGCTCACCATCGTGGACGAAGCGGAGCAGGGCGGCTCCATCAATGAGCAGGAAAGCGAGCTTATCCGCCGCGTCATTGATTTCAACGACAGGGAAGCGGTGGACATTCTCATCCCCCGCGTGGACATGACCGGCATCGACGCAGAGGCCACCGCCGAAGAGATGGCGGCGCTGTTCGCGGAAAGCGGCTATTCCCGTTTGCCGGTGTATGAGGACACCATGGACCATATCGTAGGCGTTGTGCATCTGAAGGATTATCTGGCGGTGCAAAGCCAACAGCCCCGCCCCCGCGAAATCATGCAGTCGCCGGTTTTTGTGCCGCCGACCATGAAAATCCGCCTGCTTCTGCGACTTTTGCAGGAGCAGAAATCCCATATCGCCATCGTTTCCGACGAATATGGCGGCACCCAGGGCCTAGTCACCATGGAGGATGTGCTGGAGGAGCTTGTGGGTGAAATCTGGGACGAGCACGACGATGTGGTAGAGCTGATTCGACCGCTGGAGGACGGCGGCCGGGCGGTGCTATGCGCGGCAGAGCTGGACAGCCTGATGGAGCTTTTCGACACCGAAACGGAGTGCGAGGCCTCCACGGTCAGCGGCTGGGTGATGGATGCGCTGGGGTGTATCCCCCAGGTGGGCGACACCTTCTGCGCCGACGGACTGCAGGTGCAGGTCACCCGCATGGACGGAAACCACCCGGAGGAAATTCTGGTGCATTCCCTGCCGGCGGAGGAGCCGGCAGAGAAAAAATAAATCATCTTTACGCCGGAGGCGGACAGAAAGTTGTTCCCCCTCCGGTTTTCCTTTTCAAGCAAAAAACCGGGCGTCCATGACGCCCGGTTTTTCTGTCTATGACAAGGCTCACAGAACCTTGCTCAAAAATTCCTTCAAGCGAGAAGAACGGGGATGCTCGAAAATATCCTCCGGCGTTCCCTGCTCCTGAATATGGCCGCCGTCCATAAAGAACACGCGGGAGGCCACCTCACGCGCGAAGCCCATTTCGTGGGTGACGATCACCATCGTCATCCCCTCATCGGCCAGCTCCTTTATCAAATCAAGCACCTCGCCCACCATTTCCGGGTCCAGTGCCGAGGTCGGCTCGTCGAATAAAATCACCTTCGGATTCATCGCCAGCGCCCGCACGATGGCCACCCGCTGCTTCTGGCCGCCGGACAGGGTGGAGGGATATTTATCCGCCCAGTCATCCAGCCCGATGCGCTGGAGAAGCTCATGGGCCCGCGCCTCCACCTGCGCCTTTAGGGCCGCCTTTTCGGCGCGTCCCTTCGCCTTCTTTTTCCCCACAAGATAGGGGGCCATGGTGATGTTTTCCAGCACCGTCTTGTTGTTGAACAAATTGAACTGCTGAAAAACCATGCCCATGTGCTGACGGTGTACATTGATGTCCACCTTCATGTCGGCGATGTCCACGCCCTCGAACATGATGGAGCCGGAGGTGGGGTCCTCCATGCAGTTGAGACAGCGCAAAAATGTCGATTTTCCGCTCCCGGAGGGGCCGATGACCACGATGCGCTCGCCCTCGTGGATGGTTTCGGTGATGCCGTCCAGCACCGTCAGGTCGCCGTATTTTTTCGTTAAATTAATTGCGTCGATCACTCTTCTTCAGGCTCCTTTCCATCATGTGAATTCCAAAGGTGATCAACAGCACCAGCACGATATAAATCAGCGCCATCACCAAATAGGGAATCATGAATTCATAGTTGTTCGTGCCGATAAACTTGAAGGCCACATACAAATCCGTCGTGCCCACGAAGCTGACGATAGAGGTATCCTTCACCAGCGCAATAAACTCGTTGCCTAAAGTCGGCAGAATGTTTTTCACAGCCTGGGGAATCACCACCCGCAGCATGGTCGTTCCATAGCCGAGGCCCAGAGCGCGACCCGCCTCCATCTGGCCGCCATCCACCGAATGGATGCCGCCCCGCATGATTTCCGACACATAGGCGCCGGAGTTCATACCATAGATAATGATACAGGAGGTCAACGCCGAAATGCTCAGCCCCAGCATCGGCCGCAGCACAAAATAGCCCACAAGCAGCTGCACCACCAGCGGCGTGCCCCGGAAAAAGGCCACATACAGCTGACAAATCCGGTTGAGAATCCAGGGGAAACGCTTGTATTTCGGCATCACTGCTACCGAGGCGATGAGTGTGCCGATGACGATACCGATAAGCAGGCCAAAGACCGCCACCAAAAGGGTGTTGCGCAAGCCCTCCAGCACATTGTGATAACCGCCGTTATCAATCATCGCATGGACAAATTTTTCCCATTTTAATGCAAAATTTCCCATAAGCTAACCTTTCTTTTCAAAAACCGCCGTCCTTCCGAATGACGCATATCCCCTCGTCCCAGATGGAGCGAGGGGATAGCCGCCAATCCGATCGGTCGGAATTATTGCATTGCGTTCAGCGCCTTGGTGATGGCGGCGGCGGGAGCCTCGTCGATGATCACATAGCTCACATCGCCGTTGAGCATGGAGGACACCGCCAGAGAGCCGTTGGTATAGCCAACCGCCTTCGCCTTCAGGCCGGTAAAGCCGAAGCCCTCGCCGCCCTCCACATAGGAGTGGCCGGTGGTGCCGGTCTGCACGCCGATCTTCACGCTGGCATCGAAGCCGTTCAGGATGGCTTCCACATCCTCCTTCGTCTTGCACTCATCGAAGGTCTTGTCATCGCTCTTCACGATGAGCTTCTGCGCTGCATTGTAATAGGTGTCGCTGAAGGTCACCAGCTTCGCCCGTTCCGCGTTCACGGTGATGCCGGCCATGCCGATGTCCGCGCCGTTGGTGTTCAGGGTCTGGAAAATCGCGTCGAATTCGATGGGTTTGATAACCAGTTCTTTGTTCAGATACTCCGCCAGCAGCTGAGCCATCTCCATGTCGATACCCTTATACTTGTCGCCGTCGGTATACTCGAAGGGCTCGAAGCCGGGCTCCGTCACCACGATGAGCTGGTCCTTGGAGGAGTCCTCCTTCGCAGAGGACACGGCCACCGGCTCACCATCGCCGAAATAGTGCTGGCAAATCTCGTCAAATTTGCCATTGGACTTGATTTCCTTCAGGAATTTGTTGACCTTCGTTTGCAGCTCGGTATCGTTGGGGTTGACCGCGAAAGCATATTCCTCGCTGGTCAGCTGGATGTCGATCACCTTCGCGGTGTTGGAGCTGCCGCAGGAGCAGCAGAGGATGGCGAGGGTGGCAACGGCCGCCACCAAAGCAATCAGTTTTTTCATAACAGTTTTCTCCTTTTTCTTTTTGATTTTTTCTTTGGGTAACCGGGTGTATCTCCCGGGAACATGACATAGTATACACCCGAAACTGCATATTGTCAACACTTTTTTGCATAAAAATACTTACAAACGAATAAAAATGTTTTCCACTCTTTCTGTGCAACTTGTCGAAGCCATGGTTGTTGAGCTGTTTTTATACACCTTCCCAAATGGATTCAGGAACTATTTTGCATATTCCCACTATTTTTGGACGTATATTCACATATTTATACATTTTTTGAATGACGCATCATCAAAAAACGATTGTGTACTACAAATCTATTCTAAAATCCAATATTAAAGTATACTATATGTCTACCATAGAACATATAACAAGTGTATCATAGGTATAATATATTTGTATAATACTATATACCATACGCATCATAGACTCCAGCACTTCCGACCAGATCGCTTCCGCGGAACCGCGTTTTTCAAAAAACTCCTTTTCCAAGCCATGGACACGAAAATTTTCACCCTCCGTCGCACACATCCTCAATTCTTGCCACTTTTTTCGCAAAAAGTGTTGACAAGAGCGCATTTTCGTATTATCATATGAACAACTGTTCATATGATAATACGAAAGAAGGCGATTTCGTGAACGAAAACAAAGCCGCCGCTATTGGCGAGGGCGGCGAAAAATCCACCGTCGTGGGCTGTGCCCGCCCGCAGGAGCACATCCACACCCTGCGGCTGGCCGCGCTGGATATGCCCGACGGCGAAACCATGCAAAACCTAGCCGAGCAATTCCGTCTTTTCGGCGACGCCACCCGCGTGCGCCTGCTGTGGGCGCTGTCCCAGGGACCGTTGTGCGTTTGTGACCTGGCGGAGCTGTTGGACTGTGGACAATCGGCCGTCTCTCACCAGCTTCGCCTGCTGCGCCAGGCCCGGCTGGTACGCTTCGAAAAAAAGGGGAAATCCTCCGTGTATATGCTGGACGACGAACACGTTTGGCAAATCATCCGGCTGGGACTTTCCCATGTTCTGGAGAAGGAAAAAGGAGGAGAACACCATGACGAAGCACAATGAGCATCACGAATACGAACACAACCATCACCACTGCCAGGAATCCAATTGCGGCTGTGGTTGTGGCTGTGCGCACGGCCACAGCCATGACCACGACGGAGACGCCGGCCGATTTCCGGCTACGCTGTTCTTCGGCGGCGCCGTTTTTCTCGTCGGCTGGATTTTGACGGCGCTGGTGGCCATGCCCGCCTTCGTACGGCCGGTTTGGATGGCCGCTGCGGCCATCTGGCCCTTTCTCCCGATTGCGCAGGAGGCGTTGGAGGAGCTGCGCCACCGTTCCATGGGCGAAAACACACTGCTGGTGATCGCCGTCGTGGCAGCCTTCGCCATCGGCGAAGCGGTGGACGGCACGTTGGTGCTGTTGCTCTTTTCGCTGGGCGAATGGCTGGAGCACAAGGCCGTCGGTCACTCCCGCCACGCGGTGACCGCGCTGGCAGCGGTGACCCCGGACACAGCTCTGCGCCTTTCGCCCGACGGAAAGCGGGAGGAAATTCACGCCGAAGAAGTGCGTGTAGGGGACAGCCTTTGGATTCCGCCCCACGCCCGCGTGGCGGCGGATTGTCGCATAACCGACGGCGCCTCCGCCGTGGACACCGCCGCGCTGACAGGCGAAAGCGCGCCCCGGCCGGTGAGCATCGGCGACGAGCTGCTCTCCGGCACAGTGAACGGCGACGGCGCTTTAACTGTCGAGGCTTTGCGCGCCACCGGAGACTCTGCCGCGGCGCGGATTTTGAAGCTGGTGGAGGAGGCCACCGCCCGAAAAGGGCGTTCGGAGCGCTTCATCACCCGCTTCGCCCGGCTATACACCCCCATCGTCACCGGGCTGGCGGTGGCGGTGGCGCTTCTGCCGCCCCTCCTCGGCGCAGGCACTTTCCAAGCATGGATTTATCGGGCGCTGGTGTTTCTCGTCGCCTCCTGCCCCTGCGCACTGGTGATTTCGGTGCCGCTGGGCTTCTATGCCGGCATCGCAGCAGCAGCCCGTCGCGGCATTTTGCTCAAGGGCGGGCTGTTCGTGGAAAAGCTGGCGAGGGTGCAGGCGGTGGCCTACGACAAAACCGGCACCCTCACCACCAACGCTCTGTCCTTAGATCGGGTGGCGGTAGTCGCCGGAACAGACGCCGACCGGGCGCTGGCGCTGACCGCCGCGCTGGAGCAAAGCTCCACCCACCCCATGGCTCGCGCCATCTGCGCGGCGGCAGAAGCGCCCCTCCCCGCCGCGGAAAGCCTTCACGAGCAGCCGGGCATCGGCATCATCGGAAGCATCGACGGCGTTCCCGTCGCCTGCGGCGGACTGCGCCTGCTTCGCGAGCAGGGCAACGACCCCGCCACCCTTCCGCCCGCCCTACGGGACGGCACCGCCTTTCTGCTAGAAAACGGCCGTGTGAGCGCTGCCTTTTACGGAAAGGCCACCTTACAAGAAGGAGCCGCCGAAGCCGTGGCCGCCCTTTCCGCGCTGGGCGTTTCCCGCCAGGTCATGCTCACCGGCGACCGCAAGAGCCAGGCCGACGCCGTGGCAAAGGCAGTTGGGCTAACGCAGGTGAAGGCGGAGCTGTTGCCGGAGGATAAGCTGGCGGCCGTGGAAGCATTGCAAAAGGAAGGACTCGTCACCGCCTTCGTCGGCGACGGCATCAACGACGCGCCGGTGCTGGCGGCGGCCGACATCGGCATCGCCATGGGTCTCGGCTCTCCCGCCGCCATCGAAACCGCCGACGCGGTGCTGATTTCCGGCGGAGAGAACAGAAAAGTCAACGGGCTGGCCGCGTTGCCCGCGGCCGTGCGGCTTTGCCGCCGGGTGATGGGCATCATCCAGGAAAACATTGGCTTCTCTCTGGCGGTGAAGGCGGCGGTGCTGGTACTGGCGGTTTGTGGCATCGCTCCCATGTGGCTAGCAGTGTTTGCCGACACAGGCGTGACCCTGCTGTGCGTCGCCAATGTGTTGCGCCTGCTTTCCGACCGAAAAGCAAAATAAGCCAACGAAAAATCAGCAGGGATCAACGAAAAAAATCCCCCGAAAGCGGCGTTCAACCGTTTTCGGAGGATTTTTTGTTGTGAACACATTCACCTTTTCAGCGCCGCGCCATCGTGGAAGGCTGTGCCCACCCGTTCGCCCATGGCATAATAGCCATGCCCGGCCGGGTCATAGGACAGAGGGTTCAGCTTTTTCAAATCCACCCGTCCCTCCAAGAGTACCCGCTCCTCCGCCAGCACATTCACGATTTCGCCGTAAACGCAGCCAGCCTCCTCGTCGATGCGCTCCAGCCGACACTCCAGCGCCAGCGGCAAATCCGTCACAACCGGCGCATCCACCAGCCGACTTTTTTCCAGCGTCCACCCGGTTTTTTCCATTTTTGCCCTGTCGCTGTTGGCGGAAACCAGCCCCACATAGTCGCAGGCCACCAAATGTGCCTCATCCGCCACCGCCACCGTGAAAGCCCTTCGGTTGCGAATGTTCGCCACGGTTTTGTGCCCCGGACTGAGAAACAGCGCCACCCTTTGATAATCGCAAATCGTTCCCCAGGCAGCGTTCATGGCATCGGGCGTTCCATCCTCACAATAGGTGCCCACAATCAGCACCGGCATCGGAAACAAATAGGGCTGTGCCCCCAGATCCTTTTTCATATCCAGCCACTCCTTCACCAATCTTTTTTCTCTTTTTTACAATCGGTATTTTTCTTTCGTTCTTCTACCATTTGCACAAACCATTCCACCATTTTCGGATCGGTATGGGAAAAGAAGGCGCTTTCGCCGCGGTCGAGGGCAGCAATCTCCTCCATCTCCGCCTCTGTCAGCGTGAAATCGAAAACCCGAAAATTCTCCCGCATCCGCTCCACATGGGTAGATTTCGGAATCGCCACCACACCCCGCTGGATATGCCAGCGCAGGATGACCTGAGCCACGGTTTTTCCGTGGCGGGCGGCGATGGCCTGCAGCTCCGGCAGGGCGAACATTCCTCCTCGTCCCTCGCCGAAGGGTGCCCACGCCTCCGGCTGAACGCCGTATTTTTCGTGCCAGCGCAGGCTGTCCACCTGCTGATGATGTGGATGCAACTCAATCTGGTTCACCATCGGCCGAATCCGGGCAAAGGAGGCCAAATCCACCATCCGGTCGGGATAGAAATTGGAAATACCGATGGCGCGGATTTTCCCTTCGTCATACAGCTCCTCCAGCGCCCGATAAGCTCCGTATATATCCCCGAAGGGCTGGTGGAGCAGGCATAGATCCAAATAATCCACCTGCAGCTTCTTCATGGACTCCAGAACCGACGCCCGCGTTGCCTCGAAGTCATAATGCTCCAGCCACACTTTCGTCGTCAAAAACAGCTCTTCACGAGGAACGCCGCAGCGGGCAATCGCGTTGCCCACCTCCGCCTCGTTGAAATAGCTTTGTGCCGTGTCGATGAGCCGATAGCCCACCCCGATGGCGTCCAGCACACAGCGCTCACATGCCTCCCGCGTCACCTGGTACACGCCATACCCCAGCTGGGGCATCCGCACCCCGTTAGACAAGGTTACATATTCCATGACAAAACCTCCTTGACGACCAAATCGAATTGTTGTACAATCGGTACAAGCACATTATATAGCTTAAAGTATACTTCAAGTCAAGCGTTTTTATTCTTTTGGAAAAGGAGAAATACGGCATGGTATACACCATCGGCGAAATGGCCAAGCGGCTGGGCGTCGCCCCCTCTGCCCTCCGCTATTATGACCGGGAGGGGCTTCTTCCCTTCGTGGAGCGCTCCGGGAGCGGCGTGCGGGTGTTCAAGGACAGCGACTACGAATGGCTCCAGGTCATCGCCTGCCTCAAAAAGACCGGAATGACCCTCAAGGACATCCGGCGCTTCGTGGAAATGGCCATGGAGGGGGACGAAACCATCGAAACTCGGCTGGCGCTCATCTCCCGGCAAAAGGCGGCGGTGGAGGAGAAAATCGCCACCCTAAACGACACCCTGCGCACGCTGGAATTCAAGGAATGGTACTATACCACCGCAAAGGCGGCCGGCACAACCGCCGTGCCACGGGAAATGCCGCTCGAAAAGCTGCCGGAGGCCTTCCGGGCGGTGCGTCTCCGGCTCAAGGGGTATTAATGTCCCTTCACCCCTCTTTTCCCTCGGCGGATTTCCCAAAATCCCGTCGGGGGAAAAGAGGGAATTTTTGTCGTTTAACGGATTGACTTCCCCGTGGGAAATATGCTAAGATATATACTGGTGTAGTTTGGGAAACATCCGTCCGGGAATATGCAAATATTCTCCGACTTTTCATAGATAACAAAAAACGGCGCCGCCGCAGGACGCGGGGCGTTATTGGAGGCTTAACGAATGAATCTGTTTTCTGTTTTGTCCATGATCGGCGGCCTGGTCTTTTTCCTATTCGGCATGAATGTGATGTCCGGAAGCTTGGAAAAAATGGCCGGCGGAAAGCTGGAGCATATGCTCCGCAAAATGACCGCCAACCCCATCATCAGCATCGTGCTGGGCGCGGCCATCACCGTGGCGGTGCAATCCTCCTCGGCCACGACGGTGATGCTGGTTGGCCTGGTGAACTCCGGGCTGATGACCCTGTCCCAAACGCTGTATATCATCTATGGCGCCAACATCGGCACCACCCTGACCGCCTGGATTCTCAGCCTGTCCGGCATCCAGAGCGACAGCCTGTTCCTGCAGATGCTCAAGCCGGAGAACTTCTCTCCGCTGGTGGCGCTGGCAGGCATCATCCTGCTGATGATGTCGAAAAACGACCGGCGCAAAAGCATCGGCACGGTTTGCGTAGGCTTCGCCGTGCTCATTTACGGCATGACCATGATGACCGGCGCGCTGGAGCCGCTGGCGGATTCGCCGGTGTTCGCCCAGCTGCTCATCCAGTTTAACAACCCACTCCTCGGTATGCTGATCGGTGCGCTGGTGACCGGCGTGATCCAATCCTCCGCCGCCACCACCGGTATTTTGCAAGCGCTTTCCCTGACCGGCAGTCTGACCAATGGGATGATCATCCCCATCGTCATGGGCGCCAACATCGGCACCTGCGTCACCTCCATGATTTCCAGCATCGGCACCAACCGCAAGGCGAAGCAGGCGGCGCTCATCCATCTGTCCATCAACGTCATCGGAACCGTCGTGTGGCTGAGCGTTTTCTGGATCGTCAGCCTGCTGATTGACTGGCCCTTCCTGACGGCAGCTGCCTCGCCCGTGACCATCGCGCTGGCTCATTCGGTGTTCAACCTTTTGACGGTGTGTCTGCTGGTGCCCTTCACGAAAAAGCTGGAAAAGCTCATTTGCTGGCTGTTGCCCGACAAAGGCGCCGAGGAAAAGGACGAGCCTCTGCTGGACGAGCGATTGCTGAAGTCCCCCTCCGTGGCGGTGTCCGAAAGCAACTCCTGCTCCAAGAAAATGTGCTGCCTGGCCCAGGATAATGTGCTCCGCGCCATGGACCAGTTCGCACATTTCAGCGAAAAGGAGGCCGAGAACATCAACGAGGTGGAAAGCCGGCTGGACTCCTACGAGGACAAGCTGGGCACCTATCTTGTGCGGCTTTCCTCCGAGGCATTGTCTCAAGAGGACTCTCAGGTAGTTTCGAAAATCCTCCATGCTATCGGCAACTTTGAGCGGCTGGGCGACCACGCCCTGAACCTGCTCAACAGCGCGCGCGAGGTTCACGACAAGGAAATCACCTTCACCACGGCCGCCCAACAGGAGCTGGCGGTGCTCACCGGCGCCATTCAGGAAATCCTCACCCTCACCGGCGAAGCCTATACCAAAAACGACACCGCTATCGCCGCCCGCGTGGAGCCGCTGGAGCAGGTCATCGACGGCCTCATCGCCCGCATCCGCAACAACCACATCAATCGTCTGCGCAGTGGCTCCTGCAGTATCGAATGTGGCTTCGTGCTGTCGGATATGCTCACCAACTTCGAACGCATCTCCGACCACTGCTCCAATGTGGCTGTGGCCGTCATCGAGGTGGAGGCCAACAGCTTCGACACCCACAAGTATCTGAACGGTGTCAAATTCGGAAACCACGAATTCAACCGATATTATGACGAATATGACCACCGGTTCGCCCTGGTCGAAGGCTGAAGGCCTATATAGAAAACAAAAAGAAATCCCCGTTCTTGACCGAGACGGTCAAGAACGGGGATTTCCCTCTTTTTTCGCTTTTCGCGCGGCCTATCCGCGGGCGGCGCGACGGCGCCACAGCTCCAGTCCACCGGCGACCAGCCCGCCGCCAGCAGTGACCAGCGCCACCGCCAACCAGTTCACCTGCGCAAGACCGGCGAAGGTGAAGCTTCCGTCCTCCGGGCTTTGGAGACGGTAGGCAATCCACAGCAAATTCACAACCCCCGTCACCACCAGCACCAGCGACCGCAACAGCCCGGCGACTAGGGCTTTTCCGTTCCCGGCGGCCGATGTAACGGCACGGGCGGGCTGTTGACCGTTCACATCCAGAACCCGCGAGAAATACCAGGCGCCAAGCACCGTCACCACCAGCTCCGGCACCATATAGGTTCCGTTATATCCCAGTGAATAGAGAAACGCGGCATTGGTGGGAATGGACAGCCCCGCCCAAACAGTACAGCCGGAAAGCACATGGCACAGATAGCGCAGCCCCTGCGCCAGCAAGCTCCCCAGCACCAGCGCCCGCCCCTGCGTGCGCCCCTTCTGGCGAAAAAGCCCGCCCAAGCCATAGACGGCGAAGGCCACCACATAATCCAGCAAAATCACCGCCACCACCGACGCCGCCGTGGTACAATAGGACAGACTGCTCATCCCCAAAAACAGCTGGAGAAGACTGAATACCAGCCCGGAAAACAGCCCCCAGCCCACGCCATGCCGATAAGAAATTAGCAACAGCGGCAAGGCACTGCAGGCGGTGACACTGCCCCCGTAGGGCATTTCCAACAGCTTCACAAGACTGAGCACCGTCGCCACCGCCAACAACAGCGCGCTTTCCACCAGCCGCAAGGATTTTTGCATTTTTTGCATCGTTTCATCGAACCCTTTCATTTTTCGCGGCAAAAAAGACCTTCGCCGCAGCGAAGGTCCTCCAAAGACAGCGAGCATCCTCGCCGTTTCAGCAAAACATCCCTCCGCCGGTATTATCCGGATCAGGTCACAGAGTTGAACCCCTCGGTTCTCTCAGCCGCCCTCTGGCAGCACCCCTTGTTTTCACCGTTATTCTGTTTTCGGACACGTCCACCTCGCCGCGAAGCCGCGGCGCCGGCGCCAAACGGAGACGCGCCTTCCATATGATACACACACAACGGCCGCTTGTCAAGCGCTTTTGCCAAAATTTCCTTGAAAAAATCAGCAAAAGCCGCAAAATCTTGCCTTTCCAGGGAAAAGCATTGAATTTTTCTTTTGTCTATGTTATACTGAATTTATCCAGGGCAGGGGAGGCAATCATGTGAATTTGCTACATATCAAATACGCTGTGGAGGTGGCCAAGGCCGGCTCCATCAACAAAGCGGCGGAAAAGCTGTTGATTGGCCAACCGAATTTGAGCCGCGCCATCAAAGAGCTGGAAGCATCCCTTGGCATCCGCATTTTCGAGCGTAGCGCCAAGGGAATGGCCCTCACCGCCGAGGGTGAAACCTTCATGGGCTATGCCCGCAGCATTTTGAAGCAGGTGGACACCGTGGAGGACACCTTCCGCAACGGACTCTCTGTGAAAAAGCGGTTTTCCGTGTCCGTGCCCCGCGCCAGCTACATTTCCAAGGCCTTCTCCCGCTTTTCGCAAGCACTGACCGCCGAAACCGATGTGGAGGCCTTCTACAAAGAAACCAACGCCGCCCGCACCATCCGCAATGTGCTCCAGGAGGAATATCGCCTGGGCATCATTCGCTACGCGGCGGAATATGACCGCTATTACAAAGCCCTGCTGGAGGAAAAGAACCTTTGCCATGAGCTGGTGGCCGAATTTCAGTCGGCGCTTCTGGTGCAGCGCGACAGCCCGCTGGCCCAACTGGAGGCGATCGAGGAAAAGCATTTGGAGTCTTATACCGAAATCGCCCATGCCGATCCCTTCGTGCCCTTTTTGCCCTTTTCCGAGGTGCGCAAGACGGAGCTGCCGGACAGCGTGCGGCGGCGGATTTTCGTTTTCGAGCGCGCCAGCCAGCTGGAGCTGTTGGCCGAAAACCCCCATACCTTCATGTGGGTTTCCGCCATCCCTCCGGCGCTGTTGGAGCGATATGGACTGATTTTACGCCCCTGCGCCGGAAACGACCGCATCTATAAGGATGTGCTGATTCATCGGCGCGACTACACCTTTTCCCCGCTGGATCACCAGTTCATCAACGAGCTGATCCAGGTCAAGCGGGAGCTGTTCGACTGACGCAGAGGAGGCAAGCCCGGTGGAACTAGATCGAATCATCGCGGTGACCAGCCGCAAAACCGTTTATCGGGATGGCGAGCGCTGTTTGAAGGTGTTTCTCAGCGGACGGACGGAAACAGATGTGCTCCGGGAGGCCATGAACCAGACCGCCCTGCGGGAGGCAGGGCTACCCGTGCCGCCGGTGCTGCAGGTGAGCGCCGTAGACGGTCATCCGGCCATCGTCAGCGCCTTTATCCCCGGAAAAACGCTGGCGCGCAGGCTGTCGGAAAGCCCAGAGGAAGCCGACACACTGCTGGAACGGCTGGTCGCCCTGCAAAAGAAAATGCACAAAAAGGGCGGCGCACCCCTCTTTCGGCTGACCGAGCTGCTGCGCCAGCTCCCTCTGCCGCCGGAGCTTAGCGCCGATGAGGCGGCCGCTCTGCGCCGCCGCTTTGCAGAGGTGGCAGACCGCGACCGTATTCTCCACGGCGATTTTTCTCCGGAAAACCTTTTGGAGGGTGAGCAGGGGACGCTGTTCATTCTGGATTGCTGCCGCGCCTGCGCGGGCGACCCCGCCTTCGACGCGGCGCTCACCTATGGAAAGCTGTTGCTGACCGACGCGCTCCCACCAAAAAAATACTTGGCCGCCTATGCCGGCGGAGATGCCCGGCTGGCCGCGCACATTCGTCGCCTGTTTCCGGTCGCGGCCGTATTTTTGCTTCCCGGAAGCGCCGCGACGCCCCGACGAAGGTGGCTGGATTGGCTGAAAACCGAACTGAAAACCGAGGAGGAGAGGTCATGACGATACAAATTTGCATCGGCTCCGCTTGCCATCTGAAAGGGTCGAAGCGGGTCGTGGAGCTGTTTCAAAAAGCCGTCGCCCAGCAGAGCATAGAGGACAAAATTACCCTGGCGGCCAGCTTCTGCTCCGGCCAATGCAACCGAAGCGGCGTCACCGTCACCGTGGACGGCGAGATTTTCACCGGCATCACGCCGGAGAGCTTTCCCGATTTTTTCGAAAACACGGTGTTGCCCCGGCTATAAAAAAGCACAACAGCATGCCCCTGCCGCAATCACGCTTTGCGGCAGGGGCGGTTTTTATGGGGTTATTCCTCCATCTGCTTTCCCAAAAACTCGGCGGCCACCTGTGCCAACCGCACATCCCCTTCCGCAGGGATAACGCCGCTCTCCGGCTGGAGAAGACAGACGGTGCCGGTGATGTCGCCGCCGACCAAAATCGGCGCCGCCACCGACGCAAAGCGGTGAATCGCCTCCACCGGCTGAAGGCGCTGAACGGCGCCGGCGCGGGTCACATACACCTGGCGCGAATCCATCGCCTCCTCCAGCTGGGCTGAAATACGCCGGTCATAAAAATCCTTGCGGCTGGCCCCGGCAGCGGCCACCACATGGTCCCGGTCGCAAATCAATACCGTCATATTGCAGGCCCGCGACAGCACATCCGCATATTGCACCGCGAAGGGCGAAAGCTCGCCCACCGGCGAATATTTTTTGAACACCACCTCACCGTCTCGCTCCGTGAAAATCTCCAACGGGTCGCCCTCGCGGATACGCATGGTGCGGCGGATTTCCTTCGGAATCACCACCCGTCCAAGGTCGTCAATTCTGCGCACTATCCCTGTCGCCTTCATACAAAAATCCCCTTTGTCGATTTGATAACATTGCTATTATCTGTAAACAAAGGGGATTTATACTGCTTAGAATAGCTTTTTAAGGGTGGATTTGATATAATAAAAATTAAGGAGATGAAAATATGTCATTATTCAAATTCTTTCACACAACCAAACTGCTTGAAAACGATATTCAAAGAGAAAAGGCTTGCATTTTAAGAATTAAAAATGCAATTGGTCAAAAATGCGGCCTGGATAATTTCCTGGATTACGATGAGTTTACCGTTGCCTTTGCCGGTTCGCCGGACAATATGGAATTAATGCTTGAAATCGGTACGCAAAAATGTGATGGCAAAAAATATTTATATGCTTCTCTTGATGACGAAGTTTCCTGGTGCGAGTGGAATTTTGATGACCTCAACGAATTCGAAAACGATATTGTGGAATATATCGCCAAAAGAGTTAATCGCACAATCAAAACAGTAACTTCTAAAGCAAAAACACAATCATAATTTATGGACAGCTGTTTATCCGTTCATTCTATAAGAGATTTTTGCACCAATATGGACAGAATCGAAAAGCTCCGTGACAGGGCCTTCAGCCCCAACCGCTTTGGGGGTGACATCGAATTTTACAGTCTGTTTTATCAAGAATATGACCGGCTGGCGAACCTGCTGGAGTCTGTCGGCGGCATCCACCTGGAGGCCTATACCAACAGCGCCTTTCTGGAAAAAGCCTCTCTCGCGCCCTTCGCCAACGAGCTCAGAGAACGCACCGGCAAGGAGGTCAAAGTTCTGTGGGCAGAAGCGGGCGCTTCGCCTGTGCCTGTCAGCTCTTTCGGTTCATGCCATGGTTTTCAGCATTTTCAGGGTCACTTCATATTGGCAGGGAGCGTTTTGGATAAGACGCGCATATTCTTGAAGCATAAAATCGCCCATCCGACGCACTTCTTTTCCGGCGCTTCCAGCAATATGCGGCGTCAGAACGCAATTTTCCAGCATGAATAATTCGCTGTCCTTTTCCGGCGGCTCCGGATAAGTCACATCCAAAACCGCCGTAAGATCCGAGCGCGCTTTCAAAACCGCTATCAAATCCGCCTCCGCCACCTGAGCACCCCTGCCGGTGTTCAAGAAAGTCGCATACGGCCGCATTTCTTTGAACAGCGCTTTATTTAACAGACCTCTGGTCTGTTCGTTATCGGCCAGGTGGTTGGACACCACCTGACATTCTCTGAAAAGCGTTTCCAGCGAGCACCGGGTCACACCCAGCGCTTCAGCGTTCTCCTGCGACAAAAAAGGGTCGAACACCAGCACCGAAAACTTGTAGGCCTTAAGCAGATGAATCACCGTTTTTCCCACCATTCCGGCGCCGATGATCCCGATTTTCACATCATAATTGCCGGTGTTGGAGCGGGAAAACGCCGAGGCCGCCGCATAATCCCCGGTTTTCGCGAGGCGTGCGCTTTGATAAAAGCCCTTGTTGGCAAGGAGGATTTGTGCAACGGTATATTCGGCAACCGGCACCGCATTTGCCACCCATGCCGAAAACACCCGAACGCCTTTATTCAAAAACGGCCGGGCAAACGCCTGCACAGACCCGGCGGCGTAAAACACCGCTTTCAGGCTGGGGAAAAGACGGCCGATTTCCGCCTCGGTGAACACCGCCATACCCCAGGTGGAAAAAATAAACTCCGTTTCCGAAAATTTTTCGCTGTTTTCCAACACATCCGCTTTGCAATAAACCGTTTCCGCGGTTCCGTATGCGTTTTTCACATTTTCGGCGTCCTCGCACAGAAAGATATGTTTCATTGTATAATCTCCTTGAGCGCTTCCGCTTCCGTTTTCAGCGATTCAAGCCTATCATCCGGCATAAACTCCAAAAGAAGCATTCTCACTCCGTCAAAGCAGGACAAATACTCCTTCCAGCAGTCTTTCCCCTCGCACATCGAGAGCTTCCGCTCCTTCTGCCAGTGAAACACGTGTATATGCTCTGTATAATCCGCTATTCTTTTCGCATACGCTGTGTTTTCCGCAAAAGAAGCAAAGGAATTCGGCTGCCAATACATTCGAAAGCGGTCAGAAGCGACCGCCTGCATAAGCGCATAGGCCGATTCCTTTGTGTTCGTATAGCTGTTTGCATGACATTCCATGCAGAGCACCACACCGTGCTTCTCTGCTATGGCCGCCGCCTCTTTGCAGGCGTCAAAAAGCGCAGTTTTCTCGCTTTCCGCATACTCCTCGCTGTTTTTATTCCCGCACCAAAGTCGAAGCGTGTTTGTGCCCAACATTTTCGCCGCTTCGATATAGCTGAGAAGCGCATCCATGGGCATAACCCCCAGCCGAAAATAGGTGCCGTAAGAACAACACCGTATACCATATTCCTGTTGTAGTCGCGCTATTTTATGAAGCTGTTCCCGGTTTTCCTGAGGCGCGTGCACATCGCTTCCCCATTCGATGGCAAAAATTCCCGCTTTTTGCATATTCGCCAATATACTTTCCGGGGGTTCCCCGCGGAAGGATACAGAACACAAGCCCACTTCAAAACGCATTTTGTTTTCCTCCGTTTTTCGCTGAACAAAAGAAGCTCCACCCCAGCGGCAAGCCGCCCCGATTGTGCTTTTGTGCGCGTTCGGGGCGATTTCTTTTTAGAGAGAAAATGTAAACAGCGAAGCCCGCTCAAAGCCGCGCCAGCACCCGGCAAAGATACCCATAGGTGCGCTCCACCGAGGACACGCTCAGCCGTTCCCGCGTGGTGTGAATATCCCGCATCCGCGGCCCAAAGGAGACCGCGTCCAAGCCGGGCAGCTTTTCCGAAAACAGCCCACATTCCAGCCCCGCATGGATAGCCTCGATGACCGGCTTTTCGCCGGTCATTTCCTCATACACCGCGGCCATCACATCCCGCAGGGAAGACTCCTTGCGATATTCCCAGGCAGGATAATGGCTGTGGCTGGAATAGCTGCCACCGAAGGCGGCGGCGGTTTCCTCCAGCTGTGCCAACAGCGCCGTTTTCGAGGTACCCACGCTGCTGCGCACCGAGAAGGAGGCGGCCAGCGCATCCTCCTCCAGCTGTAAAATTCCCAAATTCAGCGAGGTTTCCACCAGCCCGTCGATGTCGCGGCTCATAGCCTGCACTCCGTTTTTCACCGTCGAAAGGAAGCGGGCGATTTTCCGGGAATCGGCCGCCGTCACCGCCGTCGAAGCGGCCTCCACCGGCGCCACCGTCACCGTCAGCGCCGGGTCGGCGGGAATTCGATGGGTCGCGACAAAGACATCCGCCGCCGGCGACAGCTCCTGAGCCGTCGCCAAAACGCACACCGTCTGGCGGGGAATCGCGTTATCCTTTAAGCCACCGGCCAGCGACACGATATGAAAATCCTCTTCCAGCCCGGACAGGAACTGTCCCATCACCACATTTGAATTCAGCCGTCCCTTATGAATTTCTGCGCCGGAATGGCCTCCGGCCAGCCCGTCCACCGTCACCCGATAGCAAGGGAGAGCCACCGCCTCCCGTTTCACCGGCAGGCTCAGCTCAGCCCGCGCGCCGCCGGCACAGCCCACTGTCAGCACGCCCTCCTCCTCGGAATCCGCATTGAGGAGGGTGCGGCCGGCCAGCCAGGCCGGGTCTAAGCCAATCGCCCCATCCATGCCGGTTTCCTCATCCGTTGTGAACAGCACCTCCAGCGGCGGATGCACAAGCGTTTTATCCTCCAGCAACGCCAGCCCTATCGCCACGGCGATGCCGTCGTCTCCGCCGAGGGTTGTGCCCCGTGCACCCAGCCAATCGCCCTCCAAAAACAGCTCCAGACCGTCCCGTCTCATATCCAGCGAACAATCCGGCTCCTGTTCGCACACCATGTCCAAATGCCCCTGAAAAATCACCGGGGGATGCTTTTCCAGACCGGCCGAGCCAGGCTTCTGAATCAAAACATTATTATATGCGTCCTGTCGCGCTGCCAGCCCATGCTCCTGGGCGAAGCGCATACAAAAATCGCTAATTTCCTTCGTGTTTCCCGACCCATGGGGAATCGCACAAATTTTCTCAAAATAATACCAGACCCGTTCCGGGGGCGTCTGCGACAACAATGCCATGTTCTTTCCTCCTAATTTTATCTATCACTGGGAGTATACTCCCAAACGGGCAGAAAAGCAAGCCCCCGCGAAAAAAAACACAACCTTTCTCGGCTTCAATCCTCCAAAAGCCGCGCCCGATCCTCGCCGAAAAAAAACAGCGCCAAAGCCCCCGGCCCCACATGGGAGCCGGTGACCGGCTCATATCCCACCGTCAGCGCCGAGCCGAGGAAGCCCCGCTCCCGCAACCGGTTCAACAGCGCCACCGTGCCCGCTTCGTTGTCCGCGTGGGCGATACCCACCGCGGCCGTGCGCCGCAGAGCCAGCCGATTATTGCTCTCCGCCAGCCGATCCAGCACCGCCCGAAAGCCCCGCGCTTTTGATGTCATCACGATTTTCCCCTCCGGGCTTCCCACCAGCACCGGGCGAATTCCCAAAAGGCCGCCCACCAGCGCCGCCGCGCCGGAAATGCGGCCGCTCTTGCGCAGATGCCCCAAATCCTCCACGGTGAAGCACTGGCACATCTGGCCGATTTTTTTGCGGGTATAGGAAAGCGCCGTCTCCAGCCCATCGCCCCGCAAAATCTGCGCCGCCGCCTCCAGCACCAACAGCCCCTCTCCAAGGGAGGCGCCCAGCAAATCGACAATTTCAATTTTTCGCTCCGGGAAACGAGGACGCAGCTATTCGGCGGCAATGCGTGCGGTAGCCACCGTTCCGCTGATTCCGCCGGAAAGACCGATATACAACACATCCTTTCCCTCGGCCAGCGCCGTCGCAAAGCGCTCCTCGAAGGCCGCGGCGTTGACCATGGAGGTTTTCACCACCGCGCCGCCCCGCAGGGCGTCATAAAAGGCTATCTCATCGAAGCTTGCGTCCAATGGATTTTTTTCCACACCGTTTTCGTTATAGGTGAAGGGGATAACCTGAATTTCCAGGCGGTCGGTCAGCTCTGCCGGCAGATTGGCCGCCGAATCTGTGAACAATGCAATCATAAAAGCCCTCTCCCTGCCTTTTGGTCTCGATTTTATCGGAACGGACGCCGCGCAATCTCACGCGACGAACCATAGTGCCCAGCATAGCAAATTTTTCCGCCGGACACAACCTACTTTCCGCCGCCGATGCTCTACACCACTCGGCGCCGGGAGTAGAGCTTTTCCGTTGCTCCGAAAAAGCTCTTCTGCGCTCTGCAAAAAAGCCCCGAAAGCTCGGAAAAGCCAGCCTTTCGAAGCCTTCTACCGTGTGTAGAGGACTCTACACGCATATAATTCCGCGAATTTTTTGCTTTTTTGCCTTATTTTCCACATGCCAGGAGTCATTCGCAGAAAAATGGCACGCCGGCCGAAGGGCGATTTTCTTTATCGGTGCCAGAGATGCCAATGGATGCACGCGGACAATTTCTAATGTCCATCCCACAGCAGATATTCCCCAAGGGAAAAACAAGAAAACCCAAAAAAGGCGGGAAAGAGGAAAACGGGAGAAGGGAGAAATGGCAAAAAGCCGCCACAAAAGCGCTGGCATAGCCGTGCTATAACAAAAAGCTTCCCGGCTTTAGCCGGGAAGCTTTCAACATTTGCATTTTTACAGGTCGATGCGGCCATACAGGGTGGCGCTTTCTTCCTTTTCCGATTCGGTGCGAGAGGGGGGAGTTGCCCCGTCCGCCGTGGGCAGGGGATTGCTCCGAGAAATGAACTGACGAACCGGTCGCTCCGGCGCCACAATTTCATGCTCCCGCCGCTCCTCACGACCGCCGCGGCGACCGCGGCCTTCGCCAGAGCCGGAACGGCTACGGTTATTGCGGCGGCGTTCCTCGGCGCGCTCCTTGTTAGGGTTGTCGTCCGAAGGGCCGATCACCACATGCCGGTTCGGGTCACTGCCGACGCTCCAGGAGGTCACACCCTCCATATCCTGCACTGTGGTGTGGATAATGCGCCGCTCATAGGGATTCATCGGCTCCAGCGAATGACGCCGACCGGTGCGGGCGGTCTGGCCGCCCAACCGCCGCGCCAAGCTCACCAGCGCCTGCTCCCGCTTTTCGCGATAGTTTCCAATGTTCAGGGACACGCGATAATAGCCGCTCTCGGCCCGATTCGCCACCAGTCCAGCCAGACATTGGAGCGCGTCCAGCGTGTCGCCGCGGCGACCGATGATAAAGCCGAGATCCTCGCCCTCAAGGGAAATTTCACAGCCGTTCTCGGTCTCCTTCACCGTGGTGTCAAAATCTGTCGCGCCCATGGCCCTCAGCACATCACACAGATAGCTTTTCGCCCGATCCGCGGCGCCGCCCTTGGCAACGCCCTTCACAATCGCCGGCGCTCCGCCGAAAAGACCCAGCAGCTTTTTTCCCGGCTCCTGGAGAATTTCGAATTCAATTGCTTCCTCGGAAACGCCCATCTCCGAAGCAATCGCCTTTCGCGCCTCCTCCAGAGAAGCGGCTTCTTTAATCAGCTCCGTCATTGTCCATTTTCCTTTCTCATTCCACAGAATCCGTGGTTTTGCTCTCCGGATTCTCGGATTTTTCTTCCATTTTCTTTTTCGGAGGGCACTTTCCCTCCTTGGCGGCTTTTTTCTCGTTTTCTTCCCGTTGCCAGGCCGCCTGCTCCTCCAACCGCGCCGCCTTCAGGCGCGCCTTATCCTCCGCTTTTTTCCGTCGGCGCTCCGCGTATTCTGCTTCCGCCTGAGCACGGATTTTCGCGGGGTTATACATCTGGTTGAGCACCACCGTCTGCACCAACGCCAACAGGTTGGAGAAAATCCAGTAGAGCGCCACACCACCGGGAACGGTGAAGGAAATTACCAAAGAAAACAGCGGCATAGAATACATCATGCCCTTCGTGGAGCAACCGCCCATTTCCTGCTGCGCCTTGGACATAGTGCCCTTGCTGTAATGCATACTTAGAACACTGGACAGCAACGCCGACAGACCGGAGGCAATCGCCACAAGCCACAGCCAGTTGGGCTTTATGCCATCCTTGTTGGGCATATCCAGCAGGGAAACACCAAAAATACTGAATTCCTCTTTCGTGTTCCGCAGAACCTCCAGCGTGGCGGTGGCCGCCGCGGTCGCCGGCGCTTCCGCCATCCCGGCTTCCTTGTTTGCGGTTAACAGAGCCGACTGGATTTCATCGCTGTAGGTGTCAGCATATTGCAGCAGATACAGTTCCCGATAATAGGAATTCTCCTGGAACTTGCTGACGGTGTTCTTATATTCCTTCGAATCCGCCTCCATGCCCTCGGTCAGCCCCTGCTGCACCGCGGTCACGCAGGTGGAAATTTCCGTCGCCGTAATGTTTTTTGTCTGCACATAGGTCAAAGGCTTATAGATCACGGCAATAATGCTCATGAGCACCAGCATCTGTAACAGCATCGGCAGACAGCCGCCGGTCAGGCTCACGCCCTCCTTCTGGTACAGCTCCTGTTGTTTTTGTTGCATTTTCACCCGATCGTTGGCATATTTTTTCTCGATGCGCTCCAGGCGAGGCGCCAGCCGCGCCCGATCCGCCTGTCCCTTTTGCTGTTTAATGGACAGGGGGAACAGCACCAGTCGAATCAACAGAGTGAACAGAAAAATCGCCACAAAATAGCTGGGCACCAGCGAATAAATCCACTGGAGCAAATAACCCAACGGTTTAGCAAACAGTCCGAATATGGACATCATGGCCCTCGGCCTCCTTTATTTTCGAAAGTCAAAGCGTCTTTTCCGTTTTGTTTTTTTCGGCGGTTTCGTCGCTCCGAGCGGCCGCTTTTTCTGACCGGGCCAGGCGATGCGCGTCGGAACCGGATCAAAGCCGCCCCGGAAAAGAGGGTTGCAGCGCAACAGGCGCCACAGAGTCAGGCCGGTGCCGATTCCTATGCCATAGCGCTGATATGCTTCGATGGCATAGGCCGAGCAGGTAGGAGAAAAACGGCAGACCGGCGGCGTGTTCGCGGACCATTTCTGATATAAATGGATAAGGGCGATGGGCAACCGCCGCGGCGAAAAGCGAAGCAGCTTTTCATTCACGACACAACACCTTCAATGCGGCCAGCTGTTTTTCCATCACCGGAACTAGCTGGGTGCTTTTCATGGTCAAAAGGCGCCCCCGCGCCACAAACACAATATCGAAGCCGCCCACCATCGGCTGCAGTTCCTGAAAGGCCGCACGAATCACACGGCGGCAACGGCTGCGCTGCACAGCGCCGCCCAATTTTTTTCCGGTGGTGATACCCACCCGGGGAAAGCCGAAGCGGTTCGGCCGCACATAGGTCACAAGAGCCGGATGCACCTGAGAACGGCCACGATAATATAACGCCCGGAAGTCCTTGTTTTCCCGCAACGTTTCAAAGACAGCCATTCTCCGCACCTCTCCTTCTTCGGCAACCCGGCGGCTTTATCCGCTTCATTTTCGACGATAAGAAAAAAAGCCACACAATGGTGGCCTCTTTCAGTGCGTCAGTCGGGCTCTTCCTTTTGCTCTGCGGCGAGCCAGAACCTTGCGGCCGTTGGCGGTCGCCATTCTTTTGCGGAAGCCGTGCTCCATTTTGCGATGGCGCTTTTTCGGCTGATAAGTACGGAACATGAAATGTCCCTCCCTTCACTCTCTGGTCTGCTGTCCGGCGTCTGAAACGCACAGACAGCCCTAGCAAGAAACTATTATATACCAGCAGACGGAAAAAAGTCAAGGTTATTTTGCAAATCCAGCCTCTTTTTTTCTTGTTTTTTTGTTTCTTGTGGGTGTTTTCGAAGCAACCCCCTATATCTTGTATATTCGAATGAGCAAAACCGGTCGTTTTTCACGGCTCGGCGGCTGTTTTTTGCCCTTTTTCGCCGGTGGGGGATTTTTTTCACAAAGAGCGGAAAAAAAGTTGAAAAAATACGCTTTCTGTGCTATAATAGATTTGTGGGCGTCTGCTTTTTTTGCCCGCGTTTTTTCTTTGGCTTTCGTTACGTTTTTCGCAGCGACAGCACTTTTTTGAAACTCAAGCAACGGGTAGAGGAGTCAGAACGCATGATGGAATCAATCAACGAGGTTTGGGAGCCGGTGCTCCGCCAAATTCAGGAATCCGGCATCAGCCAGACCGCATACGATGTTTGGATACGCCACATCGAGCCGAAGGAAATCCGAGACGGTGAAATGGTGGTTTGTGTCAACACCAGCTGGATGAAAAAAACCGTGGAGGAAACCTATTCCGACAAAATTCGGGACGCCCTGCAGGCGGTTTTGGGAATACCTCTCGGTCTGCGCATCCTCAGCCGGGACACCGCCCCCGCCGAGGTCGAGCCAGCCATGGCTGTTAAGCCCATTCAGGGAAACGGCTATCCCACCGGCATTGCCGACAAGGAATACACCTTCGACAATTTTATCGTCGGGTCCTCCAATAAATTCGCCCATGCAGCCTCTCAGGCGGTAGCCAACAAGCCGGCGGGATTATATAACCCGCTGTTCATCTATGGCGGCTCCGGCTTGGGAAAAACCCATCTGCTTTGTGCCATTTGTCAGCAAATTCAGAAAAATAATCCCCACGCCACCATTCTTTTCATCAAGGGTGAAACCATGACCAACGAGTTGATCGAAGCCATCAAGACGGGCACCACGGCGGAATTTCACGCGAAATACCGTCAGGTGGATGTGCTGCTGGTGGATGACATCCAGTTCATCAGCGGCCGCCCCAGCACCCAGGAGGAATTTTTTCATACCTTCGAGGCCCTTCATTCCAGCGGAAAGCAAATCGTGCTCACCAGCGACCGTCCTCCCAGAGAAATCGCCACCCTGGAGGAGCGCCTTCGCTCTCGATTCGAGATGGGTCTTCTGGCGGATATTCAGCCGCCGGATTTGGAAACCCGCATCGCCATCATTCGCCGCAAAGCGCAGGTTTTGGAGCTTCCAATTCAGGACGATGTAGCCGAATACATAGCCAATCAGCTAAAAAGCAATGTGCGCCAGCTGGAGGGCGTGGTCAAGCGGATGCGCGCCCAGTATATGCTCAACAACGAGCAACCCAACATCATCGCGGCGCAGAACGCCATTCGGGACATTCGCAACGACAATCAGCCCACCCCCATCACCGTGGAGCGCATCATCAGCGAGGTTGCCCGCTCCATGGGCGTGCAGGCGGAGGACATCCGTTCCTCGAAGCATTCTGCACCGATTTCTAAGGCGCGGCAGGTGGCCGCCTATGTTGTGCGGGAAATCACCGGAATGCCCATGAAATCCATCGGCGAAAATTTCGGCGGCCGGGATCACTCCACCATCGTCTATGCCATCCAGAAGGTGGAAGGAATGATGGAGAAGGACAATAGCTTCAAAAATACCGTCAACGATATCATTAAAAACATCAGCGAAAACTGATTTTTCTATGATGTATATGATGTATATATTCATTATTATATAGAAAAATTTGGTTTCTTTTAATTTTCCACATTTCCTCCACTTTCCACAGACCCCCTTTCACAGAGCTGTGGAAACCCTTCGAACCATTCACATTCCTCCTAATTTTCTCCACAGAAAAAAAAGGCCCCGTGTGAAAAATAAATCCAGTCATTTCCAGGGATAATCCCAATTTTCCACAAAATCACAGTCCCTACTACTACTACTAAAAAATACAGTTTTATTTTTGTATGATAAAGGTGGTTTTTTTATGAACATTCTTTGTGACCGTCAGGAGCTTTTGGAAGCGGTCGGTAATGTGCAACGCGCGGTTGCCTCTAAAGCGGCATTGCCGGCGTTGGAGGGTGTGCTTTTGCGCGCCCAGGGAAGCACCCTGTTTCTTGCCGGCTTCGATTTGGAGCTGGGCATCACTACCTCCATCGAGGCTCAGGTGAATCAGCCCGGCGAAATCGTGCTTTCAGCGCGAATGTTTGGCGATATTGTACGCAAAATGCCTGGGGAGAGCGTTTCCATCATCACCGATGAAAAGCTCAACGCTACCATCAGCAGTGATGTCACTGAATTTTCTATCATGGGCATTACTGCGGCAGACTATCCCGCCATCCCCACCGTGGAGGACGGCATCAGCCTTTCCATCGAGCAGGAGCTTTTGAAGGGCATGATTCGGCAAACCATTTTTGCTGTAGCCGCCCCAAATGATCCCCGCCCGATTTATACCGGCACCCGCTTCGAGGTCACTCCGGGCCAGCTGAAGCTGGTGAGCATGGACGGATATCGGCTGGCGATGCGCTGCGAAACCGTGCAGACGAAGGAAACCATGGATTTCGTCGTACCCGGAAAGGCTCTTCAAGAGATTTTGAAGCTTTTGAAGGATGAGGAGGAGTTCTGCACCCTCATCGTCGGTCGCCGCCACCTTATTTTCGAAATCAACGGCTATGCGGTGATTTCCCGCCTTTTGGAGGGGGAATTCATGGCATACGATAAAATCATCGCCGCCAACGGAGATGCAGAAGGCTCCACCATTTCGGTGAACACCAGAAGTCTTATGGATGCGGTGGATCGGGTGTCGCTGGTCATCAACGACCGGCTGCAGTCTCCTCTTGTTTGCGAATTCCGCAACCAGGCGGTGTATGTTTCCTGCGCAACACCCCTTGGAAAGGCCAACGACAGCGTCAGCGCTCAAATCGTCGGAAACGAGGAAACCATGGGTTTCAACTCCCGGTATCTACTGGACGCTTTGAAAAACAGCGAAACCGACGAGGTGCGTATCGAGCTGGCCGGTTCTCTCAAGCCGATGAAAATTTTTCCGAAGGAAGGCAGTGCTTTTCTCTTTTTGGTGCTGCCGGTGAGGCTGAAATAAGATGGCAACACAGTATTTTATATTGGAAACCCCCTTCATCCGACTGGATGATTTATTGAAGCGCACCGGTCTTGTAGAAACCGGCGGGCAGGCGAAGCTTTGTATTCAGGGTGGCGGAGTTTCGCTCAACGGTGAGATTTGCACCGTTCGCGGAAAGAAACTGCGAGGCGGCGAGGTTATTTGCATCATCGAAACCGGCGAGGAAGTTTCCATTGATTGTCCGTGAATTGCGTTTTTCCGGCTTTCGAAACCTACAGGCCGGTTGCTGGAAGCCCTCTCCGGGGGTTAATATTCTCTATGGCGACAACGGACAGGGAAAAACCAACCTGTTAGAGGCTTGCTGGCTGTTTACCGGATCTCGCAGCTTTCGCGGCGCGAAGGATGCCGAAATGCTCCAATTCGGCGCGAAGGAAGCGAAAATTTCGCTGGATTTTTTCGCCGGCGGGCGGGAACAGACGGCGGAAATAACTATTCGCCAGCGCCGGCAGGCCTCTCTCAACGGATTGAAGCTTTCCTCGGCGGCGAAGCTGTCCGGTGTGCTTTGCGGCGTGGCGTTTTCTCCCGCGCATCTTTCACTGGTGAAGGAAGGGCCGGAGGGACGACGGCGTTTTGTGGACAGTGCCTATTGTCAGTTGCAGCCCAGTTATGTAGGAAAACTGGCGGAATTACAAAAGGTGCTTATTCAGCGTAATGCCTTTCTTCGCCAAATGCGGGAAAGTCGCGCATACGACCCGGAAAGTCGCAGTCTTTTGGAGCTTTGGAATCAAACCATGGCGGTGGCCGGTGCACGGGTGACTCTGGCGCGTCAGGCGTATATTCAACAGCTGGAGCCGTTGGCGGCGGAAATATACGCCGGTCTGTCCGGCGGCCGAGAGAAGCTGAAAATTTTTTGGTATTCCCCCGCGTATGAACAAGGGAGCACAGCGGCACAGGTGGCCGCCGTCTGGATGCAGTTATTAAAACAGGCACAGGCGGCCGATGGAGCGGCGGGCTTTTCGACGGTTGGCCCTCATCGGGAGGATATGCACATCACCTTGAACGACCGCCCGGTGCGTATTTATGGTTCTCAGGGGCAGCAGCGCTCGGCGGTGCTGGCGCTGAAAATTGCCGAGGCGATGCTTTTACAGCGGGTTTCCGGGGAACCGCCGGTGGCTTTTTTGGACGATGTGATGAGCGAACTGGATTTATCCCGACAGAACTATATTTTGCATCATATTGAGGGGTGGCAGGTATTCATCACCTGCTGTGAGCCTTCCGCCTCCTTAAAGGATATGGGCGGACATATTTTTAATATAAAACAAGGTGTTTTATTTGAATAAATGATACAAAGAGGATAGAATATGTATCTACATATCGGCCAGGATACGGTGATTTTTGAAAAAAACATCGTGGGCATTTTCGATTTGGACAACACAACGGTTTCCCGCACTACACGGGAATTTCTCAAACGGGCAGAAAAACTGAGTCGGGTGGAATATGTCAATTTGGAGCTTCCCAAATCCTTTGTTGTTTGCCAAAACGAAAAGAAGCAGGAAAGAATATATATTGCTCAAATGGCACCCCGCACTCTATATAAACGGGCTTTGTTGACACAAAGCAAGAACCGATAAGGAGGAAAAACCATGGCGCAGGAGACAACCCGACAGGAACAAGAGAAATTGGTGCACGCCGACGGTACCTATGACGAAAAAGACATACAGGTTTTGGAAGGACTGGAGGCTGTTCGGAAGCGTCCCGGTATGTATATCGGGTCCACCGGACCGCGAGGCTTGCATCACCTAGTCTATGAAATCGTGGATAACTCCATCGACGAGGCTTTGGCGGGCTATTGCAGTCATATCGAGGTGGATATTCTCCCCGGGGACATCATTTCCGTGCGTGATAACGGCCGCGGAATTCCGGTGGGTATGAACGAAAAGCTGGGACTGCCTACGGTGACAGTGGTTTTGACCGTTCTGCACGCCGGCGGAAAATTCGGCGGTGGCGGATATAAGGTGGCCGGCGGTTTGCATGGCGTCGGCAGCTCCGTAGTGAATGCGCTGTCGGAATGGCTGGAGGTGGAAATCCGCCGGGACGGTCATATCTATGGCCAGCGCTTCGAACGGGGAAAAACCGTGTCGGATTTGAAAATTCTCGGCGACACCGAGGAAACCGGAACCCTTGTACGCTTCAAGGCGGACCCGGAAATTTTCACCGAGACCACCGAATATGACTATGAAACTCTGCAAAAGCGTTTGCGGGAGCAGGCCTTCCTGAACGCGGGATTGAGTATCACCTTCGCTGATAGGAGAACCGATGAGGTGAAGGAGGAAAACTATTGCTATGAGGGCGGAATTTCCTCCTTCGTGGAATATCTCAACAAAACCCGCGGATATGTGGCGTTGCATGAAAATGTGATTCATCTGACCACCACAGATGGAAACAGCGTGGCCGAGGTCGCTTTCCAGTATAATGACAGCTATAACGAAACCATCGTTTCCTTCGCAAACAATATGCATACCGTGGATGGAGGAACCCATGAAACTGCCTTCAAAACAGCCATCACACGGGTGTTCAATGCCTATGCCCGTCGATTCAAAATATTGAAGGATAACGACCGGGATTTGAAGGGCGAGGATGTTCGCGAGGGCCTGATGGCGGTGGTTAGCGTGAAGCTGGAGGACGCCCAGTTTGAAAGCCAGACGAAGGCAAAACTGGGCAACACCTCCATCGGACGGCTGGTGAATTCTCTTGTCGGCGAAAAGCTGGCGGAATATCTGGACGAAAATCCGGCGGTGGCGAAGGCTATTCTGGAAAAATCCGTCAACGCTGCCCGGGTGCGGGAGGCTGCCCAAAGAGCGCGAGAAAAGGCCCGCAACGACAAAAAGCTCAGCTCCATGCGTATGCCGGAGAAGCTGGCGGACTGCATCTGGAAGGATCCGGATCGCACTGAGCTATATATCGTTGAGGGAGATTCCGCCGGCGGCTCGGCCATTCAGGGGCGGGACCGGAACTACCAGGCAATTTTGTCCCTGTGGGGAAAAATGCTGAATGTGGAAAAGGCTCGCTTGGATAAGGTGTATGGCAACGACAAACTGACGCCGGTTGTGATGGCGTTGGGCTGTGGCATTGGAGATGATTTTGATTTGTCGAAACTCCGCTATGGAAAAATCATCATCATGGCCGATGCGGATGTGGACGGCTCCCACATTTGCACGCTGATGCTTACCTTCTTTTTCCGCTATATGCGGCCGTTGATTGAAGAGGGCCATGTCTATATCGCCCAGCCGCCGCTGTATAAAATTTCAAAGGGCAAAAAATTCGCTTATGCTTATTCCGATGAGGAGAGAGACCGGCAGATTATCGCCTTGGGCGGCGATCCGGACAATGTCCAGCGGTATAAGGGTCTCGGTGAAATGGATCCCTCCCAGCTGTGGGAAACCACCATGGACCCCTCCTTCCGCACCATGCTGCAGGTGAAAATGGAGGACGCCCAGCAGGCGGATGAAACCTTCTCCATTCTCATGGGTGACAAGGTGGAGCCGCGGCGGGAATTCATCGAGAAAAACGCCCAATATGTGGTCAATCTGGATGTTTAATGAGGAGCGCCTATGGAAAACACGGCTTTGATGGCAGAGTTTCTCACCGATTTGAATAAAGAAGAGGTTGTAAACTTTCAACTGCTGATGAACCGCTTCGCCGGAACCGGGCGGGGACGGTGGATGCGCTTGTGTGTGGCGTTGCTGTTCAGCGCGTCACTGATCGCTCTTTGCGTAAGTGAAACGGTGCAAACCGGTGAAATTGACTGGCTTACCGGTATCACCGGAAGCTTGCTGGCGCTGGTGAGCCTTGGTTTCACCATTGCAGAGCCGCTTTTGCTGAAAAAGCAGGCCGCCCGCTCCTATGAAGAAAGCTGTGCCGCCGGATATTCCTTTTTCGGCACGGTGCGGGTGTATCCCGATCGCATCGAAAAAGAGGGAAGGGGCGTGTCGGTCTCTATCCCTCTCAACGGAACCGCCTTTTTTCTGGAAAGCCCCGAAATGCTGGTTGTCGGCAGTGACCGTACCCGCTCCATCGTGTTGTCTGCCCGGTGCATGACCCCGGAGCTGGCCGCGGCGGTGCGCCAGGCGGTGGAGCGAATTCCGGTGAATCATCGTCGCTTTTATGGGCGTCTGTTGCCGCGGGGCGAAAAAATCGAGCCCGCTCCCTGGAGTGAGCCGGTGGTGCTGTGGCAACAAACGGTTTGCTACACTTTGGCGGAATTAGGCGCTATGCTACGCAACGGCTTGCGCCAAAATTATATCCGTCGGGTGCCGCTGTTTGCGTTGGTGAGTCTGCTGGCCGGATTGGCGCTGGGTTGGAACAACCAGTCGGTGGTTCCCTGTGTGCTGTATTTTCTGCTGTGTATGCTGTTGCTGACGGTGCTGAACTGGGGGCTTCCTTCCATGCGGATTCCCCGCAACGAAGAGCAGGCGCCGCCGGTGTCCCGCCAGCTGCAATGGACGCTCACCGACCGGGGCTTGCGCCTGCGCTCCGAGCGTCAGGAGGATTGCGTTCCCTGGAGCGCGGTGGCGCATGTGATTGACCGGGGCGATTATGTGGAATTCTGCTGGTATAACCGTTCGGCGCGGTTGCCGCGACGCTGTATCGACGATTTTGAAGCCTTTGACGGGATGATTTCTCAATATTGGAAATACTAAATGGAAAAAAAAATGAGAATATACCTATTGTATATTGAAAGGGCAGGTGATTTGGATGGAGGAGCAATCGACGCCTCTGGCCAAAATAATCGAAGTGGACCTGGATCAGGAAATGCGCAAGCGCTTTCTGGAATATTCGGTGTCGGTGCTGGTGGCGCGGGCGTTGCCAGATGTACGGGACGGTTTGAAGCCGGTGCACCGGCGGATTCTCTATACCATGCATGAGGACAAGCTGACCCCGGACAAGGCCTACCGTAAATCCGCCACCACCGTCGGCGACGTGCTGGGTCGGTATCATCCCCACGGCGACGCCTCGGTATATGACGCCATGGTGCGTTTGGCGCAGGATTTTTCCCTGCGCTATCCGCTGGTGGATGGCCACGGAAACTTTGGTTCAATCGACGGCCATCCCGCCGCCGCCTATCGGTATACGGAAGCCCGTTTGAGTCGGTTGAGCTTGGATATGCTGGCGGACATCGACAAGGATACGGTGGATTTCACCCCAAACTTCGATAACAACCGCCAGGAGCCGACGGTTCTTCCGTCCCGTTTTCCGAACCTTTTGGTGAACGGCTCCTCCGGTATCGCCGTGGGCATGGCCACCAACATCCCGCCCCACAATCTGCGGGAAGTGGTGGATGCCATCTGTCTGCTGATTGAAAACCCGGAGGCGGAGCTGGCGGACATCATGGAGCATATCAAGGGGCCAGATTTTCCCACCGGCGGCATCATCATGGGCCGCAGCGGAATTCGGGCGGCCTATGCCACCGGTCGCGGCCGCATCACCGTGCGCGCACGGGCGGAAATCGAGGAAAGTGGAAACCGCAATCGCATTGTGATTTCCGAAATACCCTATATGGTCAACAAGCTCAATCTGGTGAAAAGCATTATAGACCTGGTGGACGACAAGCGCATCGAAGGCATCCACGATGTGGTGGATCACTCCAGCATGGAGGGTATGCGCGTGGTTATCGATCTGAAAAAGGACGCAGTGCCCCAGGTGGTGCTCAATCAGCTGTATGCCTATACCCAGATGCAGGTGACCTTCGGCGCCATTTTGCTGTCTCTTGTGGACGGAACGCCGAAAATTCTCACCCTCAAGCAGATGCTGGAGGAATACATCAAGTTTCAGGTGCAGGTTATCACCCGCCGCACTCTTTTCGACCTGAAAAAGGCGAAGGAAAGAGCGCATATCGTCGAGGCACTCAAAAAAGCGGTGGATTTCATCGACGAAATCATCGCTCTCATTCGTTCGGCCAGTGATCAGAACGCAGCAAAGGAAAAGCTCATGGAACGATTCCAGTTCGATGATATTCAGGCGGATGCTATCGTGAAAATGCGTTTGGGCCAGCTGTCCGGTCTGGAGCGGCAAAAAATCGAGGACGAGCTGGGTGCTTTGCTGATGAAAATCGCCGAGCTGGAAGAAATTCTGGCCGACGAGCATAAAATTAAGGAAATCGTGCGGGACGACTGTCTGAAAATGCGCGATAAATACGGCGACGAACGGCGCACGGAAATTTCTGTAGTTTCCGGTGAGGTGGACATCGAGGATTTGATTCCGGAGGAGGAGAGCGTGCTCACCCTCACCGCTGCCGGGTATATCAAGCGCCAGCCAGTGGATAGCTATTCTGCTCAGCGTCGCGGCGGCCGGGGAATCAAGGGTCTATCCACGAAGGAGGAGGATGTAATTCGCCATATGTTCATCTGCTCCAGCCATGACACGGTGATGTTTTTCACCAATATGGGGCGCGTGTATAAGCTTCGCTGCTTTGAAATTCCGGAGGGAAGCCGCACAGCGAAGGGTATGAACATCGTAAACCTCCTTCCTCTGCAGGCAGGAGAAGCGGTGACGGCGATGCTCCCGGCGGCGGATCAGACCGAGGGGTTGAATCTCTGCATGATTACCCGCTTTGGCGTTATCAAGCGCACTCGCCTGGACGCCTATGCCAATGTGCGCAAGGGTGGTCTGATCGCCATTGATTTGGACGAGGGCGACGAGCTGGTGAGTGTGCTCATCACCGACGGGGAGCAGCAGCTTCTGCTGGCTACTCGCAACGGTATGGCCATCCGCTTCCAGGAAGGCGATGTGCGGCTTGTTGGACGGACGGCGCGCGGCGTGCGCGCAATACAGCTGGGCGAGGAGGACACGGTCATCGGCGTTGTGCTGGTGGAATACAGCGCCCAGATTCTCACCGTCACCGAAACGGGCTATGGTCGGTTGAGCCATTTCGAGGAATATCGCATCCAGTCCCGTGGCGGAAAGGGCATTATCAACTACCACACCGAGCAATATGGCGCGGTTGTGGGTGTTGCGGCGGTGCGGGATGAGGATCTGATTCTCATTTCCTCTTCCGGCGTGATGATTCGTATGAGCACCGATGAAATTCGGCTGTGCAGTCGCACCTCGAAGGGTGTGCGGGTGATGCGCCTCGACGGAGACACCCGTGTGATTTCCATGGCGATCACCGCTCATGAGGAGGATGCGGAAATGTCTCATCCCGAAGAAGGGGAGAGGGACGAAGCCGACGAATCCGAAAACGGTGAAAAAGGCGAAAAAACCGATTCTGCTTCTGAAAAATAAGAAAAAAGCAGTTACCGACCCGCCCTGCCGTTTTCGGCATGAGGGGCGGGTCGGTTTTTGCTGAGTAGAACTTTGTTTCTATGCGTCGCACAAGAGCGACAACAGCCAGAGAACAGCCACTGCCACCCCCCACCAAAGCCAATGTCGGATTTTTTCACTCATGGAGAACCCCTCGCCCGCAGAATTTTACATTTTGTATTATCTATGCGAAAACGGGAAATGGTATGTGCGAAAAAACGAAAAAATCCCCCGATTTTCCACATCCAGAAAATGGAAAACCCTTGCCATTGCTGCGTCTTTCTCCTTTTGCTGTGGAAAAGTCGGTGGAAACTGTGGATGGAAAGCCATTACAGAGGGGATAATTTTCAATTTTCAACAGTCTGTTTGAATTTTCAGTGTTGAAAAGTGGAAAAGTTTGTGAAAACTGATTTTTTAGCGCCCGGATAGGTAAAAGGAGACAGAAAAATGCTTTTTGTTGAGTCGGAAATGGATATTGCCGTCATCGGCGCCGGTCATGCGGGTATCGAAGCGGCGCTGGCGGCGGCACGTCTGGGCTGTTCGACGGCGCTGTTCACCATCAATCTGGATTGGGTGGGCAATATGCCCTGCAACCCCTCCATCGGTGGTACGGCTAAGGGCCATCTGGTTCGGGAAATTGATGCGCTGGGCGGAGAAATGGGACGGGCGGCCGACCGAAACACCCTCCAAAGCCGGATGCTCAACCGGGGAAAGGGTCCGGCTGTTCATTCTCTGCGGGCGCAAATCGACCGCCGCGCCTATTCGGCGGATATGAAGCATACATTGGAAAACACCAAAAATCTGGAACTGCGCCAGGGAGAAATTGTTTCCATGGTGCGGGAGCCGGACGGCCGCTTTTTGCTGACCACCCGGTTGCAGGTGCAATATCGTGCGCGGGCGGTGGTGCTGGCTACGGGAACCTTTCTGCGCGGACGGGTGTATGTGGGAGATGTGTCCTATGACAGCGGGCCAGACGGGATGTTCCCGGCGACGGAGTTGTCTGCGTCTCTGGAACAGCTGGGAATTCGTCTGCGCCGGTTCAAAACCGGCACCCCCTCCCGTGTTTTGCGCCGCAGCGTGGATTTTTCCAATTTGGAACAGCAGGAAGGGGAGGAGCCAGCGGTGCCCTTTTCCTTCGAGACGAAAAATCGGCCGCAGAACAAGCTTCCCTGTCATATCACCTGGACCTCCGCCGAGACAAAGCGGGTGATTTTGGAAAATCTCCATCGTTCGCCGTTGTATAGCGGAAAAATTGAGGGGGTTGGCCCCCGCTATTGCCCCAGCATCGAGGATAAAATCGTCCGCTTCGCCGATAAGGAGCGCCATCAGGTGTTTATCGAGCCTTGCGGCGAAAACACGGAGGAGCTGTATCTGCAGGGACTCAGCTCCAGCCTGCCTGTGGATGTACAGCTTTCGTTTTTGCACACGATTCCTGGCTTGGAGCAGGTGCAGGTGATGCGCCCCGCCTATGCCATTGAATACGATTGCGTGGACCCGTTGCAGTTGAGCGCCACGCTGGAATTCATGGATGTGCCCGGCCTGTATGGGGCGGGGCAATTCAATGGAAGCTCCGGTTATGAGGAGGCGGCGGCGCAGGGGCTGTTGGCCGGGATCAATGCGGCGCTGAAAATCAAAGGGGAGGAGTCGCTGATTTTGGATCGCGCCTCCAGCTATATCGGAACGCTGGTGGACGATTTGGTGACGAAGGGGTGCACAGACCCCTATCGTATGATGACCAGCCGCAGTGAATATCGGTTGGTATTGCGCCAGGACAATGCGGATGTGCGTCTGACGCCCATCGGCAGGCGAGTCGGACTGGTGGGGGAGGAGCGCTGGGCGCATTTTGTTGCCCGTCGGGCGCAAAAGGAGCAGGAGCGGCGACGTCTGCATGACACGATTTTGCCTCCCTCCGAAAAGCTGAATTTACTATTGGAAAGCAATGGCACAACCCCTGTGACCACCGGTATCCGGCTGGAGGAGCTGCTGCGCCGCCCACAGCTCAGCTACGGCGCGCTGACGCCGGTGGACCCGGAGCGGCCACCCTTGGACTCGCTGGTGCTGGAGCAGGTGGAAATCGAGCTGAAATACGAAGGATATATCCGGCGGGAACAAAGTGAAATCGACGAGATGCGTCGGCTGGAGGGGCGGTTGCTTCCTCCCGATGCGCCCTATGACACGATTCGCGGCCTGCGCAAGGAGGCCCAGGAAAAGCTGGCGCTGGTGCGCCCACAAAGCATCGGCCAGGCCTCCCGCATCAGCGGCGTCAGCCCGGCGGATGTGTCGGTTTTGATTGTTTGGAGTGCCGCCCAGAGCAGAGGAGGAGAAGCAACATGATCGAGCGAGAGATGCTGAGTCGTTGCGCCGCTGAATTTTCAGTGGAGGTGACGCCGGAGCTGGCGGAGCGGCTGGATGTGTATGCCCGGCTTCTGGTGGAATGGAACGAAAGGATGAATTTGACTGCCATCACAGACCCGGAGGGTATGACGGTGAAGCATTTCGCCGACAGCCTCGCGGCGGCGCCGCTGTTGCCGGAGGGAGCGTTCTCACTGGTGGATGTGGGGACGGGCGCGGGCTTTCCCGGCGTTCCGCTGGCGCTGTTGCGGCCGGATTGTCGGCTGACGCTGTTGGACAGCTTGAACAAGCGGCTGAATTTTCTGGAGACTTTGTGCGGCGAGCTGGGCTTGTCTGCCCGGCGGATTCATGCGCGCGCTGAGGATGGCGGCCGCCGGCCGGAGCTGCGGGAGTCCTTCGATGTAGCCACCGCCCGCGCGGTGGCGGCGTTGCCTGCCTTGTGCGAATATTGTCTGCCCTTTGTGAAGGTGGGTGGCCGGTTTCTTGCGCTGAAGGGGCCGGACGGCGGCCGGGAAGCCGCCGAGGCGGAAAGAGCAATGAAGCTTCTCGGAGGAGAGCTGGCTGAGGTGCGCCCGGTGCTCCTTCCCGCTTTTGGTGAGGAGGCTTTGTCCCGCAACATCATCCGGATTGACAAAAATCGACCGACTCCACCACAATATCCCCGCCAGAGCACAAAAATTGTGAAAAAGCCTCTTTGAATTGCATAAAAGGCTGCGTCGCCGACAAAATCGGACAGTCTTTTCTCCCGTCGTTGTGGTATGGTGAAGGTGTGAACAACCACCGGCGGAGGAGGGGACTGTTTTTGTTTCATGTGAAACATTCTCCGCGGCGAAACGGAAAGGAGCGATTCGAATGAGAGGAAAACAGAGAAAAATTCCCTATACGGGACGGGGACAGGTATGGATGATTCCTACGGCGGATATTCGGCCAAATCCCAGCCAGCCGCGGCGGGATTTTCCGCTGGATGGACTGGTGGAGCTGGCGCAAAGCATTAGCGAAAACGGTGTTATTCAGCCGTTGACGGTGACGATGGAGCCGGAGGGGCCGGTGTTGATTGCCGGGGAGCGCCGCCTGCGGGCAGCGCGTATCGCCGGGCTGGCGGAGGTGCCCTGCGTGGAGCTGTCGGTGACCGACCGGCAAAGAAGTGTGCTGGCGCTGGTGGAAAATCTCCAGAGGGAGGATATGAACTGCTTCGAGGTGGCGGAGGGGATTCAGCGGCTGATGCGGGATTATGAGCTGACCCAAAGCGAGGCGGCCCAGCAGCTGGGTTATTCTCAGTCGGCGGTGGCGAACAAGCTGCGGCTGTTGCGTCTGCCGGAGGAGGACAGACGGCGTATGATTGCCGCCGGCCTCACCGAACGCCATGCGCGGGCGCTGCTGCGGCTGGAGGAAAGCGGCCTGCGCCGTCAAGCATTGGACCGTATGATAGAAGAGCGTATGACGGTGGCGCGCAGCGAACGGCTGATCGAGGAGCTATTGAACCGCCGGGGACGGCGCCAGGCACAGCCGCTGATAAAGGATGTGCGGGTGTTTTTCAATACCATTAATCACGCGCTGGACATCATGCGCCGGGGTGGAATTTCCGCCTCCTCGCAACGGCGAGACGAAGCGGATTATATTGAATATGTGGTGCGGATTCCAAAGGCGCGGGCGCTGAAATGAAAAAGAGAACGAAGCGGATTTTTCGCTTCGTTCTCTTTTTTGTGTGATGGAAAGGTTATTGGATAACGGTGCGGGAGCGCAGGGTGGTGCTGGCGAGGCAGACGAAGGTTTTTCCTTCGGCGACGGTCAACGGTGTCGTGCCGTCGCTTTCGAAAAATTTTAGCCCGTCCTCGGTGCACCGATAGCGAATTTCGCGGGCAGTGCCGCCGCTGGCCAGCGTTCCGCTGCCGCTTTTCATGTCGAAGTTGTAGCGGGTGGTCTGCTTATCCGTCCCCTTGTCATAGGTGTATACCTCGTCCACCGAGCGCTGTCCGTAGATAGCGATTACATTGCTCACCTCTATAGTGCCGCCGGTGGAGGTGGTGTGCACGGGGGTGTCCGGCGAATTGCGGTGTTTCAGATAAACACCATTTTGGGCGTCATAGGAAAAAGCCATGGAATAGGATTCGGAAATTTTCACATTCACCAAATTGGCGGTTTGTGAGCCGCTTTTGGCTCCGAATTGATAGGGAGAGCTATATGAGGAGGTGGTGGCGATGCCCCACTTGCTGATGGCGGCGTTCACCTTTTCGGCGGTGAAGGCGGAGCGGTTCCAGGAGAAGTTCTTGCTGGCCTTCAGCGTGGGATGGATGATATAGGCGTTGGTGATGTCGGTGACGCCCATTTGCTTGATGGAGTCCAGCCCGGAGGGGGAACCACCGATGTGGCAATAAATCATGTCCAGTGCCTTGGCGATTTTCACGAAATGGGGACGCGCGGAGCGCACCGGGCCGATGGATTCCGGAATACGGTCGATGCTGGAATAAACCGCCAAAATGCGCGGAATTCCGCCCTCAGTTTCCGCCTCAAAGAAAAAATCGGCGGATTCCAGCCCAATTTGCACAAGACTGGAGGTTTCGTCGGTGACAACAAAGCCGATGGGACGGTCGTTGTCGGTTTTCATGTCCCGCAGACCTGTGAGCCGGTTGAGGGCGTATGGGGGCGCGGCGGTGGTTGTGGTTGTCTCCGGGGCGGAGCTTGGCGCGGAGATAGACGGCTCCTGTCCGCCGCATCCGCATAGCAGCGTCAGTAACAACGCCGTGCCCAAAGCGGCCCAACGGCAAAACAAGCCTTGTTTCATGTGAAACACTCCTCTTTGTTTTTTTCTCATTATAGCACGGCTTTTTCTCCTCTGCAACGAAAAAACTGAAATTTGCGGGAATATAGACAGAAAAACGCGGAAAAACACGAAAATCGCAAAAAGAGGAAAATAAAAAAGTGGAAAATTAAAAAAGAAAAAACGGAGAAATTGCCGAAGCCCCTTGACAAATTCGGGAAGAATAGGTAAACTAACGGATGGAATTCCATTTGCGTCCGTAGCTCAGCAGGATAGAGCGTTCGCCTCCTAAGAGTTAGTTATAGCAATCGCCTTTTGACGAAAAGTGATTGACAT
>CAZSTR010000001.1:0-130069 GCA_964609975.1 uncultured Ruminococcus sp. | reverse complement strand
TTATGATACGATGCAGTATATCAAATGCGATGTGTCCACGATTTGCGTCGGGATGGCGGCCAGCATGGGAAGCTTTTTGCTGGCGGCCGGCACAAAGGGAAAGCGCCTGGCGTTGCCCAACAGCGAAATCATGATTCATCAGCCTCTAGGCGGTGCCAAGGGGCAGGCCTCGGATATTAAAATTCAGGCAGAGCATATTTTGTATATCCGTAACCGGATGAACCGGATGCTGTCCGAGATGACCGGTCAGCCGCTGGAGACCATCGAGCGGGATACCGACCGGGATAATTGGATGAGCGCTGATGACGCGGTGCGCTATGGCCTTGTGGATAAGGTCGTGGAGCGGCGCGGATAAGCATCGAAAAGGGGAGGGGACGAATTTTGCCGACAAATGATGAGCATCGGGCAGAGATGCGCTGTTCTTTCTGCGGAAAGCGGCAGACAGAGGTGGAGCGGCTGATCGCCGGCCCCGGCGTGTTTATCTGCGACGAATGTATTGAACTTTGTCTCGGATTGCTGTATGACGGCGAGGATCCGGAGAGCCGGCCGACGAAAAACGACCGCGAGGGAAAGCAGACGAAAAAGCCGGAGGTGCCGGAGAAGATACCAACGCCGCGGGAAATCAAAGAAAAGCTGGATGAATATGTGATCGGCCAGGACAAGGCGAAGGTCGCTTTGTCCGTGGCGGTGTATAATCACTATAAGCGCATTTATTTCGGCGAGGAGCTGGACACCGAGCTGGGAAAGAGCAATGTTTTGTTGCTTGGCCCCACCGGTGTCGGAAAAACTGCTTTGGCGCAGACGCTGGCGAAGGCGCTGGATGTGCCCTTCGCCATCGCCGACGCCACAACACTGACTGAGGCCGGCTATGTGGGCGAGGATGTGGAGAACATTCTGTTGCGCCTGATCCAGGCGGCGGATTACGATGTGGAGCGCGCCCAGCGGGGCATCATCTATGTGGATGAAATCGACAAGATTTCCCGCCGGAGCGAAAACGCGTCCATCACCCGCGATGTGAGCGGCGAGGGCGTGCAGCAGGCGCTTTTGAAAATTCTGGAGGGGACGGTAGCGAATGTGCCGCCCAACGGCGGACGGAAGCACCCCCAGCAGGAATTCATTCAAATCGACACCACCAATATTCTGTTCATCCTTGGAGGCGCCTTCGACGGAATCGCCAAAACCATCGAGCGGCGCGTCAGCTCCGGTTCCCTGGGCTTTGGAAACGAAGTGAAATCGAAGTCCACCGACGAGGATAGTGCTTTGCTTCAGCAGATTGTGCCCCAGGATTTAGTGAAATTCGGTCTAATTCCGGAGCTGGTGGGGCGTATGCCTGTGATCACCACGCTGGAGGCGCTGGACGCTTCGGCGCTGGTGCGGATTTTGTGTGAGCCGAAGAACGCGATTTTGAAACAGTATGTGCAGCTGTTCGCTCTGGATGGGGTTCAGCTGGAGTTCACCGACGACGCGTTGAAGGCGGTGGCCGAGAAAACTCTGGAGCGAAAAACGGGCGCCCGTGGCTTGCGCAGTGTCATGGAGGAGCAGCTGACCCAGCTGATGTTCGACATTCCGTCGGACCCGACAGTGGAGAAGGTTGTCATCACCAGCGCCTGCGTGAACGGCAACGGACAGCCGGAGATTGTGTATAACCCGGAGAAGCGCGGCGGCGCTCTCAAGCCGACGGTGCGGGCGAAGGCCCGTTCTGCTGGGAAGCGATAAAAGGCATTTTCGGCGACCGGCGTTCTTGTCGGCCGCCTTTTTCTTAGAAACAGAGGTGATAGCATGAGCAGATCGACCGAAGCCGTTTATGAAACCCTGCCCCTTTTAGTGCTGCGGGGGATGGTCTGTTTCCCGGAAACGGTGATGCATTTCGATGTGGGACGATTGAAATCTGTGGCGGCGCTGAACGAGGCAATGAAAAAGGACCAGCGGATTTTTCTGGTTGCTCAAAGGGATTTGGAGCAGGATGACCCTCAGCCGGAGCATTTGTATACGATGGGGGTTGTGGCGCGAATTCAGCAGATTTTGAAGATCCCCCATGACAATTTCCGCGTGGTCGTGGAAGGGGAATGTCGGGCGACGGTGGCCGAGCTTATCCAAACCGTGCCCTATTATGTGGCGGTCACCGCGCAAAAGCCGGAGCGCGGCGTTTCCACATCGCTGGAGTATGAAGCCTATTTGCGCCAGTGCCGGGAGGCCTTTGAACGCTATGCGGCGCTGGCGCCGAAGATGGCGCCGGATGTGCTGATGGCGGTGGCGACGGATGACCGTCTGGGGCATTTGTGCGATTATATTGCGGCCAATTTGGGAATGCCGCCGGAGGAGAAGCAACGGATTTTGGAATTGACCACTATTTCGGCGCGGGCGGAAACGCTGTTGCAGATTTTGGACAAGGAATGTCAGCTTCTGGAGCTGGAGAAAAAAATCGAAGGCAAGGTTCAGGAGCAGATGGACGAAAACCAGCGGGATTATTATCTGCGGGAGCAGATTCGTGCCATTTCCGAGGAGCTGGGAGAGGCGGACGACCCGCTGGAGGAGTCTGAGGAATACCTGAAAAGGATTTCTGCTTTACAGCTTCCGGAGGAGGTTGCCGAGAGCCTGAAGAAGGAATGCGGCAAGCTGGGAAAAATGCCTCCCGGTTCCCATGAGGCGACAGTGGTGCGTACATATCTGGACACCTGTTTGGAACTCCCCTGGAACACAGTGACGAAGGACAAACTGAATCTCCGCCATGCCCGCCGAATTCTCGACCAGGACCATGACGGACTAGAGAAAGTGAAGGAGCGCATTGTGGAGGCGCTGGCGGTGCGCCAGCTGTCCGCTGAAATGCGCGGCCAGGTGATTTGTCTCGTCGGCCCCCCTGGCGTGGGAAAAACCTCCATCGCCCGCAGTGTTGCGCGGGCAATGGGGCGGAACTATGTGCGGGTTTCGCTGGGCGGTGTGCGGGACGAATCGGAAATCCGCGGCCACCGGCGCACCTATGTGGGGGCGATGCCCGGTCGCATCATCTCCGCGGTGAAGCAGGCCGGCTCGCGCAATCCGCTGATTTTGCTGGATGAAATCGACAAAATGGGCAGCGATTTCCGCGGCGACCCCGCCTCGGCTATGCTGGAGGTACTGGATACCGAGCAAAACAGTGCCTTCCGCGACCATTATATTGATTTGCCCTTCGATTTGTCCGATGTACTGTTTATCATGACCGCCAACGATGCTTCGGCGATTCCGGCGCCCTTGTATGACCGGATGGATGTGATTGAGCTGTCCAGTTATACTGAGGAGGAAAAGCTGGCGATTGCGAAGCACCACCTGGTGCGCAAGCAGCTGAAAAAGCACGGACTGTCCGCAAAGGATATTCGCTTTACAGATAAAACACTCCGGCTGTTGATTGAGGGCTATACCAGTGAGGCCGGTGTGCGCAATCTGGAACGGCAGATTGCGTCCATTTGCCGTAAGGTGGCGAAAAGCGTCGTCGAAGGCGGCAAAGCCGGGCTGCGCATCGACCCGAAAGTGGTGGAGAGCCTGTTGGGGCCGCGGAAATATAAGCCGGAGCCGACCGTACACGAAAATCTGGTGGGCGTGGTCAATGGCTTGGCCTGGACGGCGGTGGGCGGAACGACACTGCCGGTGGAGGTGGCCATTCTGGATGGAAGCGGAAAAATCGAGCTGACCGGAAACCTGGGCGATGTGATGAAGGAATCGGCGCAGATTGCGGTGAGCTATGTCCGTTCCCACGCCCGTGAATGGCATATCGACGGAGATTTTTATAAGACAAAGGATATTCATATTCACGCGCCGGAGGGGGCTGTTCCGAAGGATGGCCCTTCGGCGGGGGTGACGATGACGACGGCTCTTGTGTCGGCGCTGACCGGAATTCCGGTGCGGGGCGATGTGGCGATGACTGGCGAGATTTCCCTGCGCGGACGGGTGCTTCCCATCGGCGGATTGCGGGAAAAATCCATGGCCGCCTATACCCATCGGCTGTCCACCGTCATCATCCCGGAGGACAATCTTTCCGATTTGTACGCGGTGGATGCGACGGTGAAGGAGCACACCCAGTTTATACCGGCGAAGACCCTGGACACTGTGCTGAAAAACGCACTTGTGTCCGATCCAGCCGCGGAGCGTTCAGCGAGGTGAAGGGCCATGCGATTTGACGGAGCAGAATTCGAATATGCGGCCGGTCTGGCAGAGCAGCTGAAGCCCTCCGATTTGCCGGAGGTGGCCTTTTCCGGCCGCTCCAATGTGGGAAAATCCTACCTCATCAACCGCCTGTTGGGGCGTAAGGGGCTGGCGCGTATCAGCGCAACTCCCGGAAAAACGGCGACGGTCAACTTTTACCGTCTGGAGGGCGGCCGGCTGGCGGATTTGCCGGGGTATGGCTATGCGCGGGTTTCCGGGAGCGAAAAAAAGCGCTGGACGGAGCTTATTGGCGGATATTTCCGCGAGGATCGAGATTTGAGGCTGGTGCTTCAGCTGTTGGACGCCCGCCACACGCCTAGCCGGGACGATTATCAAATGCTGGATTTCATGGTGGATCAGCAGCTGCCCTTTGTGGCGGTGCTCACCAAGATGGACAAGCTCAACAAAACCCAGCGCCAACAGCGGTTGGAGGCCTTTCAGCAGGAGCTAAGGGATTATGAGGGGGTTACACTGATTCCCTTTTCCGCCACAACCGGCGAAGGCGTGGAGGAGCTTCGCGACATCCTTTCCTCTGTGATGGAATAACCCACAAACGCCCGCAGAAGATTTTTTCTGCGGGCGTTTTATTTTTAGACAATGAAAGCCAGCGGCGTCGAAACGCCGCTGGCTTTCTGCTGTGTTTAATAATCCAATACGGTTTTTCCGTTGAGATAGTTTTGATACTGTGTGGTGAAGCTGCGTACAACGCTGGATTTGACGGTGAAAACCTCGCCCTCGGCGGTGACCGCGCAATAGAGACTTCCGGTCACCGGGTAGAAATTTACGCCGATGAGCTGGGTGCCGTCGGTGAGATGCACCGCGAAGGACAGCTCAGCCTCGCCGGCTGGCTGGCTGGTTTTTTCACCCTGGTAGCGGGAAATTCCCATCATCAGCTGATACAGCGTGCGGAAATCGGCGGTGGAATAGGTTTTTGTCTCCTCCCGAACGATGAGAGATTTGTCGCTGTCCTCCTCCTCGGTGTCGTGGGTGAGGGTGAAGGTGTGCTTTTCGCCGTTGAGGGAGAAGTCCACATGATCCACCAGCTGGATGTTTTTCAGGAACAGCATCGTGTTGACTGTGTTTTCATAGGTACGGTCGATGATTGTGCTTAAATAGGAAGCGCTGAGCTTAAAAATCGCATGAATTCCGCTGATGGTGCCATAATAATAGCCATCGTCGGTTGGGTTTCCGAGAGTCAGTGTGACGGTGCTGTTGTTATAGTATATTTTCGTGGTGATGTCGCTGTCGGAGCTGTTTTCGCTCTCCGGGGTGGACTCCACCGCGACAGTGATCTTCGCCACGGTGGTGGGGTCTTTCAGCCCATATTCCTTCAGCTGAGCGTCGGTGGGGTGGAGGATGGTGGCCTCCGCCGCGACGATGGAGTTGAAGGAGGAAAGAGAGGTGGAAACCGTTTCCGCGACGCCCCGCTCATAGGGCTTTTTCAGCATATAGGAGGTATAGGCCAGCTCCGTGTTGTCGGCTTTTTCCAGCCGGTGAATACTCAGCGGCGTCGGATGGTTTTTCCCGGAAAGCTCCAGCGAACGCAGAACGGCTATGGCGTTGCTGTCGTCGGTGTTGCTCACTGGCTCGGCCAGCAGAGTGGTGCTCACCAGCATCCGTCCCTCGTTAAAGAAGGGGCTGAGGACGTCCTTGGAGCAGATATACACCTGGCTGTCCTCGTCCACCCGCACATAATAGCCACTTTTAGAGGGGGTGGCGTTGCCGATATAGACCGTGTGCCGGTTTCCGGTATCATAGGCCGCTTCTGCGGTGACAGCGGGCTTGTCCAGCCCGAAATCGGCCAGACTGGCGCCCTCCATCGACAGCTTGTCGGAAGCGTTGAGCACCATCATGGGGCTGGTGACATCGGAAATGGTGGTGGCGCCGAGGGCTAGCTCCTCATAGCCCTTCAGACGATATACCTTCTGGGTGGTGTCATACTGAATCGTATAGCGATCCGACGGATTTGTCACCGTCAGCTCGGTCATCCCTCCGATATCTGTGGCGTAACCTTCCTTGATAAGCGTATAGGAGCTTTCCGCAGTGGAGGCGCTCCCGGAGGAGGCCGGCTCCTCGCTGCGCGCCAAAACCAGAACCAGCACCAAAATCAGTGCCAGCAGCGCCATCCCGCCGATGGAAATCAGCAGTGTGCGCAGGCGCGTGTTTATGCGCTTCTTGTCTTTCCCGTCTTTCCCGTGCTGTTTCTTTTTCTTCTCTGGGCGCGTGGGGATGTCAAAGGCGCTGAAGCGGTTTTCCTCCGCCTCGCCGCCGATTTCGGCGGCGGAGGAGGAGACTTCGTTCTTTTGTTCGTCCAGACTCATAGATTTTTCCTCCGGATGAATACGATGAGGCAAACGACCAGCAGGACAACCGGCAAGCCGACGGTGAACAGGCCGAGACCCAATCCAAGCTGTGCACCGCTGGAGAAGGTGACGGCTTCAGCCGTCAAATCCTTCGTGGAAACGGTGATGGCATCGGTGGCATCCACCATGGTGTTGAAGGTGTCCAGCAGCAGCTCTTCATTCTTGAGGGTGTTGTCTCTGGTGATTTTTGAATAGGTCATATAGGGGCAACCGCTGACGACCACAGAGCCATCGACAGCCTGCTGGGTGTTGTTGTTGAAGCCGGCATAGATGTGGGCGATCATGCTGGTGAGAGGATATTCGCTCTCGGCGGCGGCGTAGGTGGTGTCGTCGCTGCTGGACTGACTGGTCAAATCCTCCAGCTTGATGAGATTCGCGGATTCGGGGTAGGAGGTGATGGTCACGCCATAGGGGTTGACCGAGCCGTCGTTATCCTTTTCCTCCAGTGTGGTGGTCAGCCGCCGCGCCTGGAAGGTGAGCACATTGCCGGTTCCGGCGGAGTTGGGGGTCAGCTCGCCGGTTTTCACATCCGCCTTGGCATAATACGCGTTATAGTTGAACACCCGATCCAAATCGGTTTCGAGAATCAGCTCATCCTCTACCTGAATTTGATATTCCACCTTCAAAAACTCGAACAGGTTCGGGCAGGAGGCGGTGGGGTGCACATACACCATCAAATGGCGGCCATAGTTGCCCTCGTTATAATACCATTGCTGAACTCGCTTGATTTCGTCGGCGGAATAGTCCTTCGCCGGGGCGGCGATGAGCATGATTTCCGCATCCTTGTCGAATTCGGCCGAGCCGGTGATGACAACCTCCTTGAAGGTGTAGCCATTCAGCTCATAAATGGACTTGAGGCCGGAGATGACATTGCTGTCCTCCTCGTGTCCCACCAGCACCTGCACCACATGCTCCTGGCCGCTGGTCAGTCCATAGATGGTGGAGGCCAGGGTTTTCTCTACCTTCGACTCGAAGTAATAGGATTCGGAATAGCTGTAGTTGGAGGTGTCCAGGGTGTACATATCGTCCAGAGAGCAAATTTTATTTTTGCCGTCATAGAGGAACAGCACATCGCCCGCTTCCGCCTCATAGTTGGAATATTTGGCGAATTTCGTCGGCTCCTGGTCGGGATCAACGAAGGAGAAGCTCACCTTTCCGCCGGATTCCGCGCGATATTGCCGCAGGGCGTTATAGAATTCCCGCATGGCGGTGTCGAATTCAGCGATGCCGCTGCTGGCGCCGGCGGTGGAGTTGGCGATGGCGGATTCGTTGTTGAACACGACGATTTCCAGCTCGCCGGTGATTTGCTTCGCCACCTTGACGCTTTCCTCCGAGAGGGTGAAAATCTTGTCCTTAGACAGGTCGAGGGAAATGGGATAGCGGTCGGCGAGCACGCCGACAATCACATTGAGAATGAGCACCGCCGCAATCACCACAACCGTCAAGGCAGTGGAGGTGGCGCCATAGCGGAGCTTTCGGAGGTTGCGGCTCTTTTTCTCTTTTGCGTTGCCGCTTTTTTCGGCTTTCTTAAACAGATTTTTCATCGGGCAATCCTCCTCAGTTCCATCTCTTGCTGTCCAGCACGCGCACCGTCAGAAAAACGAACAGCGCCTGCAGGCTCAGGAAAAAGAGAATGTTGTCGTATTGAATCAGGCCGGTGGTGAAATCGGAATACCGGGTACTGATAGAGAGAAACGAGGTCACACTTTCAATCCAGGAGATGGAGGAGAAAATGGAGCCGAGCATATCCACACTCAGCAAAATCAGCGAAACGGCCAGCGTGCCGATGGCGGCGATGACCTGGCTTTCGGTGAGGCAGGAAATCATCATTCCGATGGCAATCACAACGCCGCCCACCAGAAGCAGGCCGAGAAAGTTTCCGAGAAGGAGAATCCAATCCGGGGTGACCTGGAAGGCGATGATAACTGCATATACCAGCGTGATGGACAGCGCCAGCGCGAAAAGCAGGAGAGACGCGAAAAATTTCCCAAGCACGATACCGGTCAGTCCTGTGGGCGCGGTGAGCAGCGCCTGATCGGTTTTCTGGCGCTTTTCCTCGCTGAAGGAGCGCATGGTGAGGAAGGGAAGAACCAACAGCGAGATGGTGAACAGCCCGTTGTATACGCCGGACAAATCGGTCATGCCCATATACAGGTTATATCCATAGAACAGATAACCGGAAAAGCAGAACACGGCGGCCATCACTACATAACCGATGGGATTGGTGAAAAAGGATTTGAACTCCCGTCTGAAAACAGCACCCATTATCGAGCACCTCCGTTCTGATGAATGGTGAGGTTGATGAACACATCCTCAAGGGACATGGCCAGAGGCTTCGAGGCGAGCAGAGGCCAGCCGCGCTTCGCCAGCCGGTCGAAAAGCTCCCGGCGGATGTCGGCGCCGCTTTCGACCTCGATGGCGAAATCCTCACAGCCGTTTTCCCGACCGCCCAGACGCTGCACCTGCACGACGCCGGGGATGGAGGCGATCAGCTGAGCCACATCCTGGGAGGGACCGGCGATGGTGACCGCCAGTCGCCGATCCTCCGAGAAGTGGGCGGACAGGTTTTCGGCGCTGTCATCGGCGACGATTTCGCCGTTGCTGATGATGACAATCCGGTCGCAGACCGCTTCGATTTCGGGGAGGATATGGGAGGAAAGAATCACCGTGTGGTGCTTTCCGAGGCTTTTGATGAGCGCCCGCATTTCGATGATCTGGTTGGGGTCAAGGCCGACGGTCGGCTCGTCGAGGATGAGCACCGGCGGGTTGCCGATGAGGGCCTGCGCCATGCCCACGCGCTGTTTATAGCCCTTGGAGAGGTTTTTAATCAAGCGGCCGTAGACATTCTCAATTTTCATGATTTTGCAGATTTCGGTGATGTGCTTGACGCGGGGGAGAGCACATTTTTTCAAATCGTACATGAAATCCAGATATTCCCGCACGGTCATATCTGGATACAGGGGAGGAATTTCCGGCAGATAGCCGATGTTGGCCTTCGCCTCGTTAGGCTCTTCCAGAATATCATGGCCGTTGACGGTGACGGTGCCGTCGGTTGCGGACAAATACCCGGTGATGATGTTCATCGTGGTGGATTTTCCCGCGCCGTTCGGCCCGAGAAATCCGAGAATTTCTCCTTCGTCCGCTGAAAAGCTGATGTTTTTCACCGCGCAATGGCTGCCGTAGCGCTTGGTGAGGTTTTTGACTTCAATCATACGCAGCTGGCCCTCCGTTTTTCTCTGGGCGGGGCGGCTGCGAACCGCTCTGCCCATATATATTGTTCACACGAAAAGCATTGTACCTTTTTTTGACCGGCAGTGTGTAAACAGAATGTGAAACTCCCGACCAAAATGTGTTTGTTTCGTGTTTTCGATGAAATCGGTGTTGTCCGAACGCATCTTTTACACTATAACATAGATTTGGGAAAATTTCAATTCTTTTCTGCAATTCCGGCGGCTGTGGGCTTGCGTGCGGGAGAAAATTTTGATATAATGTCCCGGAAAGAAGAAAACGCGAGGAAAAGAGGGCAAAAAATGCAATGGAACCGAGGCGGCGGAATGGATTTTCTGCTGGTTGGATTGGGGAACCCCGGCCTGAGCTATGAGAACACCCGCCATAACGCCGGGTGCGCGGCGCTGCAGGCGCTGGCGAAGGAAATGGGCGTTTCGTTGACGAAAAAACAGTTTAAGGGGTTGACCGCCACAGGGGAACTGGAAAATCGGCGGGTGCTGTTGCTGTTCCCCCAAACCTTTATGAATCTGAGCGGCGAGTCTGTGCAGGAGGCCATGCATTTCTATAAGCTTTCGCCGGAGCAGCTTTTGGTGTTCAGCGACGATGTGGCGCTGAAGCTGGGAGCGCTGCGGGTGCGCCGCAAGGGGAGCGACGGGGGACAAAAGGGTTTGCGCAGCATCATCGGTTGCATCGGAAGTGACGCTTTTCCGCGGGTGCGCATCGGCGTCGGCGAAAAGCCCCATCCGGCATACGACATGGCGGATTGGGTTTTGTCCCGGTTCGGGAAGGAGGAACAGCCCCTCATGGAGGAGGCCTATGAGCGCGCCGCGGCGGCGGCACGGCTCATCGTGGCGGGGAAAACGGACGAGGCGATGAACCGTTTTTCCCATTGACGGAAAGCGACGGGAGAGCATAAATGAGCATTTGGAGCAAGGGACTGGCCGATGTGCCGGTGTATGAGAATGTTGCCGCCGATCTGCGGGAGAAGCGGGGTGCGGTGTCGGTGATTGGGCTGGCCCATATCCATAAAGCCCTTTTCGCGGCCGGTCTGCGGGAGCGCTTGTCCCGACGGGTGGCGGTGCTGACGGCCGATGAGGCGGAGGCGGCCAGACTGGCGGAGGATTTGCGCGCCCTTGGCCTGCGGGTGTGCTATTTGCCGGCGCGTGAAATCAATTTGCATCCGGCACAGAGTGTTTCCAGAGAGTATGAACAAATGCGACTGGGCACGCTGGCAACGGTGGCGGAGGGAAACTTCGATGCGGTGGTCGCCTGTGTGGAGGCGGCGATTCAATATACGATTCCCCCGGATGTGCTCCTGTCCCGCACGCTGGAGCTGACCGCCGGAGCGATGCTCCCGGTGACGGAGCTTCCGGCGGCGTTGTCCGCGGCCGGCTATGAGCGGTGCGCCCAAATCGAGGGCGCCGGTCAATTCGCCGTGCGGGGCGGAATCGTGGATGTATACCCCGCCGACTGCGAGGCGCCGGTGCGCATCGAGCTTTGGGGTGATACGGTGGACACCATCGCCTATTTTGATTTGGTGTCCCAGCGGCGCACCCAGTCGCTGGATGCGGTTTCGATTCCTCCGGCGAAGGAAATCGCCTGTGAGGACCCGGCGGCGTTGGCGGCGGAGCTTTCCGCGCTGGCCTCTGCTCAGCGGGGACGCATGGCGGAGGAGGTGCGCAAAAACCTTTTGGCGGACGCCGACCGCTTGCGTTCGGGGGAAACCCTGGCCTCCACGGAGGTCTATATTTCTCGAATTTATGCGCCTACCACGCTGTTTGACTATCTGCGGGACGCGTTACTGGTGGCCAGCGAGCCGGCGAAGCTGAAGGAGCGGGTGCGCACCGCCCATTGGCAGCTGTCCCAGGATGTGGAGTCTCTTCTGAAGGAGGGAAAAATCTGCCGAGAGCTGACGGAGCATCTGTTGGACTGGGGCGAGGTTGTGCGCCGCTTTGAGGGACAAAGTGGTCTTTTGATGGACGCCTTTGCTCGCGCCCAAGGGGATATTCGCCCGGCGGCGATCTATTCCTGCGACGCGCGCCAGCTACCCGTCTGGTCGGGTCGAGTGGAGCTGTTGACGGAGGATTTGAAGGAGCGTCTGGCTCATCGAATGGCCTGCGTTGTGCTGGCCGGCGGCGAAGAAAAGGCGGCGCAGGTTCTGGCGGAGGATTTGCAAAAGGCGGGTTTACCCGCGTTATATGCGAAGGCGCCGGAAAAGCCGGTGCGTGGACAGGTGCTGGTGACGGTGGGCGGTCTGTCGGCTGGCTTCGAGCTGCCGGACGCCGCTCTTTGCGTGATGACCCATGGGCGCATGAGCAAGCCTCGCCGCACCCGGCGGCGAACGAAGCACAGCGGCATGGACATCCACAGCCTGTCGGAGCTGCAGGTGGGGGACTATGTGGTTCATTCCGCCCATGGCATTGGCATTTATCAGGGCGTCCATCAAATGGATGTGCAGGGAATTGTGAAGGACTATATTAAGCTGGAATATGCCAAGGGGGACACGCTGTATGTGCCGGTGACCCAGCTGGATCTTGTGAGCAAATATATTGGAAACAAGGAGGACGCCACGGTACATTTGCACCGGCTGGGCGGTCAGGAATGGCAAAAAGCGAAGACCCGTGTGCGCACTGCCGTGAAGGACATCGCCCGCCAGCTCATCGCCCTTTACGGAAAGCGGATGGCTTCGCGGGGCTATGCCTTCGGCCCGGATGAGGAATGGCAATACGATTTCGAGCGCCATTTCGAATATGAGGAGACGGAGGATCAGCTCCGTTGTATTGACGAAATTAAATCGGATATGGAGCGCCCCGTGCCTATGGATCGCCTGCTTTGCGGCGATGTGGGCTTCGGAAAGACCGAGGTGGCTCTGCGGGCCGCTTTCAAATGCGTGGCCGAGGGGAAGCAATGCGCTCTGCTGGTGCCCACGACAATTTTGGCGTTTCAGCATTATAACACCATCCTCAAGCGCTTCGAGGGCTTCCCGGTGAAGGTAGAGATGCTCTCCCGTTTTCGTACGGCGAAGCAACAGGCGGAGACCGTGGAACGGCTGAAGGCCGGTCAGGTGGACATTGTGGTGGGCACTCATAGGATGCTGTCGGCGGATGTGCGCTTTCATGATCTGGGTCTGTTCATCGTGGACGAGGAGCAGCGCTTCGGCGTAAGCCAGAAGGAGCGCATTAAGGAGCTGACGCCCAATGTGGATGTGCTGACCCTCTCCGCGACGCCCATCCCTCGCACGCTGAATATGGCCATGAGCGGAATTCGGGATATGTCGGTCATCGAGGAAGCGCCCCAGGACCGTTTGCCGGTGCAAACCTATGTGCTGGAACAGGATGCCGGTGTGCTGGCGGATGCCATCCGGCGGGAGCTGCACCGGGACGGACAGGTGTATTATATTCACAACCGTATCGACACCATCGAGCGCTGTGCCGCCGCGATTCAAGCCCGCGTGCCGGAGGCACGGCTGGCGGTGGCGCATGGGCGCATGACCGAGGAGGAGCTATCGGAAATCTGGCGCCAGGTGCTGGAGCACGAGGTGGATGTGCTGGTTTGCACCACCATCATCGAAACCGGCGTGGATATTTCCAATGTGAACACCCTCATCGTAGAAAATGCCGATCGCTATGGCCTGTCTCAGTTGCACCAGCTGCGGGGGCGTGTTGGCCGCTCCACACGGCGGGCGTATGCCTATCTGACCTTCACCCGTGGAAAAGAGCTGTCGGATGTAGCAGAGAAGAGACTGGAGGCTATGCGGGAATTCACGGAGTTTGGCGCCGGCTTCCGCATTGCCATGCGGGATATGGAAATCCGCGGCGCCGGAAATCTGCTGGGCGCGCAGCAGCACGGACATATGGAAGCGGTGGGATATGATATGTATCTGAAGCTGTTGGGCGAAGCCGTGGAGGAAGAAAAAGGAAAGCCGGTGGCGGAGGCGGTGGACTGTTTGGTAGATTTGCCGGTGACCGCCCATATACCGGAGAGCTATATCGCCGACCATGCCCAGCGACTGGAAATCTATCGGCGCATCGCGGACATTCGCTCCGAGGAGGATTCTCTGGATGTGTTCGACGAGCTTATCGACCGATTCGGCGAGCCGCCTACGGCGGTGCAGGGTCTGATTGATGTGGCGCTGTTGCGCAACATGGCCGCCGGAAACGGAATTCGGGAAATCCGGGAACAGGGCGGCACGCTGTATCTTTATCCCCGTGTGCTGGACATCGCTGTGGGCGCCTGCCTGACGGCGGCGTTGCCGGGACGGGTGCTGATCAGCGCCGGCGGAAAGCCCTATTTTGCGGTGAAAATCAACCGCGCCGGCGGAAAGGATGTTCTGGACACTCTGCGGGAGACGCTGGAAGCGATGAAGGAGGCGAAAACAGATGGCTAAAGAGCAGAAAACCAATGCCATGCGCATATTGGAGCAAAGAAAAATTCCCCATCGGGTGAATTTGTATGACTGTTCGGCCTTCGTGGACGCGGTGCAGGTGGCGGATCAGCTTCATCAGCCATACGATTCCTCCTTCAAGACGCTGGTGGCGGCGGGGAAAAGCGGCGGCCACTATGTGTTTGTTGTGCCCATCGCCGCGGAGGTGGATTTGAAAGCGGCGGCGCGAGCCGTGGGGGAAAAAGCGGTGGAGCTTATCCCGGTGAAGGAGCTGTTGCCGCTGACCGGCTATGTGCGGGGCGGATGCACCCCTATCGGTATGAAAAAGTCTTTTCCGACGGTGGTGCACGAAAGTGTGTTGGATTTCGACGAAATTATTCTCAGCGGCGGCCGCATCGGCGCCCAGGTTTTGTTGGCGCCGGCGGATCTTCTGCGAGTGGTGAACGGAAAAACGGCGGACATCATCCGCCACGGGGAGACAGAATGATGGCGTCGGTATATCGCCAGAACCGTCCGGAGCGGGTGTGCGAAGCTCTTCTGCGGCTGGCTACGGGGGAGGCGCTGACGCCGGAGCAGGCGGGACGGCGGCTGTATGCCCAGTTTGGGGCGCCGCCGGAAACGCTTTTGGCGGAGCTGACGGCCGAACAACGGCAGCGTTTGACGCAGGGTCTGCGGCGGCGTGGATGCCTGGCGCTGGCAGAATGGATGGAAAAGGAGTGGAACAGAGATGGCGGACAGAGCGTTGATCGCGATGAGCGGCGGTGTGGACAGCTCGGTGGCAGCGGCAATGATGCGGGAGCGGAGCTATGACTGCATCGGTGTGACCATGAAGCTTCATGAGGGGGAAGCGGAGCTGCAGCGGGAAAAGGCCTGTTGCACCCAGCAGGACGCAGAGGACGCCCGCCAGGTGGCGTTATCTCTGGGAATGAAGTTTTATGTGTTCAACTATACGGCGGATTTTTCCGACCAGGTGATTGACCGCTTTGTGAAGGCCTATGAAAAGGGATATACCCCGAACCCCTGCATCGACTGCAATCGGTATATGAAGTTCGCCCGCCTGTATGAGCGGGGAAAGCTGTTGGGCTATGACACCATCGTGACCGGCCATTATGCGCGGGTGGAGCAGGATGCAAACACAGGAAAATGGAAGCTAAAGAAGGCGCGCTATTTGCCGAAGGATCAGAGCTATGTGCTGTATTTTCTGACCCAGGAGCAGCTGGCACACACCTGTTTTCCTCTGGGCGAGGCGGAAAGCAAGGAAACCGTGCGCCGGATAGCCGAGTGCTATGGCTTTTTCAACGCCCGCAAGCAGGACAGCCAGGATATCTGCTTTGTGGAGGACGGAAAATATGCGGATTTTATCCGCCGTCGCACGGGTCGGGACTATGCGGCCGGCGACTTTGTGGATCGAGAGGAAAATGTGCTGGGACAGCACAAGGGAATCATCGGCTACACCATCGGTCAGCGGAAGGGTCTCGGTCTCGCTCTCCCGGCGCCGCTGTATGTGCTGGAAAAGGACATAGCCCGGAACCGAGTGGTGCTGGCGCCGGAAAAGGCGCTGTATAGCCGGGTTCTTCTGGCGGAGAATGTGAACTGGATTTGCGGCGAAACGCCGGAGGCGCCGGTGCGGGCGGCGGCGCGCACCCGCTATTCGGCACCGGAGGCGCCGGCGTGGCTGGAACCGTTGGCGGACGGCCGGGTGCGGGTTGCTTTCGACAGCCCCCAGCGGGCGGTGACCCCCGGCCAGGCGGTGGTGTTCTATGACGGTGACGAGGTGCTGGGCGGCGGAACAATTCAGCGGGCCTTATCGGAGAATAAATGAGGAAAGAGAGCGAAGGCGTGTCCCTTTTGGGAGACATTCCTTCGCTCTTTTCTGTGGGTTTGCTCAGCTCTTTTTCTTTGGCCGGCTATAGCGGCTGTATTTTTTCCTTGCCTTGGCGGCGGCTTGCCGATTGGCGGGGCCATGCTCCCCGCCGGTTCGCCGAGCCTCCGGCTCCGGGGCGACGAGACAGCCTTTTCCTGTGCCGATGAGATCCTGCCGCCCCGCCCGCCGCAGGGCGCTGAGCACAAGATGGCGGTTTTCCGGGCGGTAATATTGAAGCAGTGCCCGTTGCTCTGCCTTCTCCTGCGGAGTGCGGGGCACATACACCGGCTTCATGGTCATGGGGTCGAGGCCGGTATAGAACATACAGGTGGACACTGTGCCGGGCGTGGGATAGAAATCCTGCACCTGCTCCGGGTGAAGTCCTTCTTTTTTGAGGAATAGTGCCAGCTTCACCGCATCGTCTACAGTGCTTCCCGGATGTGAGGACATGAGATAGGGTACAAGATATTGCTTTTTTCCTTCGCTTTCGGTCAACTCATAAAACCGCTTGCGGAATTTTTCGTATGTGGCGAAATGGGGCTTTCCCATGCAATCCAGCACCCGGTCGGACACGTGCTCCGGCGCAACCTTCAGCTGGCCGCTCACATGATGGCGAATCAGTTCCTTGAAAAAGCGTTCGTCCTTGTCTGCGATGAGATAGTCATAGCGAATACCCGACCGGACGAAAACTTTTTTCACGCCGGGAATTTTGCGCAGACGGCGCAGAAGGGTGAGATAGTCGCTGTGATCCACCCGCACCGCCGGGCACATTTCCGGCGCAAGACATTTTCGATCCTTGCACAGGCCGCGCTTTTGCTGGGCGGCGCAGGAGGGGGCACGAAAATCGGCGGTGGGGCCGCCCACATCGTGAATATACCCCTTGAAATCGGGCATTTTTGTGATTTTTTCCACCTCGGCGGCCACGCTGTCGTGACTGCGGGCGGTGACCTGACGTCCCTGATGGGAGGCGATGGCACAGAAGTTGCAGGCCCCATAACAGCCCCGGTTGTGAATCACCGAAAACTTCACCTCGGCGATGCCGGGAACGCCGCCTAGCGCTTCATAACTGGGATGATAGGCGCGCATAAAGGGCAGGGAATAAACCCGATCCAGCTCCTCCGTTTCCAGGGGTGGGGTGGGCGGATTTTGTACGAGGATGAACCCGCCGTGCCGTTGGATGACCGTCTTTCCACGCACGGCGTCCTGCTCCTGTTGTTGAATACGGCAGGAGATGGCATATTGCTTTTTTCCGCTGTCGGTGGGGGCGCTCACTAGCTCGAAGGATGGACATTCGGCGCAGGGCATGGGTTGATAGTCCGCCGCGGCCACGCGATAGCAGGTGCCCCGCACATCGGTCAGCTCCTGCAGGATTTCGCCGTTGTCCAGCCGATGAGCGATATCGACAATATGGCGCTCGCCCATGCCATACATGAGCAGGTCGGCGTCCGTGTCGAACAAAATGGACGGACGCACTCGGTCATCCCAATAGTCATAATGGGCGAAGCGGCGCAGGGAAGCCTCCAGCCCGCCGATGGCCAGCGGCACATCGCCGAACAGCCGCCGAATCGCCCGACAATAGACGATGGTGGCGCGGTCGGGGCGCAGGCCGGCCTTTCCGCCGGGGGAATAGGCGTCCTCACTGCGGCGGCGCTTGGCGGCGGTATAATGGGCGACCATGGGGTCGATGTTTCCGCCGTTGACGAGAAAGGCCAGCCGGGGACAACCGAATCGCTGATAGTCCTCGTCCGTTTGCGGCTGGGAGACGATGCACACCCGGAAGCCCTCCGCCTCCAGCACACGGGAGATGATGGCGGTGCCGAAGCTCGGATGGTCCACATAAGCGTCGCCGGTGACAATCACAAAATCCGGCCTGTCCCAGCCGGCTTCGTGCATTTCCTTCAAGGTCATAGGTAAAAAAGGCATAAACAGCTTCTCCTGACGATTATAGATTGCTTTAATCTTATCATATTTTGGAGCGTTTTGCAAGAAAGCAGGAAAAGTGGTAAAATTGTTGAAAAAATGTCCAATTTATCGAAATGACAAGGAGAATATTTGGGAAAAGCGCAGAAAAGAGGGCGAAGGGCTTGACTTTATTCGCCGAGGTGCTATAATAACGGAAAACTTGATACGGAACTTTTGGATAGAGGCGCGAAAAACATCAGTATGCGAGACCGACGGCTGGCAAGCCGCTCGCGGAAAGGGTTTTTCGCCGAAGCGGCGAATCGGTTGCCGACGGTTCGTGTGCTGGGGTCGCACAGAATATGTGCGGGACTGTCACTTTTTTGTGGAGAGCTGTCGCGGTTTCATCATTTCCTCCCTGTGGAGGGGATGTTTTATAGCCTGTGATACCTTTGCGAAAGGTACCGCGGGCCTTTTTGATTTCGGATCAAAGAAAAAGGAGAGATATATCATGAGAAAGACACTTGCAATCGTTTTGGCGGCTTTGATGCTGTTGGGCTGTGTGGCCTGCGGCGGTCAGGAGCGTGTGAACGTGAAGGAGGCACAGTCTCTGGCGGATTTGAAGGGTGCAAAGATCGCCGCCCAGGCCGGCACCTTCCACGCTGACGCTCTCAACCAGATTGAAAATGTGCAGTCCTCCACCTATCCCACCTTCACTGATTTGCTGACCGCTTTGAAAAGCGGCGCTATCGACGGATATGTGGCGGAGGAGCCGACCGCTCTGTCGGTTTGCCAGTCGGACAGCGCGCTGACCTATATCCCGCTGAAAAACAACGACACCGGCTTCACTGCTACGGCGGCGGATGTGGGCATCGCCATTGGCCTGAAAAAAGGCTCGGTGCTGACCGCGAAGATTAACGGCGTTTTGGCTACGGTGACCGAGGAGCAGAAGCAACAGCTGATGAGCCAAATTGTGACGCTGGCCAACGGCGGCACGGTGGACAGCTTTGTGCTGGACGGCACGGAGCCGACCAACCCGGTTGGCACCCTGAAGGTGGGCATGGAATGTGCCTATGAGCCGTATAACTGGACGGAGCTTTCTGCCGGTCAGACCGGCGCGGTGGCCATCAGCGGCGAGGGTAAGGATGGCCAGTTCGCCAACGGCTATGATGTGCAGATTGCCCGCTATGTGGCGGCCCAGCTGAACATGAAGCTGGAAATCTATGCTCTGGCCTGGGAGTCGCTGATTCCGGCGGTGAATTCCGGAACCATCGACGCGGTTGTGGCCGGCATGAGCCCCACCGCCGAGCGTCAGGAGGCGGTGGATTTCACCGACACCTATTATGAATCCAACCTGGTCGTTATCATCAAGAAGTAAAGGATACCGAAAGCTATGACTTTTCTACAGGATGTTTGGAACACGCTGGTTCAATATTATCCTCAGCTGCTCAGGGGCGTTGAAAACACGCTTTTGGTTGCGCTGACCGGCACGGTGGCCGGTTTGGTGATTGGTATGCTGACCGGCATCATTCGCACCGCGCCCCTTTCCGGAAATTCCGTTTTGCGGGTTTTGCATAAGGTGCTCAACGGCATCATCGCCGTGTATGTGGAGATTTTCCGCGGCACTCCGATGATGGTGCAGGCGATGGTGATTTACTGGGGCTACGCCTTCGCCACCGGCGAAACGCTTCCCCTCATTTCCTCCGGAATTCTTATCGTGTCCATCAACACCGGCGCCTATATGGCGGAGATTGTGCGCGGCGGAATCATTTCCATCGACAAGGGACAGTTCGAGGGCGCCATGTCCATCGGTATGTCCCATACCCAGACCATGCTACGGGTCATCATCCCGCAGGTTTTGCGCAACATTCTGCCCTCTGTGAGCAACGAGTTCGTGATCAACATAAAGGACACCTCGGTGCTGAATGTGATTGGCGTGACGGAGCTGTATTATTTCGCCGGCGTGATTCAGCGCACGAATTTCCAGATTTTCCAAACCTATCTGCTGGTTTGCGTGCTGTATTTTATCATGACCTTCACGGTCACGCGCCTGTTGCGGCTCATGGAGAAAAAGCTGGACGGAAAGGAAAACTATACGATTTTCGGGTCTCAATCGGATCCGGCGGCGGAAATTCATGTGCAACGGGAGGAGGGCTGATTTATGGAAGAAACGGTTTTGGAGCTGCGGCATTTGCAAAAGCAGTTCGGGGATCACGCGGTGCTGCGTGACATCAGCCTGACGGTGGAAAAGGGGCATACGGTGAGTATCATCGGCGCCTCCGGCTCCGGAAAGAGCACCATGCTCCGTTGTGTTAATCTGCTGGAGACCCCTACTGACGGCGAAATCCTGTTTCACGGAAAGGACATCACCGCCAAGGGTTTTGACCTGTCCGATTATCGGGCGCGGGTGGGCATGGTGTTCCAGAGCTTCAACCTGTTCAATAACATGACGGCGCTGGAAAACTGCATAGTTGGCCAAACCACCGTCATGAAGCGGAGCAAGGCGGAAGCGCGCCAGGTGGCTCTTCGCTATCTGGAAAAGGTGGGGATGGCTCCCTATATTCATGCGAAGCCCCGCCAGCTGTCCGGCGGACAGAAGCAGCGGGTGGCGATTGCACGGGCGCTGGCGATGGAGCCGGAGGCTCTGCTCTTCGACGAGCCAACCAGCGCGCTGGATCCCCAGATGGTGGGGGAGGTGCTGGAGGTCATGCGCTCCCTGGCCGATGAAGGAATGACCATGCTTGTGGTGACCCATGAAATGGCCTTCGCGCGGGATGTGTCGGACCATGTGGTGTTCATGGCTGACGGGGTCATCGCTGAGGAAGGAACTCCGGCGGATATTTTCGAGCATCCTAAGGCGCAGGCGACGCAAGAATTCCTTTCCCGCTTTTTGCAAAAATAATTCCCTCTGGGTGGCTGAGCGGCCGGTTCGACGGCCTAAAAAAGCTCCGCACGGATATGAAACCGTGCGGAGCTTTTTGGCTTTCTTATAGGGGACGCGACGGGGAGGAGGAGAGATTAACCAATCATGTCCTCGCCGACCCGTTGCATGGTATATTCCGGCTCGGCGTCATATACCACCGCGACGGTCTGCCGAATATCGCGGGAGGAGGCACCCAGCCGAAGAATGTATTTGCCCGGCTCAGTCACCCATTTGTGCAACATGATGTTATAATAGGCCAAATCGGACACGGGGAGCGTCATTTCCACGGTGGCGGTTTCGCCCGCCTTCACGAACACGCGCTTGAAGGCCTTTAGCTCCTGGATGGGCTTCGTGACGGTGGAAATCGGGTCGTTCACATACAACTGAACCACCTCGGCGCCGTCCCGGTTGCCGGTATTTTCCACATCGACGGAAACGGTCAGCGACTCGCCCTGGAGGCTGGCGCGGGCGTTTTTATAGGCAAAGGTGGTATAGGACAGGCCGTGACCGAAGGGATAGACAATCTGCTCCGGGTGCTTGTCATAATACCGATAGCCCACATCCAGCCGCTCGCGATATTCCACCTTCATCCCGTCGCCCGGATCGTCCAAATCGGTGCGCTCAGCGCAGGGGAAGGTTTCCGGAAGGCGGCCGGAGGGGTTGACCTTTCCGGAAAGCACATCGGCGATGGCTGCGCCGGCGGCTTCGCCGCCCAGCCACATTTCCACGATGGCGTCGGCCCAGTCCTTCCAGCGGCCGGGGATGATAACGCCGCCGGACTGTAGAACCACAATGACCTTTTTCCCGGCCTTGTGCGCCTCTTCGATGAACATTTCATATTGATAGTTCAGCTGGGCGGTGCGGCGGTCGAATTTTTCGGTGTCCTCTGATTCCATGGAGCCGGTGAAAATCACAATGGCTTCCTTGTCGCTCATGTACTGGTGATATTCGCCCAGTAGCGGCCATTGCATGATATCGGGGAATTCACGGCGCTTGAACCATTCCTTATAGCAGATTTCTGTGTCGGGCAGCGCCTTTTTCAGCTGCTCCAGCGGAGAATCAATCCAGGGGGCATCGGGATAAACCTCGGCGCTTCCCTGGCCGCCGATAAGGGCGTTTTTGGCAAATTCGCCGATGATGCCAATCTTTTTATAGCGAGTCAGCGGCAGGGCGCCGTTGTCGTTCTTCATCAGCACCGTGCCGGCGGTGGCGATGGCGCGCACGGCGTCATGCTGTGCCTGCCGGTCGTATGTCCGTTTTTCCGCCCGCGGCTTCAAGGAGAAGCGCAGAACCCGCTCCACGGCGAGGTCGATTTCCTCCATGGTCACCCGGCCGCAGTCCAGCCCGGCCTTCAACTGGGCGGCGATGTCGGCGTTTCGCGGCATTTGGAGGTCGAGGCCTGCGCTGACGGCGCGGCTGATGTCGTGAACCGCGCCCCAGTCGGAGACGACCATGCCCTGATAGCCCCAATCGTCCCGCAGAATTTCGGTCAGAAGCATCTTGTTCTCTGAGCACCAGATGGAGTTGATTTTGTTATAAGCACACATGATGGCCACCGGGTCGGCTTTTTTCACGGCGATTTCGAAGGCCTTCAAATAGATTTCCCGCAGGGTGCGCTCATCCAGCTCCGAGCTGATATCGCAGCGGTCCCGCTCCTGGCTGTTCACCGCAAAATGCTTGACACAGGCGGCGGTACCGCTTTCCTGGAGACCGTTGACATATTCGGCGCAAAGCTCGCCTGCCAGCACCGGGTCCTCGGAAAAATATTCGAAGTTTCGGCCGCAGAGCATATTTTTTTTGATGTTCACACCGGGGCCGAGAATCATGTCCACATCATGGGCGGTGCAATCGGCGGACATCGCCTCGCCATACAGTCTCGCCATGTCGGTGTCCCAGGTGGCGGCCAGCGCCGTTAGGCAGGGAAAATAGGTGCAGTTTCCGGTTTTGTCATCTCGGCGAACGCCGTGAGGGCCGTCGGCCATGCTCTTGGACGGGATGTCCAGCCGCTCCACCGGGGCGGTGCTCATGCTTCCGGAGCCGGTGAGGAGACTGACCTTTTCTTCAAAGGTCATTTGTGCAATTCGTTCTTGAAGTGTCATGATGTTCCTCCTGTGTGCTTGGTTTTGTAGATATTTTAACACGCCCTCTATCGCTTGTCAATCGCTTTGGCCTTTTTCTCCGTCGCTGTTTTCGTGGAAAAGTTGCCGAAGGAGCTTTTTCGAAATTGCCCGAAAAATCCCCGTGGAAAAACCGTTGACAAACGGCGGAAAATATTTTATAATAGAATGGTCAAAGACGGTGACGGAGAAAAAGCGGCTTGGATGGATAGACAGAGAATGGGGTCGGGAGTTTCCCCGCTGTGAGACCCCTGTATCGACCGGTCGCGCGCCCCTCCTGAGTTTCGCTGTGAAAAGCGGCGGCGTGCCTTTCGCGTTAAGAAAGAAAAAGTGGCGCGCCTCGGCGCGCAATTTGGGTGGTACCACGGAGCTTCCGTCCCATTGTGGGGAGGAGGCTCTTTTTGTGTTCCCGAAAAGAGAAAGGATGAAACAACCATGACAAACGAACGGAAAAAATACGGAGTGAACGAGCTGCGGGAGATGTATTTGCACTTTTTCGAGGAGAAGGGACATTTGCGGATGCCCAGCTTCTCGCTGGTTCCCCATAACGACAAGAGCCTGTTACTCATCAATGCCGGCATGACCCCCCTGAAGCCCTATTTCACCGGTGCGGAAATTCCGCCGCGCAAGCGCGTGACCACCTGCCAAAAATGCATTCGCACCGGCGACATCGAAAATGTGGGGAAAACGGCGCGCCACGGTACCTTCTTCGAGATGCTGGGAAATTTCTCCTTCGGAGACTATTTCAAGACGGAGGCTATCCACTGGTCCTGGGAGTTTTTGACTGAGGTAGTTGGGCTGGAGGCAGACCGGCTGTATCCCTCTGTGTATGAGGAGGACGACGAGGCCTTCGAGATTTGGAACAAGGAAATCGGCATCCCCACGGAGCGGATCTTCCGCTTCGGAAAGGGGGACAACTTCTGGGAGCATGGCGCCGGCCCCTGCGGCCCCTGCTCGGAAATTTATTATGACCGGGGCGAAAAATACGGCTGCGGCCAGCCCGGCTGCACCGTCGGCTGTGATTGCGACCGGTATATGGAGGTGTGGAACAATGTGTTCACCCAGTTCGAAAACGATGGTGAGGGACATTATACCACGCTAGAACAGAAAAACATCGACACCGGCATGGGCTTGGAGCGCTTAGCGGTTGTGGTGCAGGATGTGGATTCGATTTTCGATGTGGACACCCTCTGTGCCCTGCGCCAGCATGTGTGTCGCCTCGCCGGAAAGTGCTATGGCGAAAAGCATGAGGATGATGTGTCCATCCGCCTCATCACCGACCATATTCGTTCGGCAACCTTCATGATTTCTGACGGCATCATGCCCACAAACGAGGGACGGGGCTATGTGTTGCGCCGTCTTATTCGCCGGGCGGCGCGCCATGGCCGCCTGCTGGGCATCGACGGGGCGTTTCTGGCGGAGCTGAGCCATTCGGTGATCGAAGGTTCGCGGGACGGTTATCCGGAGCTGGAGGAGAAAAAGGAGTTCATTTTCAAGGTGCTTTCCAACGAGGAGGCCCAGTTCAACAAAACCATCGACCAGGGCTTGCGGATCCTCGCGGAGCTGGAGGACGGCCTGAAGGCGGCGGGGAAAACGGAGCTGGATGGCGCTGAGGTGTTTAAGCTCTATGACACCTATGGCTTTCCGGTGGATTTGACGAAGGAAATTTTGGAGGAAAAGGGCTTTTCGCTGGACGAGGAGGGCTTCCGCGTGGCCATGGAGGCACAGCGCACCCGCGCCCGCGAGTCCCGCGAGGTGACCAACTATATGGGCGCCGACGCCACGGTTTATGACCGCATCGACTCCTCTGTCACCACCCGCTTTGACGGCTATGACAAGCTGGAGCTGGCGGGCACGGTGACGGTGCTCACCGACGGCGAGGAGCTGACCGAGGCACTTTGTGAGGGACAGCGGGGGACGCTGTTCACCGATGTGACCCCCTTCTATGCCACCATGGGTGGCCAGGAGGGCGACACCGGTGTGATTTCCGGAAAGGATGGCGCCTTCGCCGTGGAGGAGACTATCAAGCTGCGGGGTGGAAAGGTTGGCCATGTGGGTGTTGTGACCGCCGGGATGCTGCGCGTGGGCGAAACGGTGACTATGCAGGTAAATTCCGCCGCGCGGGCGGCCACCTGCTGTAACCATAGTGCCACCCACCTGCTACAGAAGGCTCTGCGCCAGGTGCTGGGCAGTCATGTGGAGCAGAAGGGCTCGCTGGTGACTCCCAACCGTCTGCGTTTCGACTTTGCCCATTTCCAGGCGATGACGGACGAGGAGCTGGCTCAGGTGGAACAGATGGTCAACGAGAAAATTGCCGAGAATTTGCCGGTGGTGACGGATGTGATGACCGTTGAGGAGGCGAAGCGCTCCGGCGCCATAGCTCTCTTTGGCGAAAAATACGGCGATTTCGTGCGGGTGGTGTCCATGGGCGATTTTTCCAAGGAGCTGTGTGGCGGCACCCATGTGGCGCAGACCGGCGCTATTCGCCTGTTTAAGCTGGTTTCCGAGAGCGGCGTGGCCGCCGGTGTGCGCCGGATTGAGGCGCTGACCGGAGAAAATGTGACTGTTTATTATCAAACGCTGGATACACGGCTGGCGAAGCTGGCCGGTCTCCTCAAATGCAAGGAGCAGGATTTGGAGGAGCGGGTCAGCCATCTGCTGACGCAGACGAAGGAGCTGGCCGCGGAGAACGAGGCGCTGAAAAACGAGGCGGCGCAAAGCGCTCTGGGTGATGTGAACCAGCAGGTTCAGACGGTGAAGGGCGTAAAGGTGTTGGCCTTGCGTGTGCCGGATTTGGATACGGCTGGTCTGCGGGAGCTGGGCGACCGGATGCGGGATGAAATCGGCGAGGGCGTGGTTGTACTGGTCACCGTTCATGAGGAAAAGGTCAGCATTCTGGCCGTAGCGACCAAGAGCGCTGTTCAGGCCGGCGTTCATGCCGGCAACATCGTCAAGCAGGTTTCCGCCCTTTGCGGTGGAAAGGGCGGCGGCCGCCCGGATTCCGCCATGGCGGGCGGAAAGGACACCGACTGCGTCGACGCGGTGGTGGCGGCGGTGGCCGACACTGTGGCGGCTATGCTGGGCTGAGCGAGGAGCGTGGAGAACATGGATTGTCTGTTTTGTAAAATTATTTCCGGGGAAATTCCGTCGAAAAAGGTGTATGAGGATGAGCAGATGCTGGCGTTTTTGGACATTGAGCCGAAGGCGCCGGTGCATGTGCTGATGATTTCGAAAACGCATTTAGAGGGGGTACGGGAGCTGACCGCCGAAAACGCCGAGACGGTCGCTCATATTTTCGCGAAGGCGCCGGAAATCGCCGCCGCGCAGGGCGTGACGGATTATCGTATCGTGACGAATAACGGCGAAGCGGCCGGCCAGACGGTGCAGCATTTGCATTTCCATCTTTTGGGCGGCCGTGTCCTGGGCGAGATGGGCTGAGGCTATGCAGTATATTATTATCGACCTGGAATGGAACGGAAGCTATTCCAAAAAGGCTCATGGCTACTTCAACGAAATCATCGAAATCGGGGCTGTGCGTGTGAACAACAGCCTGGAAATTGTGGACACCTTTCAAGCGCAGGTGCACCCGGTTGTCTCCAAGAAGCTGTCTGAGATTGTGCAGGATTTGACGAGCATCACGGCGGAGGAGCTGGAGGATGGCGTGACCTTCGCTCAGATGGTGGAGGGATTGCTGGCCTTTGTGGGGGAGGAGCCGGCGGTTTATCTGACCTGGAGCACCTCCGATTTGCTGGTGATGATGGAAAACTGCCGCTTTTTCTTTGGCAGGGAGACCATCCCGGGGCTGGAGCGATATATGGATTTGCAAGCCTATGCACAAACGCGCATGGGCGTGACCGGCGGCCAGATTGGTTTGAGTCGGGCGGGAGAGCTTTTGGAAATCCCTCAGGAGAACATGGCTTTGCATCGGGCGCTGGATGACAGTCGCTTGACCGCACAGATTTTGCAGCGGGTGTATGAGCCTGAAAGCTTCCGCCGGGCCATCCGGCCGGTGGATGAGGAGTTCTATCGGCGTCTGACCTTCAAAACGGTGGTTATCAGCGACATCGACGATCCGCGGGTGAAGGGAAGCGAGCTTCGCTTCTCTTGTCCGGAATGTGGACGGGAGCTGAAAAGAAAGGGCGAATGGCGCTTTCGCAGTCGCGCGTTCTGTGCGGAGCTTTTCTGCCGGGGCTGTAAAAGGAACTATCGGGCGCGGGTACAGTTCCGCCTCAAATATGAGGGGCTGGAATGTCGCCGCCGCTTGTCGGAAAAGCTGGCGGCGGAGGAGGAAAAAACGAAGCCGGAGGCGCTGACGGTATAAAGCGCACTCGGTACAGCCCTTTTTCATACCCTAGTCATGAGGTGATGGGCGATGAAAAGGTTGCGAGGGCGTTTGCGCCGCCGCCGTCGATGGCTGGCCGTACGCGCTTTGGCCGTCTGTGGCTTGCTGGTTGTGGGGGCGGCGGGCTGTCTGCTCCATTGCCGCGAGGTGGTGCTGACCTTCGCGGAAAGCCAGGCGCTGTGGATAGCCGAAACGCTGGTGAACGAGGCCTTCGGCCGGGTGCTGGAGGAACGAAGTGCCCTTTGCCGCTCCATGATTCGGGTGGATTATGCCGAAAACCAAACCGTTTCCGCGATTGTGACCGATACGGCGGCGGTGAATACGGTGCGCACCGATGTGGGAAGCTATATCATGGCCGCCATGGAGGGGATGACGCGGGTGTCGGCGGATGTGCCACTGGGCACGCTGTGCGGGCCGGAGGCGCTGAGCGGCTGGGGGCCGGTGTTGCGCTTTCCCATGAGCGCCACGGCGACGGTGCTGTCCTCCGCCTCCTCCTTGCTGGAATCGACCGGCATCAACCAAAGCCTGTATCGGGTGCAGGTGGAGCTGAAAATCAGCCTTTGCGTGGTCACCTCGGCCGGGCGCTCTTCCGTGACGCTGGACAGCGCCTTCCCGGTGGCGGAGGCGGTGGTTCAGGGGGAGATTCCGGAAACGCTGACCCAGGTGATGGACGCGGACGACGATTTAACGGACAAAATTTTCAATTATGGCCATGTGGATTGAAGAAAACGGAGATGAAGTGCAGATGGAGCTGGAAAAAGCCCAACGGCGCGTGCAGGAGCTACGGGAGCAAATCGAATATCACAGCCATCGCTATTATGATGAGGATGCGCCGGAGCTGGAGGACGATGCCTTCGATGCCCTGACGCGGGAGCTTCGTGCGCTGGAAAAGGAATTCCCACAGCTGATTACGCCGGATTCCTATACTCAGCGCATCCACGGAGAACGCTCCCGGTTGTTCTCGGAGGTGACCCATGAGGTGCCGCTGGGAAGCCTGCAGGATGTTTTCTCAGAGGAGGAAGTGTGCGCCTTCGACGGGCGGGTGCGGGAGACGGTGTCCCATCCGGTTTATGTGGTGGAACCGAAAATCGATGGTCTTTCCGTAGCCATCGAATACCGAAACGGGCGGTTTTTCCGCGGCGCGACCCGCGGAGACGGCCTTGTGGGTGAGGATGTTTCCGCGAATCTTCTGCAAATCGCGGACATTCCTCAGATTTTGCGGGAGCCGGTGGAGCGGCTGATTGTGCGGGGCGAGGTGTATATGCCGCGGGAAAGCTTCGCCACCCTCGTGCACCAGCAGGAGGAGAACGGCGAAAAACCCTTCAAAAATCCCCGCAACTCGGCGGCCGGGACATTGCGCCAGAAGGACCCGGCGGTGGTCGCCCGGCGAAAGCTGTCGATTTTTGTTTTCAATATGCAAAGCATCGAAGGGGAGATGATGGTTTCCCATGCCGCCTCGCTGGCGCGGATGGAGGCTCTTGGGTTTCCGGTGATTCCCGGCTATTGTGTCACGGATTCGCTGGAAACGGCGCTGGCGCGGATTCGGGAGCTGGGTGAACAGCGAACGGCGCTTTCCTATGACATCGACGGCGCGGTTGTGAAGGTGGATAGCTTCACAGATAGAGAAGCGCTGGGAAGCACTGCGAAATTTCCTAAATGGGCGGTGGCCTATAAGTATCCGCCGGAGGAGAAGGAGACGGTTCTGCGGGCGGTAGAGGTGCAGGTTGGACGCACCGGCGTGCTCACGCCAACCGGGGTTTTCGATCCGGTGACGCTGGCGGGCACAACCGTCAGCCGCGCCACCCTGCATAATCAGAATTTCATCGACGAAAAGGGATTGCAAATCGGCGACACGGTGGCCATGCGCAAGGCGGGGGAAATCATCCCGGAGGTTGTGCGGGTGGTGCGCCATTGTGCCGACGGGAAGCCTTATTGCTTGCCGTCGGTTTGCCCCTCCTGCGGCCAGCCAGCGGTGCGGGAGGAGGAGGAAGCGGATTTGCGTTGTGTGAATCCCGAATGTCCCGCCCAACGCCTGCGCCATTTGATTCATTTCACCTCGAAGGATGCCATGGACATAGATGGGCTTGGTCCGGCGGTGCTGGAGCTGCTGGTGAACATAGGGCTTGTGGAGGAGCTATATGACCTTTATCGGCTGGAACGGAAAAAACTGGCTGGATTGGAGGGGCTGGGCGAAAAATCCGCCGACAACCTTCTCGCCGCCATCGAAAAATCCAAGGAAAACGACCTGTATCGAGTGATTTATGGGCTGGGCATCCGCCATATCGGCGAAAAGGCCGCGAAGCTGTTGGCCGCGCATTTCGAGAGCATGGACGCCCTGCTGGCGGCCGACGCGACCGAAATCGGTGCAATCGACGGTTTCGGCGGCGTGATGGCGGAAAGCGTGGTGGCCTTCTTTGCACTGGCGCCCTCCCGCCATCTGGTGGAACAGCTTCGCCTTTCCGGGGTAAATATGCAGGCAAAAAGTCGGAGAATCGATAGCCGCTTTGACGGGATGACCTTTGTGCTGACCGGAACTCTGCCGACACTCAAGCGCAGCGAGGCGCAGGAGAAAATCGAACAGAGGGGCGGAAAGGCTTCCTCCTCGGTTTCGAAAAAAACCACCTATGTGCTGGCCGGCGAGGAGGCCGGAAGCAAGCTGGACAAAGCGCAACAGCTGGGAATCCCGGTCATTGACGAGGCGCAGTTTCTGAAAATGCTGGAATGATGGAAAAAACCGTGCTCTGCGAAAGCAGAACACGGTTTTTGTTTTTGCGACAGATTACATACTCTTCGGAGCGTCGATTTTCATGATGGAGAGGGTGTTGTGCAGGGCGATGCGGGCGGCATCGCACAGCGCCAGTCGAGCGGCGGCCAAATCGCTGTCCACGCCGTTGATGTGGCAGGCGTTATAGAACTTATGGAACAGGGTCGCCAGCTCCAGCGCATAGCGGGTGATGCCGGAGGGATCCATACACCGGGCGCAGTCCACAACCGCCTTTTCCAGACCGGATAGATGGCGGATAAGCTCCCGCTCCTCCGGAGCGGTGAGCAGGGCCAGCTGGGCAGGGGTGGCGGTGCAATCGCCCGCCGCCAACCCCTGCTTGCGGAAAATGGAATGGATGCGGGCGTGGGCATATTGGACATAATAAACCGGGTTTGAGGAGGATTCCTCGATGGCCAATCCCAGGTCGAATTCCATCTGGGTGTTGGCCTCCCGCTGGTTGAAAAAGAAGCGGGCGGCGTCCACCGGAACCTCATCCAAAAGGTCGCTGAGTTGGATGGCCTTTCCGCTGCGCTTGGACATACGGACGATTTCCCCGTCCCGCACCAGCCGCACCAGCTGCATAAGCACCACGTGGAGCTTTTCGCCGTCCAGACCGACGGCATCCATGGCACCCTTCATCCGCGCCACATGGCCGTGGTGGTCGGCGCCCCAGACATCAATGAGGGTGGTGTAGCCCCGCAGAAATTTGTTGCGGTGATAGGCGATGTCGGCGGCGAAATAGGTGGGATTGCCGTTAGCGCGCACCAAAACCTCGTCCTTGATGCCTTCCTCCTCGCCGTCCTTTGTTTTGTGCTTCTTCGGTTGATATTTTTCGCCGAAGGCGCCGGCCTTATACCACAAGGCTCCATCCTTTTCATAGGTGAGGCTTTTTTCAGTGAGGATGTCGATGACTTCCTTCAGCTCGCCGTTCTGGTGCAAGGTGGATTCGGTGAACCAGCGGTCATATTCAATGCGATATTTTGCCATATCCGCCTTCATCTTGGCGATGTTCAGCGGCAACGCATATTCCACCAGCGCCCGCCGCCGCTCCTCGGCGGTGGCGTTCACAAAGGCGTCTCCGTGCTCCTTCGCGAAGGCGGCGGCGCGCTCTCGGATGTCGTCGCCATGATAGGCGTCCTCTGGGAGAACCACATTTTCTTCGCCCAAAAACAGCTGGAGATAGCGCACCTCCAGAGACAGACCGAATTTGTCAATCTGATTTCCGGCGTCGTTGATATAAAACTCCCGCCATACGTCATAGCCGGCATAATCCAGCACGCTGGCCAGACAGTCGCCCAGGGCGCCGCCACGGGCGTTTCCCATATGCATGGGGCCGGTAGGGTTGGCGGAAACATATTCCACCATCACCTTTTCGCCCCGGCCGAAGTTGGAGCGGCCATAGGCCTCTCCCTTTTGGCGGATTTCCTCAATCACGCCGCCGTAATAGGCAGGGGAGAGAAACAGGTTCAAAAAGCCCGGCCCGGCTACCTCGATGCGCTCGAAAAAGCTGTTTTCCGTTTCGAAGCGGGCGGCGATGGCTTCGGCGATTTTCCGGGGCGCGCCATGAAAAGCGCGGGCGGAAACCATGGCCACATTCACCGCGAGATCGCCGTTTTTCCGGTCGGCGGGAACTTCCACCGTATAGGCGGGAAGCTCGGCCGCCGGCAGCTCTCCGTCGGCGATGGCCTTTGCGACGGCTGCGGCGATGCGCTGGCGCAGCTGTTCTTCGGTTTTGGTTACGATATTGGACATGATGTTTTTTCCTCCTGTACGGTGATGTGCACGGTGTGTGTGGAATTGATGCCGCCATTGAAGCCGAGGGTATAGGCGAAATCCAGCGTTCCGCCGGCCGCGTTCAGGCTCCAGTCCAGAGCGGTGGCGTAGGTTCCCATATCCAGCACGCCATAGGGTGTGGCGTATTGGCTGTGATGGCGGCGCTGTTTTTCTAGAATCAGCATTCCGGCGTGGCCGCCGGAGCGTTCCAGCATCACCTGTCGGGGGGTGATGTGCAGGGTGACGGCGGTGCGCTCCGCCTCGGCGGCCTCTTCGGTATAGCAGAGAGCGTAGCCCTCCTCTGTTTTATGAAAGCTGCCGCGGGTGGTCAGCTCGATGGTGTCCGGCTCCTGACCCTCCAGGCGCTGAGTGCCGGTAATATGTATGATTGCGTCCACGGTTCAACCGCCTTTCTTTGTATGATCTGTGTCCTCCGGCGAAACGGTTTTCACTTCGTTTCCCACGGGGTGGCCAAGAAAGCGCCGGGCGATGACCTCGAAGCCGTTCGGCCGGTCGGATACGAAAAACTGACAGTCGCCAGTCTGCTTTTCCGAGGCGGCCAGCCTGTCGGCGGCCTTCAGCCGGGCGGCGCAGGCGGCGGCGGTTTCTCGGCCGGAGTCGATGAGGGTCACCGTGGGGCTGAGCCGGTTTTGGATGATAGGAGCCAGCAACGGAAAATGGGTGCAGCCGAGAATCAACGTGTCAGCCCCTGCTTTTTGTATCGGTTCCAGGTAGCGGGCGACGGCCGCCTCGGTCACCGCGTCTCCCGGCTCGGTCCAGCCATTTTCCACCAGCGTCACTAGCACTGGACAGGCAACGGCCGTGATTTCGATGGCCGGATCAAGCGTTGTCAGGGCGCGGTGGAACGCGCCGGAGCCGACGGTGGCGGGGGTGCCGATGATGCCGATTTTTTTGTTTTTTGTCGCCTTTACTGCTGCGGCGGCGGTGGCCTCCACAACGCCGAAGGCAGGCACGGGCTGGGCGGCGAGCACATCGCCGGCCACGGAGCTGACGGTGCCGCAGGCGGCGATGATACATTTCACCGCCCGGTCGGTGAGAAACCGACAGTCCTCCCGCGCGTAGCGCCGAATGGTCTCTTCACTTCGAGTGCCATAGGGCACCCGCCCGGTGTCGCCGAAATAGACGATGCTTTCCTGCGGCAGAATCGCCTGGAGCTGTCGCACCACGGTGAGTCCGCCCACACCGGAATCAAACACGCCAATTGGACGGTTATCCAATACAATCTCCCCTTAAATTTCTACACTAAAGCATACTATACCACAAATCTATCGGATATGCAACGAAAAAATCCCTGTACAATTGGATAGAATTGTGTTAGAATGTGGCTAAATAGAAAAAAGCTTTGTTTTTTCAGAAAGGAACTATCGCTTATGACCCAATTTACCCCGCCTCCGCTCTATTATGCTCCCCAGCCGCCACCAGTATCTCCCGATAAGGCGGAACGACGCATTTTGCGCCGCCAGGGGAATTTTGTGGGCGCGCTGATGCTGGCAAACACCGCCGGACTTCAGCTCACCTTCACGGTTTTGGCTTATTTTCTGCTGTTTACGGGGCTTGTGTCCGGCGAACGGCTGTCCTCTGCCTTTTTGGGGCTGGATAAAATGACCTATCTGGCGGTCTATGCCGGAATTTACACCTTCGCCATGCTGGCTCCGGCGCTGGTGGTGGCTTTGTGCGCCGGTCGGCGCTATTTTCCGCTGACCCCGGCGAAGCTAGTCAACGGCACCGATGCCTTTTTGGTTTTTTTGGCCTGTATTGGGCTGTGTATGCTGGCGAATGTGGTGGCCAACTATGTGGTAGCGTTTTTCGAGCAGTTTGGCGCCAGCGTGCCGGAGACGCCGGATTTGATGACCTATACGCCGGCGGGTCTGCTGGCGTATATCGGCGTGTTTGCGCTGTTGCCGGCGTTGCTGGAGGAGGCGGTGATGCGCGGCTATGTTCTGCGGGAGCTGCGCCCCTTTGGAGACACGACGGCGGTGCTGATGTCGGCGTTGCTTTTCGGGCTGATGCACGGAAATTTACAGCAGGTGCCCTTCGCCTTTGTGGTGGGGCTGGCTCTGGGCTGGATTTATGTGAAAACCGAGAATATCTGGTTGGCAGTGGCGGTGCATTTCGGCAACAACGCCCTGTCCTCGGTGGTGGGGTATCTCACCCATGACATGGACGAAACGGCGATGGTCGTGTTCAATTTGATTGTGATGGGGGCACTGATTTTGCTGGGCGGCGCGGCGCTTTTGCTCTTGGTGTTGCGGAAAAGCGAGCTTTTGCGGCGACCGACGCCGCCGGCAACGGGGCTTTCGAGCGGCCACCGGACGAGGACGCTGTTGACGGCGCCGGTGCTGGTGGTAGCCCTTGCGGTGCTGGTAGGGCTGGCCGTGCTGGAGGCAATGTGATATGACGGGGTTTGAGGAGCGCTGGATGCGAGCGGCGCTGGAGCTGGCTCAGGAGGCGGCGGCCGAGGGAGAGGTTCCGGTGGGCGCCGTGATTGTGAAGGAAGGCGTCATCGTCGGGCGGGGGAGAAACCGACGGGAACGAGACAAAAACGCGCTGGCTCATGCGGAGCTTGAGGCGATTCGGCAGGCTTGTAATCGGCTTGGTGGCTGGCGGCTGTCCGGCTGTGACCTGTATGTAACGCTGGAGCCTTGCCCTATGTGCGCCGGCGCCATCATCAACGCCCGCATCGACCGGGTGATTCAGGGGACAGCTGACCCGAAGGCCGGCTCCTGCGGTTCCTTGGTGGATTTGTTCGCCTTGCCCTATAATCACCGGCCGACGCTGGTGACCGGCGTGCTGGAGGAGGAATGTCGACGAGAGCTACAGAATTTTTTCCGTCGGCTACGCTTTTCCCGCAAAAACGGCCGTCAGAGGAGCGATGCGCCCAATGAAGGGGCGAAAAAGCGAGTGCTGATTCTTTCCGCCAACACCGGTGGCGGCCATAATTCGGCGGCGAAGGCCTTGCAGGAGGAGCTGGAGGGACGGAGCGTCGATTGCTCCGTCGAGGATGGCTTGCGCTTCGTTTCGCCCCATTTTTCCTCGATTGTCAGTCATGGGCATATCTATATGTATCGCCATCTGCCGGGCGCCTTCGGCCGCGCCTATTCCTTTCAGGAGCGCCATCGCTCCGATTGGATTGCGGCTCTGCTGAGCCGTGGCGTGGAACGGCTTCGGGATTTTGTGGAAGAAAACGGCTTTGATGCGGTGGTGTGCGTTCATGTGTTTTCAGCCATGATGGTCACCGCCGCCCGACGAAAATACGGGTTGACCCTGCCGTTTTATTTCGTTTCCACAGATTATACCTGCTGTCCGGGGAGCGGCGAGCTGGATGCGGATGCCTGGTTTGTGCCGGCGGCAGAGCTTAGCGGCGAATTTGAGGCCGCCGGGATTCCGGCGGAAAAGCTGAAGGTCACCGGAATTCCGGTGAAAAAATGCTTCTCGGCGCCGCCGGAGAAAAAGGCGGCGCGGCAGGCGCTGGGGCTGGACCCGGCCCAGCCGGTGCTTCTACTGTCCTGCGGGAGCATGGGCTGTGGCCATATCAACCGGGAGCTTTCCTTCTTTGGCCGCCAGCTTCCGGAAGGTGTGCAGACGGTGGTTGCCTGCGGAAACAACCGGGAGCTGCTGGAGCTGTTGGAAACCGCGGCCATCCCCTGTGTACAGCCTATCAGCTTTACAGACAAAATGGCGGATTATATGGCGGCGGCGGATGTCTGCGTGACAAAGCCCGGCGGACTGACCACCACAGAGCTGTTGGCGGTGGGGTGTCCGGCGGTGCTATTGCTGGCTGTTCCCGGCTGTGAATCGAAAAACATGGCCTATTTTCAAAAGCGCTTTGGCCTGCCAACGGCGTTCGATTGGGAAACGGCTGTAGAAAAGGCCGTTTCCTTGACGGAGGAGCCGGAGCGATTGAAGGTGTTGGCCGAAGGACTGGTCGCCGCCCGTCCGGAAAAGCGCGCTGCGGAGGCGATTGTGGATTATACCCTTCGCCACATGAAATAAACAGATGTACGCAAGCCGTCCCGGCCGATTTGACCGGGGCGGCTTGCTCTTTTCGTGCTTTCTTACATTTTCAACCACAGGATGTTGTGGGTGGGGAAGGGCAGTTCAGCGGGAATATTCCGGCGGGAGCTGTACATTTGTGATTATTTTATGTACCGCGTCTAGCGGGCTGATTTTGCAGAAGTAGCGTTTCCCGATTTTGCTGGAATCGCACAGCAGAGCTACTGTGCGGGCGTTTTGCATATATATCCGCTTCAGCTCCGCCTCCTGCTCGTCGGAGTCGGTGATGCCCGCCTCTGCGTCCACGCCCCGGCAGGAAATGAAAGCGTAGTCCGCATTGAAGCGGCGGGCGAAATCCATTGCCTGATTGCCGACGAAGGACATGGCGCCCTGCCGTAGCCGTCCGCCGGTTCCGTATACCTCCACGCCGTCGATTTCCGCCAAAATGCTGGCGGTTTTCAGGCCGTTTGTGATGACACGCAGCTGTTGAAAGCCCACCAGCCGCCGCGCCAGTCGGCAAACGGTGCTGCTGGAGTCCATGAACAGTGTGTAGCCGTCCTTGATAAGAGGAACCGCCCGCTGCACCAGCGCTTCCTTTGCGCTGAGGTTTTCGTTTTCCCGCAGGGTCAGCGGGAAGTCGCGGGTGTTGGCGTCGATATGCACCGCGCCGCCGTGGGTGCGGCGAATCAGTCCCCGGTTTTCGAGTATCTGCAAATCCCGGCGGATGGTGGCGCCGCTGGAATAGAGCGCGGTGCAAAGCTCATCCACGGTGACTGCGTGGCGGTTGTCCAGAATGGATAAAATCTGATTTTGTCGTTCGAGTGGCAGCATTTTCATCTCTCCTTTGATTATTTCTGATTATATACGATTATATGACAAAAATCAACCGTAAATTTATCGAAATTTCCGCCATTACTGGACGGAACAGGAAAAGGGGTGTATAATGCCCTTGTAATGAAGGGTGGGGGAGCCTTTGGCTTTTCGCCCGGATTGAGGACAAACAGAACAGGAGAGGATCAAATGAGCAAGCGGGTTTTGGCCTTCGACTTCGGCGCTTCCAGCGGCCGGGCGATTCTCGCCACCTTCGACGGCGAACGGATCCACATGGAGGAAATCCATCGGTTTTCCAACGACCCCGTGAATGTGCGCGGTGTCTTCAGCTGGGATGTGCTACGCCTGTTTCATGAAATCAAGCAGGGAATTTCGAAAGCGGTGCACGCCGGCGGCTTCGACGCCATCGGCATCGATACTTGGGGCGTGGATTTTGGCCTCATTGACCGAAAGGGGCATTTGCTGGGGAACCCGGTGCATTATCGAGACACTCGCACCGTCGGCATGATGGAAAAGGTCTTCGAGACGATCCCTAAGGAGGAACTGTATCAGCGCACGGGAATTCAGTTTGCGGCCTTCAACACGATTTTCCAGCTGGCGTATCTGCAACAGAACGAGCCGGAGAAGCTGGCCCAGGCCGACAAGCTGCTTTTGATGCCGGATTTGTTCGCCTATTTCCTCACAGGCGTGATGCGGGCGGAATACAGTGAGGTGTCCACCACCCAGTGCCTGGACCCGAAAACCGGTGATTGGGCCTTCGATTTGCTGGAGTGGCTGGAAATTCCCCGGCGGCTGTTTCCGCCGATCATCGATGCGGGCGACACCTATGGCCTTTTGTCGGATGAGATTTGCGAGGAACTGGGTGCGCCGAAGGTGCCGGTTATCGCCGTGGCGACCCACGACACCGGCTCCGCGGTGGTGGCGGTGCCCTCCACCGAAAAGGATTTCATTTTCATCAGCTGCGGCACCTGGTCGCTTTTTGGGACGGAGCTGGCCGCCCCGGTCATTAACGATACGACGCTGAAATTCAACCTCACCAACGAGGGCGGCTTCGGCCGCACCACCCGTTTTCTCAAGAACATCATGGGGCTTTGGCTCATTCAGGAGTCTCGCCGTCAGTGGATTCGCGAAGGGGAGAATGTGACCTTTGCCCAGTTGGAGCAGGAGGCGCTGGCCTGCGCTCCCTTCCGATGCTTCATTGACCCGGACGACGATTCCTTCGTCCTTCCCGGAAATCTGCCGAAGCGGGTGCAGGAGTTCTGCCGTCGCACCGGCCAATATGTGCCCCAGAGCCGCGGCGAAATTATGCGCTGTATCTACGAAAGCCTGGCGATGAAATATCGCTATACTTTCCGGGCCATCCGGGAGGTCACCAGGCTGGAATATTCCACCATTCACATGATTGGCGGCGGCACGAAGGATCGCCTTCTTTGCCAGATGGCGGCGGATGCCTGTGCGGTGCGGGTTATCGCTGGGCCGATCGAGGCCACGGCCGCCGGAAATGTGGCGGTTCAGCTCATCGCTCTTGGGGAAATTCTCGATTTGCAGCGGGCACGGCAGGTGATTGCGGCTTCGGAGGAGCCAAAGTTCTATGAGCCGGGCGATACCGCCGCCTATGACGAGGCCTATGTCCGTTTTGAAGCGGTGATGAAAGGGGGAGCACAATGAAAATTTTGGTAATTAACGCCGGAAGCTCCTCGCTGAAATATCAGCTTTTCGAAATGCCGGAGGGCAAGGTGCTGGCAAAGGGGCTTTGCGAGTGCATCGGTATTGAGGGCGGTTGCGTGAAGCACAAGCGTCCCGGCCGGGAGGATTATGAGCTGGCGGTGGATTTGCCGGAGCATGAAACGGCGCTGTCCATCGTGTTGAAGCTGCTCACCGACCCCGAGCTTGGCGTGATTTCCTCCGTGGACGAAATCGGAGCGGTGGGACACCGCATCGCCCATGGCGGCGAAAAGCTGCGCCAGTCCTGCCGCATCGACGACGAGGTGATTCGGTATCTCTATTCGATTGTGAAGCTGAATCCTTTGCATGGCCCACCGGCCATCGCTGGCATCGAAGGCTGTCGGCGGCTGATGCCGACGGTGCCGATGGTGGGTGTGTTCGACACTTCCTTCCATTCCACCATGCCGGATTATGCTTATGTTTATCCGCTCCCTTATGAGCTGTATGAGAAAAAAAGCATCCGCCGCTATGGCTTTCATGGCACCTCTCATCGCTATGTGGCCCAGCGGGTGGCTCAGCGGATGAACCGAGATATTTCCACGCTGAAGGTCATCACCTGTCATCTTGGAAACGGTTCCTCCATCACCGCTATCGACGGCGGTCGGGTGATCGACACCTCCATGGGCTTCACGCCTCAGGAGGGAATTCTCATGGGAACCCGCTCCGGCTCCGTTGACCCCACGATTTTGACTTATTTGATGAGCGAGGGCATGAGCGCCGTCGAAGTGGAGCAAATGCTCAACAAAAAATCCGGCTTTCTGGGGGTTTACGGAAAATCCAGCGATTCCCGTGTCGTGTGCGACGCCGCCGCCGAGGGAGACCTGCGGGCGCAGCTGGCGCTGAACATCCAATACCACGGAATTAAAAAATACATCGGCGCCTATATTGCGGAGATGAATGGACTGGATGCGCTGGTGTTCACCGCCGGAATCGGCGAAAACGATCGGGATTTGCGTTGCGCGGTGTGCCGTAACATGGAATACCTTGGCATTCGGTTGGATGAGGAAAAAAACGCAACCGTCCTCCGCGGGGAGGAAGCGGATTTGTCCGCCGAGGGCGCGCGGGTGCGCACCTGGGTGATTCCAACGGACGAGGAATATATGATTGCGCTGGATACAGCGGCTTTGGTTTGAAGACCGGGAAACTGGCTTTGATATATAAATTGACTATTATAAAAAAGGAGATATGAATCATGCAACAGTCCGCTTATGAAATTAAAAAAGAAATCTGCGAGGTCGGCCACAAAATCTATGCGAAGGGCTTCGTCGCCGCCAACGACGGAAACATCTCGGTCAAGGTGAACGACAACGAGTTTTATTGCACCCCCACCGGCGTGTCGAAGGGCGCTTTGACCCCTGACATGATCATCCGTATCGACGGCCAGGGAAACAAGCTGGACGGAAAGCTGAACCCCTCTTCTGAAATCAAAATGCACCTGCGTGTATACCGGGATCGCCCGGATGTGAACGCGGTAGTGCACGCCCACCCGCCTGTGGCAACCGCCTTCACTGTGGCCGGCGTGCCGCTGGATCAGTACATCCTGCCGGAAGCCGTTCTAACCATCGGTAGTGTGCCCACCTGCGAATACGGCACCCCCTCCACCATGGAAATCCCGGATTCTCTGGCTCCCTATATTCAGGACCACGACGCCTTCTTGCTGAAGAACCACGGTGCTTTGACGGTCGGTTGCACGCTGACGAAGGCCTTTTTCACCATGGAGGAAGTGGAATTCAACGCGAAAATCTGCAAATATGCCCGTGAGCTGGGCGGTGTGGAGGAAATCCCCTGCGACCAGTTGGAAAAGCTGATGGAGCTGCGCAAGAAAATGCAGATTCCCGGCCGTCATCCCGGCTGCAAGAAGTGTAAGAACCTGGGCACCGAGAACTGCCGTTGCAAGAGCAACGCCCTCCACAGCGAGTCCTGCCATTCTGCGGCGCCCTCCAATGACCTGGTGGCAGAAATCACCCGCAAGGTGCTGGCGGAGCTGAATAAATAAGCTGTGTTTTCTGATCTTCTGAATTTGAGAGAAAGGAGAGGCGTGGATGGCTCAGTATACAATCTATAACGCCGAAAGGACCGAGCGTATCGGTCGGCTGATTGAGCACTTGTTCGCAGAGCCGCCGCAGATCGAAGCGGATCGGGCAGAGCTGTTGACGGAGTCCTATCGCGCCACCGAGGGCGAACCGATGACGGCGCGCCGCTCTAAGGCTTTCTGCCATATTCTTGAAAACATCCCCATCACCATCCGTCCAGATGAGCTTGTGGTGGGAAGCGCCTCCCGCGCGCCCCGTGGCTGTCAGACCTTCCCGGAATTTTCCTTTGAATGGTTGGCGGAGGAGCTGGACACGGTTTCCACAAGAAAGGCTGACCCCTTCGCCATTACCGAGGACACAAAGGCGCGTTTACGAGCCGTTTTCGGCTATTGGAAGGGGAAAACAACCAGCGAGCTGGCGACCGCTTATATGGCGCCGGAGACCTTGCGTGCCATGCGTCACAACATATTCACGCCCGGAAACTATTTCTATAATGGTGTCGGCCATGTATGCGTGCAATACGACAAGGTATTGCGCCTGGGTATGCGAGGAATTCGCCGTCAAGCGGAGGAGGAACTGGCCGTGTTGCAGGTGAGCGACGGCGACTATGCCCGCCGTCACACCTTCCTTGAAGGGGTCATTCGTTCCTGCGATGGCGTGATTGCGTATGCGCGGCGCTATGCGCAGCTGGCCGTAGAGCAGGCGAAGGCCTGTTCGGATGAGCGGCGGCGGCGCGAGTTGGAGCAGATCGCCGAAAACTGCCGCCGGGTACCGGAATATGGCGCGGAGAGCTTTTGGGAGGCCTGTCAGTCCTTCTGGTTCATTCAGATGCTGTTGCAGGTGGAGTCCAGCGGCCACTCGATTTCGCCGGGACGCTTCGACCAGTATATGTATCCCTACTATGCGGCGGATTTGAAAGCCGGAAAGCTTTCGCCGGAATTTGCACAGGAGCTGTTGGATTGTATCTGGGTGAAGCTCAACGATTTGAACAAGGTGCGAGACGCCGCGTCGGCGGATGGCTTCGCCGGCTACAGTCTGTTCCAGAATTTAATTGTCGGCGGCCAAAACGAAGAGGGGCTGGATGTGACCAACGACCTGTCCTTCATGTGTTTGCAGGCTTCGATGCATGTGCAGCTGCCGGCTCCCAGCCTGTCGGTGCGCTTGTGGAACGGATCGCCCCATGACCTGCGTATTAAGGCGGCGGAGCTGACCCGTACCGGCGTCGGCTTGCCGGCCTATTACAACGACGAGGTGATTATTCCTTCCTTGCTCAGCCGTGGGCTGACGCTGGAGGATGCCCGGAACTATTGCATCATCGGGTGCGTAGAGCCGCAATGCCCCGGAAAAACCGAGGGCTGGCATGACGCGGCGTTCTTCAATATGTGCCGGGTGATGGAGCTTGTATTCCACAACGGCATGGACAAGGGCGAGATGGTTGGCATCGCCAGCGGCGATGTGGCGCAGATGACCTCCTATGACGAGGTGGTGGCTGCCTATCAGAAGCAGATGGATTATCTGGTGAGCCTGTTGGTGAATGCGGATAACTCTATCGACGCGGCTCATGCGGAGCTTTGTCCCTTGCCCTTTGAATCGGCGCTGGTGGACGATTGTATCGCGCGGGGCTTGCCGCTCCAGCAGGGCGGCGCCCATTATAATTTCACCGGCCCGCAGGGCTTCGGCGTCGCCAATGTGGCGGACGCGCTGTATGCGATTCGGGAGTTGGTTTTCGAGCGTCATGAGGCCACGCTGGCGGATTTTCGCGAGGCGATGGACCATAACTTCGGTGTCGGCTGTGTGGCGGCCGAGGATGTGGAGAAAATCACCGCCGAAATCGTGCGGACGCTGGCGAACAGCGGCCAGCAGGTGACGGAGCAGGATGTGGCCCAGGTGGCGACGATGGTGCAGGCCAACACCGCCTCGGCACAAAGCCAGGAACGGTATCAGCGTCTGCTGGCGCAAATTGAGGCTCTTCCGAAATACGGAAACGACGAGCCGGAGGTGGACGCGGTGGCGCGTCAAGCCGCCTATACCTATACGAAGTCGGTAGAAAAGCATAAAAACCCCCGCGGCGGAAGCTATCAGGCGGGGCTGTATCCCGTGTCGGCGAATGTTCCCCTTGGCGCGCAAACCGGCGCCACGCCGGACGGTCGCCTGGCGCATACGCCGGTGGCGGATGGCGTTTCTCCCTCGGCAGGGAAGGACACCCATGGCCCGACGGCGGCAGCCGCCTCGGTGGCGCGGCTGGATCATTTCATTGCGTCCAACGGAACGTTGTATAATATGAAATTTCATCCGTCGGCGCTGGCCGGGCGGTCGGGGCTGGAAAGCTTCGCCGCGTTGGTGCGCACCTATTTCGACCGAAAGGGAAGCCACATGCAGTTCAATGTGGTGAGTCGGGAAACTTTGCTGGATGCCCAGGCGCATCCGGAAAATTACCGTTCTCTTGTGGTGCGGGTTGCGGGCTATAGCGCCCTGTTCACTACTCTGTCGCGCTCTCTGCAGGACGACATCATTCGCCGCACGGAGCAGGCAGGCTTTTGAGGAGGACGGATATGGAGCTTTTGACCGTCCGCGGCCGCGTGGCCGACCTGCAACGCTATTCCATTCATGATGGGCCGGGTATCCGAACGGTTGTGTTTTTGAAGGGTTGTCATTTTCGCTGTCGCTGGTGCTGTAACCCGGAAATGCAGGAATATGCTGTGGAGACCATGTCGGTCAACGGCGCGCCGAAGACCGTGGGACAGGATATGACGGTGGCGCAGGTGCTGGAGTTTGTCACGCGAGACCGGGATTTTTATCGAAATTCCGGCGGTGGGATGACCTTGTCTGGCGGAGAATGTCTCAGCCAGCCCGAATTCGCTGTGGCGCTGTTAGCGGCGGCGAAGGAGGAGGGGCTGCATACCGCCATCGAAACCACCGCCTTCGCCTCCTATGACGAGGTGATTGCCCGCGCTTTGCCCCATTTGGATGTGTGTTTGATGGATATTAAGCACATGAACGCTGACAAGCACAGAGCCTTCACAGGGCAGAGCAACGCTCTCTGTCTGGAAAATGCTCGGCGTATCGCCCAAAACGCCCGGCGGCTGATTATTCGTGTGCCCACGATTCCGGGGTTCAACGACACTCAGGGGGAAATCGGGGACATCGCCCGCTTTGCCGCTTCTCTGCCGGGGGTGGAGGAAATGCATTTGTTGCCCTATCATCGGCTGGGTCAGGATAAATACCGCTGGCTCGGTCGGGAATACACCCTTCCTGCCATTCGTCCGCCGGAGAATGAGCAGATGCAGACGCTGTTGCATGTGGTGCAGCAGACCGGTCTGCGGGGACAAATCGGCGGTTGAGAAACCAAAAAGGAGTTGGCCAGTTGAAGCTGTATACAAAAGCTGGGGACACCGGCCTTGCCAGCACCTTGACAAGACAGAATATTCCGAAAAGCAGCCCGGTTTTTGCTCTGCTGGGGACGCTGGATGAGCTGAGCTGTGCCATCGGCACTGCGAAGCTACAGACGCCCGCTTTGCGCCCGGTGCTGGAGCAGCTTCAGAAGGATTTGATTGCCCTCAGCGGCGAGCTGGCGGGCGGAATGTCCTTTGCGGATGCCGCCCAGGTGGCGCGGCTGGAAAAGGCCATCGACGCCGCGATGGAAGAAAATGCGGGCTTCACCGGCTTCGTTCTGCCGGGGAAAACCATCGGCGGAGCGGCGCTGGACACCGCCCGCACCGTGGCCCGCCGGGCGGAACGGTGCGCCGTAGGGGCTTCCCAGACCGGAGGGATTTCCCGGTCGGTGCTCGCCTGGCTGAATCGGCTGTCCGATTTGCTGTATGCGCTGGCGCGGCTAAGCGATCGGGAGGGGCTGTCCGCTGCGGCGAATTTCGCAGAGGAGAGCGAATCTCTCTGCGACCGGGCGCTGGAGCTTTGCCAGGCGGTGCGGCGCTTCGCCTGCGCCGAAGGAGTGCCGGTGGTCACGGCGGTTTGTGATGCCGGCGGAAACCCGCTGGCGCTGTTGCGGGAGGAAAAGGCGTTCATCGCCAGCGTGGACATTGCGCTGAACAAGGCGTATACCGCTGCGGCGCTGAAAATGTCCACGGAGGAGCTGGGGCGGCTTGCTCAGCCGGGCGGCTCGCTCTATGGAATTCAGCAGACCAACGGCGGCCGTATTGTAATTTTCGGCGGCGGTGTGCCGCTGAAAAAAAGTGGACAGGTGATCGGTGGCTTCGGTGTCAGCGGCGGCACCGCGGAGCAAGACACCGCCTTTGGCCGTTTTGCAACAGAGTATTTTGAAAAGGAGATGGGATCCATTGGCAGTTGAAATAACGGAAGCGGAAATCGGCCGTATTGTGGAGCGGGTTTTGAAAAACATGCCCGCCGAGCAAGGGGATTTCCCCACTCAGCCGGAATGGGACAGCACCCAGTATCATGGCCATACCTTCACCGGTATTTTCACCGACATGAATGCGGCTATCGAAGCGACCCAGGCTGGCTATAAAGCGTTGCACACCATGACCGTGGAGCAACGGGAAAAAATCATTACCGAAATTCGCCGTCTAACCCGCGAGGAAGCGCCGATTATGGCGAAGCTTGGCGTGGCGGAGACCGGCATGGGCCGGGTGGAGCACAAAACGGCGAAGCACATTCTTGTGGCCGATAAAACCCCTGGAACCGAGGATGTTTGTCCCACGGTGCGCACCGGCGACGATGGGCTGACGCTGGTGGAGATGGCTCCCTTCGGTCTTGTGGGAAGCATCACTCCCAGCACCAACCCCAGCGAAACGGTGATTTGCAACAGCATCGGCATGATTGCCGCCGGAAACGGCGTCGTTTTCAATCCGCATCCCCATGCCATCGCCACCTCGAACTATGCGGTGGATTTGGTGAACCGCGCTTCGAAGGCGGCCGGTGGGCCGGAGGTTCTGGTGTGCTCGATGGCGAAGCCGACCATGGACAGCGCCGCCATCATGCAGTCCCATCCGCTGATTCGCCTTCTGGTGTGCACCGGCGGCCCCGGTGTTGTGAAGGCCGTGCTTTCCTCCGGTAAGAAGGCCATCGGCGCCGGCGCGGGAAACCCCCCGGTGATCGTGGACGACACGGCGGATATTCCGAAGGCTGGAAAGGACATCATCGACGGCTGTTCCTTCGACAATAATCTGCCCTGCATCGCGGAAAAGGAGGTTTTCGCCTTCGATTCCATTGCGGACGAGCTGATTCACTATATGCGCCAGAACGGTGCCTATATGCTCAGTCGGGAACAGGTGGATGCGCTGGAGAAAATCGTGCTTGTGGAGCAGGTGGGGAAGGACGGAAAAGCCCGGAAGGTCATCAACCGCAAGTGCGTCGGACGGGATGCGGCGGTTTTGATGGAAAAAATCGGGGTGCAGGTGGACAGCAGTGTGCGCTGTTTGATTTGTGAAACCGATTTCAACCATCCCTTCGTACAAACGGAGCTGATGATGCCGATTTTACCTATTGTGCGGGTGCAGGACATTGACGAGGCCATTGATTTGGCTGTGCGGGCGGAGCATGGCTGTCGCCACACCGCTCATATGCACTCGAAAAACATCGACCATTTGACCCGGTTCGCCCGGGCGGTGGAAACCACCATTTTTGTAAAAAATGCGCCGTCCTATGCCGGTATCGGCTTTGGCGGCGAAGGACATACCACCTTCACCATCGCCGGGCCGACGGGAGAGGGAATCACCTCCGCCCGTAGCTTCACCCGGCAAAGGCGCTGTGTGATGGCCGACAGCTTTCATATCATTTGACAGGAGGAAAAAGCAATGCAACTGAGCGAAAATCAAGTCGCCGACATCGTGCGCGATGTGCTGGCGCAAATGACCAAGGCGCCCAGCGTCGCCGCCGGAGCAATTCCGAAAACGGCGAAGGTGGCCATGCTCACAGGCCCGAAGACCATTGAGGTGCAGGAATATCCGATCCCCCAGCTGGGTGACGATGACATTCTTGTGAAGGTAGAGGGCGCCGGCGTTTGCGGCACCGATGTGCACGAATGGAAAGGCGATCCCTTCGGTCTGGCGCCGGTTGTGCTCGGCCATGAGGGAACGGGCGAGATTTTGGCGCTGGGAAAAAATGTGCGCTGTGACACCGCCGGAAAGCCCCTCCAGGTGGGCGACAAGATTGTCACCTCTGTGATTAGCTGTGGCGATTGCGGCATTTGCCGGATGCATCCCGCTCATACGAACCTCTGCGACAAGCAGGGCATATTCGGCCTCATTTCCGACAGCCCTGAGAAGCATCTAAACGGCTGGTTCGCCACCCATCTGATGATAAGCGCTCCCGGCGCGACCTATTTCAAGGTCAACGACCTGGATTTGCAGGAGCGGATGCTGCTGGAGCTGGCGACGGTGTGCGTTCATTCCTATAACCGCGCCAACAGCACCGGCCTGATGAACTTCAACACGAAGGTGCTGGTGCAGGGCTGTGGTCCGGTTGGCCTGGTGCAGATTTGCGTTCTGCGGGCGGCCGGTATCAACCACATCATCGCGGTGGACGGCAATGCGAAGCGTCTGGAAATCGCCAAGCGGATGGGCGCGAAGACCTTTGTGAACTTCCACGATGCAAAGACGCTGGAGGATCGCGTGCAGCGTGTGAAGGATGTGACCGATGGCATGGGCGCGGATTTCGTGTTCCAGTGCACCGGCGCTCCCCAGGCGGCCAGCGACGCGTATAGCTATGTGCGTCGGGGTGGCGGATTCTGCGAAATGGGCTTCTTCGTCAATAACGGCGAATTCTCCATCAACCCGCATTTCGCCCTGTGCAATAAGGAAATCAACCTGGTCGGCTCCTGGGATTACAGCGCGCAGGATTATCCCACCGCCATCGCGTTCCTGCGTCAGGCCCGTGAGATGAACATCCCCATCAAGGAGCTGATCACTCACAGCTTCCCGCTGGATCAGATGAACAAGGCGATGGAGGTCAATGTGGCTCAGGAAGGCATCAAGATTTGCTATCTGGCTGAGTGAGACGATTTTCCGGAAAGTTGAGGAATCACGGATATGACAAAGGCACTTGGTCTTTTAGAAGTGTATGGGTTCACGACAGCGGTTGTGATTGGCGATTTGATTGCCAAAACAGCGGATGTGACCATCGTCGCTCTCGATAAAAACAAGCCGGCCAACGGCGACGCGGCGGAGGTGCCGCTGCTGATGACCATCAAGTTTGAGGGCGATGTGGCCGCTGTGGAACAGGCCATGGAGGCCGGCGTCGCTGAGGCGGAGCGCCGCAATCTGCTGGTGACCCACGACATCATTTCCCGCCAGGCGGAGGACACCGTCAAAATGGCGCGCATTTGCGCCACCGGGCGGGACAAGCTGCGGGGCTGACCCGTAGTCGATTTTCCCTGTGAAACAGGACGAATCCTGTTGAAATATGGTCCATAATCGTGTATACTGAAATAGAAACAGAGAGAAAAGGAGAAATTTGTTATGATGGAAGCATTGGGAATGGTAGAGACTCGCGGTCTGGTAGCCGCAATCGAAGCGGCGGACGCCATGGTGAAGGCCGCGAATGTGACACTGATCGGCTCCGAGAAGATCGGTTCCGGCTTGGTGAGCATTCATGTGCGCGGTGATGTGGGCGCTGTGAAGGCGGCTGTGGAGGCCGGCGGCGCGGCCGCGTCCCGTCTGGGCGAGGTTGTGGCGACCCATGTGATTCCCCGTCCTCATGCCGATGTGGAGAAGCTGCTGCCCACGCTGAAATAAACGATAGCGGGCACGCATCCGTTCCTGCCGCACCGATTTTTCGGTGCGGCAGGGGAGACGGAGGCCATAGGACAGCCGGGCGGAGAGCCTCGGTGCGGCTATCCTATGGCGGAAAACAGACTTTTCTCCGAAAAGGAGACAAGAGCCGGATAAGGAAAAAGGAGTTGTTTTATATGGCATTGGATGCCTCGACCATCACCGCAGCGGTGCGGGATGCACTGGAGAAGCAGGGGGTGCGGGTGGTTTCCGAGTCGGAAAAGCTGGTGCCCGTGGGCGTTTCCAATCGGCACATTCATTTAACGGCGGCGAATGTGGAGCTGTTGTTCGGAAAAGGCTATGAGCTGCAGCCCTTGAAGGAGCTATCCCAGCCGGGGCAATATGCCTGCAAGGAACAGCTTACCCTTATCGGTCCCTCCATGCGGGCCATCGAGAAGGTGCGCGTGCTCGGCCCGGTGCGCAAGATGACCCAGGTGGAGATTTCCCGCACCGATTCCTATACGCTGAAGGTGAAGGCGCCGGTGCGCGAATCAGGAAAAATCGCCGGCTCTGCGCCCATCACCATCGTCGGGCCGAAGGGTGCGTTGACCATCGAGGAGGGTTGCATCATCGCCAACAGGCACATTCACATGAGTCCGGAGGACGGCGAGCGCTTCGGTATCCGGGACGGCGAATATGTGGATGTCGAGGTAGAGAATGTCGAGCGGCGCACCCGCTGGTATGATGTGCAGGTGCGGGTGCATCCGGATTTTCGGCTGGAAATGCACGTGGACACGGACGACGCTAACGCGGTTGGGCTTTCCAACGGCGGAAAGGTTCGTATTTTGCGCTAAATCCCATATTGAATGATATGTAACATACTGGAAAGGGCGGAATTTGGCTATGCTGATGGGCAGAGTGGTTGGACATATTGTTTCGACCCGGAAAAATGAAAAACTGGTCGGCTCCAAAATTTTGGAGGTGCGGCTAATTGAAAACGCGACGGAAACCGATAAATATCTGGTGGCTATCGACAGCGTGGGCGCCGGCATCGGCGAGCGCGTGCTCATTGCTACCGGAAGCGCTGCGCGCTTGGCGCTGGATAACACCGCCGCGCCAACGGACGCGGTGATTGTTGGAATTGTGGACGAAAACGCGAACTGAAAATGAGGGAAAAGACATGACACTGGAGGAACTCAAAAAATGCTTGACCGATGCCGGCTGTGTCGGCGCGGGCGGCGCCGGCTTCCCGACGGCGGTGAAGCTGGCTGAGGGCGCGGATACGCTTGTGATCAATGCCGCCGAATGTGAGCCGTTGCTCTATTCGGATTATGCTCTGTTGAAAAGCCATCTGACGGATGTGGCCGCCGGCGCCGAGGAGGTGCTGGAGGCCACCGGCATCGCCCAGGCGCTATTGGGCGTGAAGTTGCATACCGCGAAGCGGCTAATGCTGACGGATGGCCAAAAGCTGTCGGCTCATGTGTCAGTGAAGTGCCTGCCTGATGTGTATCCCATGGGCGACGAGGTGATTTTGATTTATCAGGCGCTGGGGCGGATTGTGCCTCCCGGCCAGCTGCCCCTGTCGGTTGGCGTGATTGTCATGAACGCCGAAACGTTGTATAATGTCTGCCAGGCGGCGCGCACCGGTACGCCGGTGACAGAAAAATGGGTCACCGTTGGCGGAAAGGTGAAGCGCCCCTTCGTGACGGTTGTGCCGGTGGGCACGCCGGTGCGCGAGTTGATGGCTCGCTATGATTTTTCCGTGCCGGAGGATTGTGTTATGCTGGATGGCGGCCCGGCTATGGGCCCCATCATCGACCCGGAGAAGGCGGTCATCACCAAGACCACCAAGGGTCTGCTTGTGTTGCCCAAAACGGCCCCGGCCATTCGTAGTAAGCTGGCGAACAACCGCACGGTGATGACCCATGCCGGAGCGAACTGCTGTCAGTGCAGTATTTGCACGGATTTATGTCCCCGCGCTCTGATTGGCTATCCTTTGAAGCCCCATCGCATTGTGCGCAATTCCGTGAGCATGATCGAGGAAAACCCGGAGAACTTCACCGAGGCGTCGGTGTGCTCCGGCTGTGGCGTTTGCGAGCTGGCGGCCTGCTGTCAGGGAATCAGCCCGCGGCGGGTGTATCAGCAGGTGAAGGGCGTTTTGGCGAAAAACAAGCTGCGCTATCAATACGACGGAAAGCCGCTGGCCGCCGACCCGGATCGAGAATATCGTCTGCTGCCCAGCAGCCGCTTCATGCAACGGCTGGGCGTGGCCGAATTCGACTGGGGTATCCCGGACTTTGAGGAATCCGTTTTCCTGCCGAAAAGCATTTTTCTGCCCCTGCGTCAGCATGTGGGCGCGCCGGCGAAGCCGCTGGTGGCGGTGGGCGACACCGTTCGCGCCGGCCAGTGTGTGGCCGCGGCCGACGGCGTGATTTCCGCCAACATTCATTCGTCTGTCAACGGAACTGTGGAAGCCGTTTCGCCCGCCGGAATTTCGGTGCGGGTGCAGGGCTGAGCCGGTTTTTATGTGAGAAAGGCTGGGAATAACCATGATTTATGCAGTTGGTGTTCTTGAACTGAAAAGTATTCCGGTGGGCGTGGAGGCCTGCGACGATGCGCTGAAATCCTCCGGCGTACGGCTGATTTCCGCCCATCCCTCCTGTCCCGGAAAATATGAGATTTTGTTGACCGGCTCCATTTCCGAGGTGCAGACAGCTGTGGACCATGTGAAGGAAAAATTCGGCACCTATGTGCTGGATTCCACGGTAATGGGCCGTATTGACGCATCAGTTGTGACCGCCCTTCTGGGAGCACAGCCGGAGGCCGTGCACGGCGCTCTCGGCTGTCTGGAAACCTATTCCGCCTCCAGCATTATTTTGGCGGCGGATGCGGCGGTGAAGGCGGCGAAGGTGGAAATCGTTGATTTGCGTCTGTCCCGTGGCATGGGCGGAAAGGGCGTTTTGATGGTGACCGGCGAGGTGGGGGATGTGACCGCCGCTATTGAAGCCGCCGGAGAGTATGCCATTCGCCAGGGACTGTTCAGCAGCAAATCGGTGATGGCGGCGCCTCATGAGGATTTGTGGAAGCACCTTTGATTGTTTAAAAGCATAAAAAACAAGGGCCGTTTTGATAACGGCCCTTGTTTTTGGGATTATTCGATGTCCTTCATGGTGATTTGCACTCGGTCGGAGATTTTCACCGTGTCCACGCCGAAAATCGAGGTGTGGAGAGTGTCTCCAATCGGCTTTGTCCAATAGGGGTCGATGGTGTCGACGCCATAGGCCATCCCGAGAACCGAGCCGACGGTCGCTCCGTTGCAGTCGGTGTCGAAGCCGGTTTCCACGGCCATGCAGATGGATTTTCCATAGTCTCCGCGCCCATAGAGCAGAGAGGCAGCCACGATCATGGCATTGGAAATCGTGTGGCACCAGCCATGGCCGGTGTGCTCGTCATAGCGGGCATGGATGTCGGCGAAGCATTCCTCCTGGGAACGGCCGTTTTCGAAGCCGGTGAGCACATCGGTGATGGCCGCATACAGGCGGCTGGTGTGAGGGATTTGGGAGAGGCCGCCCCGTAAGATGGCGGAGAGGTCGTCGGTATAGGCGGCGGTGGCCAGCATGGCGGCCACGAACATTTCGCCGTAGATTCCGTTCTTCACATGGGAGATGGAGGCATCACGAAAAGCCATTTCCGCCGCCTTTTCCGAGTTTCCGGGGTTGATATAGCCGAAATAATCGCCGCGGATTTGGGCGCCGATCCATTCCCGATAGGGATTCTTATATTTGGCGGACTCCGGCGGCTCAAAGCCCTTCACAAAATTGCAATAAGCGACCCGCTCGGCGGTCCAATAGGAATCCTTGCTTTGCAGAGAGAGCCAAATGCGGGACACATCATAGGGCGTGAAATCCCGACCGTAGTCTTTGATGAGCCTTTGCGCCAGCACCATATAGTTGGTGTCGTCGTCCACCGGCATCCCGTCCACCCGGTCGGCATAACAGCGTCCGGCGAAGGGATAGTTGTATTTATTGAGAATTTCATCGTTCAAATCGCTGTGCAGAATATACCGGTGCATGGGATAGTTGCCCGTTTCCTGCAAAAAGGGAATCAGCTCATCCGTGCGAATTCCCTCGACGGTTTTTCCGAGCAGACAGCCGCAGATGCGTCCCATCCATGCGCCGCGAATTTTCGTTTCCAGCGCCGTTTTGTCCACGGCGACCGGCGCCGGGGCGTTCTTGCGCAGGCTTTTGATTTCCTCCAGCGTGGATGGCTCAATATAGGGGTAGTTTTCGATGGTGTCCGCGTTGAGCACGATTTCGAACAGCAAATCGCCCAGCTTTTTTTTCATTTCTCCCTTGGGAAGCTTGGCGACGGCAGAAAACAGATCCGCATAGGGAGCCATATCCAGTCCCTCATCGGTGGACTGCTGCAGCTCGGTGAGCAAATTTGAGGAATAGGACTCATCGTTGTTGATATTGGCATATTTCGGCTTTAGCGTTTTGTTGAAGGTCAGCTCCTGACTAATGCGGCTGTCCATGTTGAGCACCAGCGCGTCCAGCGAAATATCGAAATATTTGGAAATCTTGATGAGATTTTCCAAATCCGGCAGAGCGGCTCCCGTTTCCCATTTTTGCACCGCCTGTCGCGACACGCCGAACAGCTCTGCAAACTGCTCTTGGGACATCCGGACATCCGACCGGAGCTTTTTGATGATTGCCACTGTATTCATGATGAAATGCCTCCTTTTGTGTTTCTGCATGAAGTATACCATGTCTGCGCCCGCCTTTCAACCAACTGTTGTGGGCACATAACGCAACCGTCGGTTGCAACAGAAAAAGGAGAGAGATATGACAACCTTGTATATTGTTCGCCACGGGGAAAGCATGGCGAATCACGAAAATTACTTCGCCGGCCAACAGGATGTGGCGCTGACAGATCTGGGGCTTCGTCAGGCGGAATGTACCGCCCGGTTTTTGCAGAAGCTTCCGCTGTCGGCGGTATATTCCAGCGATTTGCGTCGGGCGGCGGACACTGCTGCCGCCATCGCCCGGCCGCACGGCCTGTCCGTGACCCGGCGCGCCGATTTGCGGGAAATCAACGGCGGCCTGTGGGAAAGGAAAGGCTATGAGGAAATCATGCGCCGCTTCCCGGAGGATTATCGGGTATGGAAAAACCGGGTCGGTTTGTCCCAGTGCACCGGTGGCGAAACGGTTGCCCAGGTGCAGGCGCGGGCGGCGCAGGCCGTCACCGCTATCGCCCAAAGTAATGAAGAAAAAGCAGTATGTCTGGTGGCCCATGGGCTGGTGATTCGCGCATTGGAGGCCTTTTTCACCGCCGTGCCGCTGGAGGAGATGGAGAAAATCCCCTTCGTCGCCAATGCTTCGGTAACAAAGGTTTCCTTTGCGGGGGGGAAGTGGCGGCTGGAGAAGCGGGATTCCCACGCCCATCTTGAGGATATGGTCACCTTTGTCAGCAAGGATGTATGAGCCTTTTGCGCTCCGTTTTCCCGGTTGTCCGCGAAGAACGGAGCACTTTTTTTCGTAGGGAAATAGCAGTTGACGGTACGGCGAAAATTTGATACACTGTAAATGACGAATTTTAAGAAATGCTTAATGATTTTGCCGCTTGTATTTTAATCGCCCCTGCGGTATGCTGTTGGTGGGCGGAGAGGAGAAAAACATGACGAAAAAGCAACGGGCGCTGGCAGCTGTCGCCGGCTTGCAGACGCAATACCCTCAGGCGGTTTGTTCTCTCAACGCCGAAAATCCCCTTCAGCTGTTGATTGCCACTCGGCTGTCGGCTCAATGCACCGACGCGCGGGTGAATTTGGTGACGCCGGCGCTTTTTGCTCGCTTTTCCACGCTGGAGTCCCTCGCCGACGCCAGCCCGGAGGAGGTGGGGGAATATATCCGCTCCTGCGGACTGTATAAAACCAAGGCGCGGGACATTGTGCAAATGTGCGCCGTTCTGCGGGATATATACGGCGGCGAAATCCCCGACACGGTGGAGGAGCTGACGAAGCTTCCCGGCGTCGGCCGAAAAACCGCCAATTTGATTTGCGGTGATGTGTTTGGGAAGCCGGCGGTGGTGGCGGACACCCATTGCATCCGCATTTGCGGCCGGCTGGGGCTGACGGACGGAACGAAGGACCCCTACAAGGCGGAGCAACAGTTGAAAAAGGTTCTTCCGCCAGAGGAAAGCAACGCTTTCTGCCACCGGCTGGTTCTTTTCGGGAGGGACATCTGTTCCGCACGGTCGCCCCGCTGCTCTCTTTGCCCTCTGCGGGCAATCTGTGCCCATCCTGTTCTAAAGCCCGATGTGAAAAAGGAGAGTGCTTCCCATGTTTGAAATCCGCAATCTGACAAAAATCTATCGGCCGAAACGGGGAGTCCCCGTGACGGCGCTGGACCATGTGTCCATGCGTTTGCCTTCCCACGGGCTTGTGTTTTTGCTTGGAAAATCCGGAAGCGGAAAATCCACCCTGTTGAACCTTTTGGGTGGCTTGGATAAGGCGGACGAGGGAGAAATACTGATACGCAGCGCCTCCACTGCCGGCTTCGGCCAGCAGCATTTCGACAGCTACCGCAACACCTATGTTGGTTTCATCTTTCAGGAATATAATGTGCTGGAGGAATTCACTGTCGGCGCGAATATTGCCCTCGCTATCGAATTGCAGGGAAAAAAGGCTACCGACGCCCAAATCAACGCGATTTTGCATGAGGTGGATTTGGACGGTTTCGGAAGCCGTCGCCCCAACGAGCTGTCCGGCGGCCAAAAACAGCGGGTGGCCATTGCCCGCGCGCTGGTGAAACAGCCCCGTATCATCATGGCGGATGAGCCGACGGGCGCACTGGATTCCAACACCGGCCGCCAGATTTTCGATACCCTCAAGCGGCTATCGGCGGACCGGCTGGTACTTGCGGTGTCCCATGACCGGGAATTTGCGGAGCAATATGCCGACCGCATCATTGAGCTGGCGGACGGAAAAATTCTCAGCGACATGACCTATACGCGGGTGGAGGAAAACGCTATACAGGGAATCACCTTTACAGACGAAACGGTGGAAATTCCGGCCGGCTATCGTCTTACCGAGGCGGATCGGCTGGCTATCAACGAATATATGGCTCGTCTCGACAAAGGCGTTTCGCTGAAGGCCGCCCCAAATGCCCGCTTGAGGGCGACTCCCACCGACCCGGAGACGGTGCCGGTGGAAACGGGCGGATTTTCGCTGATTCGCTCCCGCTTGCCTTTGCGTTCCGCCTTCAAAATCGGTTCCAGCAGTCTCGGCCATAAAAAATTCCGCCTGGCGGTGACGATTTTTCTCTCCTGTGTCTCCTTCTGCCTGTTTGGAATGGCGGACACCTTGGGAAGCTATAACCATATACAAGTCTGCACCGACTCGATTTTGGACAGCGGGGTGGACTATGCTTCTATGACCAAGAGCGTGCTTGTTACGCCGGATAAGGAGAATGAAACGCCCAATTATGATTCCGGCTATCGCCTGTATCCGGCGGATTTGGCCGCGATCGAGGACTATACCGGCCTTTCTATGACAGGCGTATATTTGCCGAAGAATTGCAGTCTGGATTTCTCGGCAAATCTTAATATTTCCGGCGCTTCCGATGAAGAAACCCGCGTTTTGCAGGTATATCCCACCGAACTGAACGGTTTTGCCGAGGTCACGGAGCGGTCGCTGGCGACGATGGGCTATAGCCTGGCGGCGGGACGCCTGCCCGATGGAAAAAAGGATGAGCTTCTTTTGCCGGCCTTTGTGGCGGAGGGTTTTTGCAAGCTTGGCTATATCGAACGAGCGGTTGACGGAGCCGGTGCGACAGCGACCCTTGAGCCGAAAATCGTCGCCGATATGGTGGGGAAAACGCTGATGCTGGACGGTCGTGCTTTCACCGTTGTCGGCATCGTGGACACAAAGGTGGATATTTCCCGCTATGCGCCGTTGCTGGAGGAACGGGAGGACATGACGGCGGCGGAAGAGCTGGCCTTTCTTGCTCTGATGACCGAATGTCGTTATATGTGCAACAACAGCCTGCACGCCACCGCTCTTGTGGGAGAGGGATATGTGCAGGCGCGGATCACCACCGACCCGGCGGTGAAGCGGTTGAGGCATTCCTCTCTGTGGTTCAACTCTGCCGTGGAGGATGAAACCGGAGAACTCGACTCCATTTCTTTGGACCCTTATTGGATTGGGCGGCTGGAGGATGTGCCGGAAGCGGCTGTACTCTGGCTCGGCGAAGCGAAAACCAGCCTTTCCGCGAAGGAGCTGGTGGTGTCGCTGGATTTGCTGGGAAGGCTGCAAACGGACGGCGTGACCCAGCGGGAGGAGCTGCGAGATGCGGCGGCCGCCATTTTGGAATCCTGCAACTCCTTCACCGAGGAAAGCAGTCGCATTTGGAACAACCGAGAATTGGCGGAGACGGCCGACGGCTATCGCATCGTCGGTGTACTGGATTCGGTGAATTTCCCCTTGCTCGAAGATACGGTTTTGACCGAAAACGCCTTTTATGCCGCTATGGTGCCCGCGGAGGAGGGGGTATATTCCTTCGCCGTTGGCCCGATGCCGGAGGAATATGAAAATGTGCGTGCGCTGGTGAGCTATTGCTACAGTGAGGATGGCACGGTTCAGTTCCCGCTGGCGAATGCGGTGACCTATGAGCTGGATATGGTGCATGAGGCGCTGATGGCCTGTGCGAAGGTGTTTTTGTGGATTGGCCTGTTTTTCGCGCTGTTCGCGTCGCTGATGCTGGCGAATTTCATTGCCGTGAGCATCCATTATAAGCGGCAGGAAATCGGCATTTTGCGCGCCATTGGGTCGCGAAGCAACGATGTGTTCCGTATTTTCTTTGCGGAAAGCTTCATCATCGCCATGGTGAATTTCCTGCTTTCGTCCATCGGCGTGGGCGTGATCACGGCGTATATCAATCAAATGATTCGCGCCAGACTGAATGTGTTGATTACGGTTTTGAGCTTCGGCCCGCGCCAGCTTTTCCTGCTTTTGGCGGTGAGCTTGCTGGTGGCGGTTTTGGCCAGCTTTTTCCCGGTGCGGCGGATTGCCGCCAAGCGGCCCATCGACGCCATCCGCGGCCGCTGAGCATACGCTGTCAAGCAAATTGAAAAGGGACACCCGTTTTTGCGGGCGTCCCTTTTTGCGCTATATTGATTTTTGTTTCCTGAAAAGGAGAGGGGAAAGGCTTCGGCTGTTTCGAAGGGCGCGGCTACCGCCCATGAGAAAAAACGCGCCCCAAAACACACCGCTGACAACCGCACCCCCTGCCAGCGCCTCCGCCAAGGCGGAGGAAAAGTCCAGCCGGCTTCCTAAAAGCTCCCATAGAGCAACCCCCAGGGCGGCGGCGCTCCCCGGCAGAAAAATCCATGACCGCCATCGCATTTTCACGCCGCTGACCTTCAGCAGACGCTGGGTGCTGAGCCAAGCGGTGAGCCAGTTGCTCAGGGTCATCAGAAAAAGGAACCCAACCAACCCAAGCCGAGGCAACAATAGCGGGATGAGCGCCAGCCGCAGGGCAGAATCCGCCACGCTGTACCAAAGAGAATGAACCTGCTGGCCCAGGCCGCGTAACAGCCCGGTGGCCACCGTATCCAAATACATCACCGGCGTCAGCGGCCCCAGTATTTTCAAAATTAGTCCTACGGTTTCGTTCCCATACAGCAGTCTCCCTAATGGGCGGCCGAGAGCGGTGAACAACCCGCCAAAGAAAAACGCGCCGGCGAGAGTGATGCACAGGGCGCGCTCTGTGAGGCGTGCCACCTGCTTTCGCTGGCCGAGAGCGTGGGCGTCGGATAGCTCCGGCACAAGCAGACCGGACACGGTCACCAGAAGGGCGGCAGGGAAAAATATCAATGGCAAGGCCATTGCCTTCACAGCGCCAAATTGCTCCAGCGCACGGGTCTCAGAGCTGACGAAGGGCGCCAGCATGGCGGGGACGAGCAGATTTTCCGCCGTGCGCAGGCCGGAGGTTAAATAGCGTCCGGCGGTCAGGGGCAGGGCGATGGATAACAAACCTGCCAGCACCCCCGTTTGTTGTGCGGAAACGGTTGGTGTGGGTGATTCCTCGGCGAGGTTGCGCAGCTTTCGCTGGTCGATGACGAAAAAGACCAAAAGGCAGAGGCAGGAAGTCCCCTCCGAAATTCCATCGCCAAGAAAAATCATACAGCAGGCTCCGTTCAAAGACGCGGCGCCGGGCGTTTGAAGCAGGAGCAAAACCGCACCTATGCGGACGAGCTGTTCTACGATTTGGGCGAGACTGGGCGGGGTGGCTTTTCGCCGCGCCAGAAAATAGCCCTTGAGACAGCCGGAAACGGCTACCATGGGCAACGCCAGCCCGCTGACCCGCAGAGCCGCTGTCGCCCGTTCATCTCCCAAAAGTCGGGCGATGGACGCGGCGAACCGGCCGAAGGCCGCGGCGGTGAACAGCCCGATGCCAAGACAGAGCGCGACGGAAAGGCGCAAGACTTTTTGCGCCTTTTGTAGGTTGTTGCGCGCCAGCGCCTCGCCGACCAGTCGCGTGACGGCGGTGGTCAGCCCTACACCGGCGAAGGTGGTGGACAACACATACACCGAAAAAACCTGCTGATACAAACCCATTCCTTCAGCGCCCACCCGATTGGAAATGAATATTCGGAAAACGATTCCCAGCGCGCGCAGCGCCAGCGAGGTGGCGGTCATAACGGCGGTGTTCTTCACAAAAACGCGTTTGTTCATACAGACTCCTGATTGTATAGCTCGACGGTTTTGTTCCAGGTTTCTTTGTCGGCGACGCCGCTTTCCGCCAGACCGAACAGTCGCTGAAGCGCACGCAAAACGTCGGCGGTATTTTCGCTGAAAAAACCGGAGGGAGCGTCAGCCGCCGGCAAATTCGTATAGATACTGCACAGGCGGAACAGCATGATTTGCAGAAAATATACCGCGTCCTCCCGCGTTCCCAGCGCCAGCGGCGGCTGGCCGAGGCGATATGCATATACGCGGGCTGGGGATGCCTCCTTCGCGGCCGCGGCGGCGGAGGAGGCCATCACCGCATCCCAAGTGGCCAAATCCACTTGCCCGGTGGCGGGCAGACCGAAGCTTTCCTGAAGCTGTATCACCGCCAGCCGGGTTTCGTCGCCGAAAATTCCATCCACCGGCAAGGTGCTATACCCCTGCCTTGCGCGCTGAAGGGTGCGCAAACTGCGTTGCAGCTCCCGCACATATACCGCCCGATCGACGGTGATGTCGTTGGAAAAGGCTTCGTTCATGCGCTCGCCTCCTGTTCCAGCGGTGCTCCCGGATACTGTCCCGGCTGTTGCGTGTTGCCAAAGCGCAAATCTGAATAGGCCGAAGCGATGGTGTCCCAGGTAACCGCTCCCGCCGTACCCGACGCCGGCAGGCCGAACAACTCCTGAAAGGCCAAAACGGCGGCCTGGGTTTCCATGCCATAGACCCCGGTGACCGACGGCGCCGAGATGGCGGTATAGGTTTCTGCCAAATAGGCGAGAAATTCCTGAAGCATTGCCACGTCCTCCCCGGTGGAGCCTTGCGCCAGCGCGCGACCGGGGAAAAGGGGGACACCGCCGTCGATGAGCTGGCTGGTGTTCAAAATGCTCAAATAGGTGTCATACAGAGAATTCCAGGTGTCTCTGTCCAACACCCCGTCCACCGGCAAACCGAAGGTCTGCTGATAGGCGCGCACCGCCTCGTCTGTGGTCGCATCATATGTGCCTGTGACGCTCACCCGCGGCACCGAATCATAAAAGGCGGCCACTACATCCAGAAAATACTGAATCGAACGCACCTCGATGCCCTCGCTTCCGAGAGACACCGTTTCCTCGAAACGGTCGGGAAGCTCCGCTCGGCTGAGTCCCTCGCTGTCTAGCTCGCTGAGCCGCTTGACGGCGTTGAACAGATAGGAAATCCGGTTCCAGGTGGCCGGGCCGATGAGGCCGTCCGCGGTCAGTCCAAAAATCTGCTGAAAGGCGCGCACCGCTTCCTCTGTGTCTGCACCAAATAGCCCGTTGGCGGCGGCGATTTTCGGAATTCCGGGATAGTTGGAGGAAATGCGGTTGAGCTGGATTTGCTTAAGCTGAACCGCGTTGGAATTTTCTCCCTGACGCAAAATCCGCCCAGGATAGGAGGGCAGACCGTCGCGAATGGGGGCGTTTTCCACAATGTCAATGTCCGTTCCGTAATAACGGGTCAGAATGTCGTATGCACCCAGCCCCTGCTGTGCTAAATCTACGCTTCCCCATTGAGATAGGCCATCGCAGACGGTGGTGGTTCCGTTGCAATATTGGGCAAAAAATGGCTCGACACTGCCCCGGCGCACCACGTAGGAGGTAAAAATCTCGTCCACAATTTGACTGATTTCGTCATAAACATCCCGTCCGGGCACATAGGACTGGTCGAAGCGGGTGGCGTTTGTGATGTCGAAATCGTAGCCCTGACTGCGATACCATTCGGTGTAATAACGGTTGAGCGCAAAGGAAATTTGGGCATAGATATTGGCACGCAGGGCAGCCTCCGGCCAGGTTGGATAGATTTCGCTGGAGGCGACATTCTTGATATAGTCCGGAAAGGGAACATACACATTCTCTGCCGCTTGCGTCGGCGCGCCGAGATGGACGGTGATGCGGTTGGGGATATACGGCTCTCCGTTCATGAAGCTCACTCCCTTCTCACAAATCCGCCGGCCCGCCGGAGCGGAACACAAGCGGCGTGGCATCCGCGCCGGGAATCAGCGGATACAGCCCCGCTGATTGGGTGACGCGGCTTCCGCCATACACGGGGATGTCTCGATAGATGGCGGTGAAAAAGCCGTCGGCAATGACCCGTACATCATAGCTCACAAAGGGTTTCGCAACGCCGGGGTGCAGGGTTTGCTCCGGGTTCACCGACGGCAGAGGAAAAAAGGGCGTTTGGCCGTTTCGGTCGGTGATGGCGGTGGCGTAGAGCTGCTCCTTTTCGCCCTCCTGACGGGTGACAGTAACGGCGGCGCCGGCCAGAGGCTCTGCCTCCTGGCCGGTGAACACAAACACCCGCAGAAAGCCCTCAAAGAGAGCAACTTCCGATGGCTTCTCCCTTTTGCTTTCGAAAATCGGCTGCGCCAACGGAAAGGGGACGGCGCCGCGGAGCTGCGCCTCGGTATAGGGGAAGGCAGGTTGCGTTTTTTCGGTCGTGGGGTCTGCTTTCCGGTTATCCGCCGCCAGTTGCTGGCGATCCCTTTCAGGGTTCGGCAGGGGAAAATCCCGCTCCAGCCAGCTTTCCTCCTGTGCGGACGCTTTCAGTGGCGTATTCGCGGGTTTATCCGCTTGCGGATTTGCCCGGTATAGCTCCATCAGCTCTCTGTTATAGCGCTCTATCATCTCGGAAACCGGGACAGAACGGGGTTCGTTTGATGGTGTCATGATGAAATTCCTCCTTGTCAAATATTCAAAAATATCGGCTTGGGAAAGGGAAGTGAAAAAGCGCAAAAAAAAACTGGAAAATTTGGAGAAAAGGCGGGGAAAAAGCGCGGAAAAATCGGGAAAAAACGGAGAAATAACGGATTTTTCGGAAATTTTCCGGAAAACACCCGATTTTTCGCGCGATTTTTCGATTTCTCTATTGACTTTTTTGCCAAATCACCGTATCATATTTATTTGTTATTCGGCGAAACCGAATTGCATCTATTTTTATCTGTCTTGTGTCAGCCAAACAGCGCCGCAGCCGTCGGATTTCCGCGCGGCTGTGAAAAACCCTTTGCGGAGGGCGTTGCCGAAGCCGGCACATCCGTTGAGAAATCGGCGGAAATTCATTACCGCAAAGGGGGATGCAAATCATGGAAAACAAGAAAATCATCGAGCTCAAAAACATTTCCGTTTCCTTTGATGGAGAACCGGTGCTCAAGGACCTGAACCTGAGCATCGCCGACGGAGAGTTTGTCACCCTGCTTGGCCCTTCCGGTTGCGGAAAAACGACAACTCTGCGAATCATCGGCGGTTTCATCGAGCAGGATTCCGGAGATGTTTTTTTCGATGGAAAAAAAATCAACGGCTTGCCGGCCTATAAACGCAGTGTCAACACCATTTTTCAGCGCTATGCGCTGTTCCCGCATTTGAATGTATATGAAAATGTAGCCTTCGGTATGCGCGTGCAAAAGAAAAGCAGCCGGGAAATCGAGGAGACCGTTGCCCGGATGCTGAAGCTGGTGAATCTGGTGGGCTTCGAAAAGCGGGCGGTTTCCACGCTTTCCGGCGGACAACAGCAGCGGGTCGCGATTGCCCGCGCGCTGGCGAACCATCCGCGGGTGCTTTTGCTGGATGAGCCGCTGGCAGCGCTGGATTTGAAGCTGCGAAAGGATATGCAGACGGAGCTGAAAAACATCCAGAAAAGCCTCGGCATCAGCTTCATTTATGTCACCCACGATCAGGAGGAGGCACTGTCCATGTCGGACACCGTTGTGGTCATGGACAGCGGGAAAATCCAGCAAATCGGCACGCCGCAGGATATTTATAACGAGCCGCAAAACGCCTTTGTGGCCGATTTCATCGGCGAGAGCAACATCCTGGACGGTGTTATGCTCCAGGACTATCTTGTGGAATTTTTCGGCCGCCGTTTCAGCTGTCTGGACGCCGGCTTTGCCCCCAACGAGCCGGTGGATGTGGTCATCCGGCCGGAGGACATCGACATCGTCGAGCCGGTGAAGGGACATTTGACCGGAACGGTGACCGCGGTTACCTTCAAGGGCGTCCATTATGAAACCATCGTGGATTTCAAGGGCTTCAAATGGCTCATTCAAACGACGGACTATTATCCGGTGGACACGGTCATCGGCATCGTTCTCAACCCAGAGGACATTCATATCATGAAAAAATCGGCCTATTCTGGAATGTTCGGCGATTATAGCTCCTATTCGGAGGAATTCGACGAGCTGGCCGATCCGGAGGCGGAGCAGACGGCCGAGGATGCCGGGGAGGCGGAGGTATGAAAAGTCGTTCGGCGGCGACCCCCTTTGGCGTTTGGATGGGGATTTTCACCGTTGTGCCCATGGCGATTGTGCTCTGGTTCGCCTTCACAGACCAAAACGGCGCCTTCACCTTTGCCAACATTCGCGCCATCGGCGGCTATGTCGGCACTTATCTGGATTCCATCTGGCTGGGCGCGCTGGCGACTGTGATTTGTCTTGTGCTGGCTTATCCGATTGCGTTCAGCATTTCCCGCCATAGCGAGCACATGCAGCGCACAATGGTGATGATTGTCATGCTTCCCATGTGGATGAACTTTCTGTTGCGCACCTATGCTTGGATGACCTTGCTGGAGGATCAGGGACTCATTAACCAGTTTTTGGGGCTGTTCGGGCTTCATTGGCATGTGATCAACACCAACACGGCCATCGTGCTTGGAATGGTATACAATTTCCTTCCCTTTATGATTTTGCCGCTATATTCGGTGATGGCGAAACTGGACCCAAAAATCATCGAAGCGGCACAGGATTTAGGCTCCAACAATCTGCAGGTGTTCCGGCGGGTGATTTTGCCCTTGAGCGCACCGGGGATCGTGTCCGGCGTGACGATGGTGTTCGTGCCGGCGGTGAGTACCTTTGTGATTTCGAAGCTTCTGGGCGGAAGCAAGTATATGATGATCGGCGATGTGATTGAGACTATGTTCATGGGCGACGGCTGTAACTATAATGTGGGCGCGGCTCTGTCGCTGGTGCTGATGGTTTTGATGCTTCTGTGTATGTCCGTCATGCGCCGGGTGGACCGCGACGAGGATGACCTTGGAGGGATGATGGTATGAAAACACTGTCCCGCATCTATAATGCACTCATTTTTCTGTTCCTGTACAGTCCGATTGCGGTTTTGATTGTCTATTCCTTCAATGATTCGAAGAGCCGGGTGCGTTGGGGCGGCTTCACGCTGGACTGGTATCGGGATTTGTTCCACAACGAGCTGATTTTGGATTCTTTGCGGGTAACGCTAGAGATTGCGCTGTTGGCGGCGCTTGTAGCGACTATCATCGGCACCATGGCCGCCGTCGGCATTTACAGTCTCAACGGCCGGATGCGCCGGATGCTGTTGTTCCTCAACAACATTCCCATGGTGAATCCGGAAATCGTAACCGGTATTTCCCTCATGCTGATGTTTGTGGCGATTTATCGCGCCACCGGCCTTCTCCAGCCGGGCTTTTTCACCCTTCTGCTGGCGCATATAACCTTCTGCATCCCTTATGTGGTTTTGCAGGTTATGCCGAAGCTTCGCCAGATGAACCGCCATATATACGAGGCGGCTCTGGATTTGGGCTGTCATCCGGCTGCCGCCTTTTTCAAGGTCGTGTTGCCGGAAATCATGCCCGGCGTCATCACCGGCGCGCTGATGGCTTTCACCATGTCGCTGGACGATTTCGTCATCAGCTATTTCAATTCCGGCTCCACCGCACAAAACCTGTCTGTGACCATCTATTCCATGACGAAGAAGCCGGTCACGCCGGAAATCAATGCGCTGTCCACGCTAATGTTCGGGGCGGTGCTGGTGCTGCTGTTGATTGTGAATTTGCGGCAAATTCGCGATTTGAAGAAAAACCGGGAAAGGAGATAGGCCATTGAAAAAGCTTGCTTGCTTGCTGGTTGCCTGCCTGCTGGGCGGGTTGCTTGGCGGTTGCGGAGGGTATATAACCCCCACCGTCACCCTCAATGTGTTCAACTGGGGCGAGTATATTGACGACGAAATTTTGAATGTCAATGCGCTGTTCACCGAAGAAACCGGCATCCGCATAAACTATAAAACCTATGAAAGCAACGAGTCTATGTACACTCTGCTGGAGAGCGGTGCCGCCGAATATGATGTGGTCATTCCCTCCGACTATATGATTGGAAAAATGATTCGGGAGGGGATGCTGGCAAAGCTGAATTTTGACAACATCCCGAACTACCGCTATATCGACGAAGCCTATCGCAATCTGGCCTATGACCCGACGAATGAATATTCCGTTCCCTATACCTGGGGCACGGTGGGTATTTTCTATAACAAGAAATATGTGGACGAGGCTGATTTGGTCCAGGGCTGGAACATTCTCTGGAATGAAAAATACAGCGGGAAAATCTATATGTTTGACAACACCCGCGACAGCTTCGCTATCGCGCTGAAGAAGCTGGGCTATTCCATGAACACCGAGAACCCCCAGGAGCTGCAGGAGGCATATGCGGCGCTGGCGGAGCAAAAACCGCTGGTGCAGGGCTATTTCATGGATCAGGTGTTCCAGAAAATGACCAATGAGGAAGGCTGGCTTGCGCCCCATTATTCCGGCGACGGCGCCATCATGATCACCGGCGAGGACGGAAACGAAAACCTGGGCTTTTTTGTGCCGGAGCAGGGGACAAACCTGTTCGTGGACGCCATGTGCGTGATGGCCGGCTCGAACAACAAGGAGGCCGCTGAGCAGTATATCAATTTCATGTGCCGCACGGATGTGGCCAGGGCCAATGCTGAATATATCTGCTATTCTACGCCGCATACAGAAGCGCTCAAGGAGCTGGATCCGGCGGTTTCCGGCGACGAAATGTTCTATCCGAAGCAGGAGGTGCTGGACAAGGCGGAGGTGTTTGTCACCCTGAGCGAGGAAGCCCAGCAGCTGCAAAAGGAGCTTTGGATTCAGCTGAAATGCTGGCGAGACCCGCCCCGATGGTGGCCCTTCTCCTGGTGGCTCTATTAGACGGAAAAACAGGAAAACGGAAAACATAAAAATCCCTCGAAAGCCTTCGCTTCCGAGGGATTTTCTTTTCTATTATTTCCCGCTGTGCCGTAATGTCGTTGGCATAACCTGCTACTATAATACAGCAGGTGGGTAAACGCCCATCTCGTTCCGGCTCCCTTCCTCCCGCCGAGGCGGGGAGGTCTGCACTCCGGAGACGGAGCAGAATTCCCGAATTCCAAATGTAGTAGGGTTAAAAAACGGCAGTTCACGCACACAGCAGGAAAGAAGTTAGCTCAAGGGCACCTCCGGAGCATCCTCCGCGTGGATTTCATAATATTCCGCCAGACGCTCTTCGAAGATGCCGGCGATTTCCTCGAACATCTCATCGTCCTCGATAGGGGTCAGCAAATCCTCGCCGTTCTCCTCGACGACCTGGAGAATCACCAGCTCGCCGTCATCCTCGATGGCCTCCTCGGCCTCGGAATAAATCGGCAGCAGCGCCACATAGCGGCCGTCGTCGGTTTCGATGGCATCCAGCACCTCGAACTGGTGCTCCTTCCCTTCGTCGTCGATGACGCTGACAATATCGTTTCCGTATTCCTCGTTCATGGTTTTGTTCCTTTCTCTCGTCGGTTCGTGTCTCTGTCTTTATGATACCCCATATTTACGCTCCCGTCAAGAGTGATTTTTCCCTTTTTTCGGTGGCGGCCCTGTCCCGACCTGCATAAACTGCTTTAGGAGAGGAGGGGATTCGATGGCGAACAGCTATATTCATGTTGGCTCAATCACCAACGCCATGCGTGGGAAGCGGCTTTTGGAAAAGCAGGGAATCCGCGCTTTCGTGCACCGCTCCTCGCAACCGGTTGCCAGGGACGGATGTGGCTATAGTCTGCTTGTGACCGAAAGGGTCGGACAGGCCGAAGCGATTTTGCGAAAAAACGGCGTGCGCGTGGTGCGGGTGAGCGACGCTATGTGAGGAGGGAAGCGGGATGCTGTATTGGGACAACGCGGCCACCACCTGGCCGAAGCCGCTACCGGTGCGGCGGGCGGTGGGCTATGCGTTGGAGCGCTTCGGCGCAAATCCGGGACGGGGCGGCCATGCCATGAGTCTGGCCACCTCCGAAATGCTTTATCGCTGTCGGGAGGAGGCGTCGGCCTTCTTTGGGCTTGAGGACCCCAGCGGCGTGATTTTTCAGCCGAATTGCACCGGGGCACTGAATGTGGTGATTCAAAGCCTGGCCGGAGAAGCCGGCCGGGTGCTGGTCTCCGATTTGGAGCATAACGCCGTGGTGCGGCCGCTTCATGCCCTGTCCGGGGGTATGCCCCGCTGGGATACGGCGCGCTGGTCGCCGGACGAGGAGGAAACGGTGGAGAATTTTCGCCGGGCCATCCGCCCGGACACCCGGCTCATTCTCTGCACCCATGCCTCCAATGTTTTCGGCGTCACCCTTCCCGTTCGGCGGCTGGCGGCGCTGGCGCATAGCTATGGAATTCCCTTCTGCGTCGATGGGGCACAAACGGCGGGGGTGCTTCCGCTGAATATGCAACGGGACGGCATCGACTATCTGTGCGTGGCGGGGCACAAGGGGCTGTATGCGCCCATGGGCATCGGGCTTCTTTTGTGCCGCGAGCGGGAACGGCTTCGCCCGCTGGTGCGGGGCGGAACGGGGAGCTATTCCCGTCTGCCGGAGCAGCCCGACGAGCTTCCTGACCGGCTGGAAAGCGGCACCCCCAACACCCCGGCGATATGCGGCCTTCTCGCCGGACTGCGCTTCGTGCGTGAACAAACACCGGAGCGCATCTATCGCCATGAGCTGACGCTTCTACAGGGCATATATGACCGTTTGCAGGAGGCGGGCGAGAAATGGGGAATTCGCTTATACGCCGAACGGCCGGAAGCAGGAAAAAGCGCGCCGGTTTTGTCGGTGAATGTGGAGGGGGTCCCCAGCGAGGAGCTGGGGGAGAGGCTGGCTGCCTTCGATGTGGCGGTGCGCACCGGACTTCATTGCGCGCCGCTGGCGCACCGCCATTTCGGGACGTTGGAGACCGGAACTGTTCGCCTGGCTCCTTCCGCCTTTTCCACGAAAGCCGAGGCGGAACTAATTTGTAAAATTTTTATTCAAATTACGCAAAAAACATTGCGTTGACCGAAAAATATGCTATAATAATATGGAATGTTATGGATACAAGCTCCGGATAGCGCCCGGATGCTGGGGGGGATATACAATGGCCGCTTTTTTTCAGACAATTTTAGATAACGTTCGACAGTTTTTCGGCTCTTATCATTGGGTGACCGACACGCTGGACATCCTTGTGGTGGCGTTGATTATCTATTTTGTCATACGCCTGGTGCGGGATTCCCGTGCGGAACAGCTCATGAAGGGCATTTTTGTCCTCGGCGCTATGTATGCACTAGCGTATCTGCTGCGCCTGACCACGGTGGAATACATTCTGAAGGCCATTTTCGACAACGGCCTACTGGTAATCATCGTGATTTTCCAGCCTGAAATCCGGCGGGCCTTGGAGCGGGCCGGTCATTCGAAGCTGGGCGTGTTCCGGGTGCTGGGCGGGCTGAGCTCCGTGGACAGCACCGCCTTTTTGGATCAGTGGAACAAGGCGATCGACGCCACGGCGGAGGCCATCGAAACTCTTCAGAAGCAGAAAATGGGCGCGCTGATTGTTTTGGAGCGCACCACCCGGCTGGGTGAAATCGTCCGTTCGGGCACCCTTGTGGAGGCGGAGCCGTCCGGGGAGCTTATCGCAAACATCTTTTTCAACAAGGCGCCACTGCATGACGGTGCGATGATCATTCGGGACGGCCGAATTCTGGCGGCCGGTTGTATCCTGCCCCTGACCGATAATTTGCAAATCAGCCGTGAGCTGGGCACCCGCCATCGCGCCGGCGTCGGTATGAGCGAAAATTCCGACTGCGTGGTGATCATCCTGTCGGAGGAAACCGGCACGGTTTCGCTGGCGGTGGGCGGCGAGCTGACCCGGAATTTCACGCCGGAGGCGCTGAAAGGCGCGCTGGCGGATCGGATTCTATGGAACACTGAGGAACCGAAGAAAATCATTCGCCGACGCAGAAAGGGGGCGACGAAATGAAACGCCGTTTTTCCTTGAGCCGTTGGATGCATAACGACAAACTGATGCTGATTGTGTCGCTGGTGCTGGCGATTGTGATTTGGTCTGTGGTTGTATATGGCCCCAGCAACGCCCAAGACCAGGTAATCACTGGCGTTCCGATTTCGGTGACACTCAATGACTATGCCAGCCAGACGCTGAACCTGCGGGTCACATCGGGGGGGAGCGCGGTGGCCACTGTCAAGGTGCACGGTCTGCGCTCGGTGGTGAGCAAGCTTTCCGCCGCGGATATCACCGTGACGGCGGATACGGGAAATGTGATTAGCGAAGGAACCTATACGCTGCCCTTGCGAGCGGTGTCCTCCGGCGATTATTCCATCGTAAGCGTGGTTGGCGAGGACGGCACGAACAGCACCGTCACCGTTACCTGCGATGTATGGAAGGAGGCCAGCTTCCCCGTGTCGGTGGAGATGCCGAATTTGTCGGTGCTCGATGAGCAGACGATGCAGTTCGGCACGCCGGTTGTCAATGGCGAAGCGATTTCCGCCGGAAAAATCATCGTCAGCGGCTCCCGCACCAATGTGGCAAAGATCGACAAGGTGGTGGCCGTGATTGACGAGGCCGCCGTCGTGGAGGCGGCGAACAACTATACCGCCAGGCTGGAGGCGCGGGACGCGAACAGAAGGGTGCTGGAGGAAATCAGCTTCTCCAATGCCGAGGATGGAACCGTCGGCGTGACCGTCCCGGTGATGGTGTACCGAAAAATTCAGCTTTCGCCGACACTTTCCCATATTCCGGCGGATTATCAAAGCCGAAAAAACCTGATTTCCGTTTCGCCGTCGGCGCTGGAAATCTGGGGCGTCCCGTCGGAAATCGACGAATATGCCGCATCGGTGCAAAGACTGCTTCAGTTGGATTTTGATCGGCTATCGGCGGATAATCTGACCCAGGTGCTGTCTTTGCCCACCGTGGACGGTATCCGCCCGGTGAACGGGGACACGAAGCTGACCGTGAAGGTAAATCTCTCCGGAATCACGACGAAAAAGCTGGATTTGACCCTCAACGATTCGACAGTGCAGTTCACCAATGTTCCCGTTGGGTATACCGTGAAATGCGGCCAGTCGGCGCTGACCGGCATCACCATTTGCGGCCCGTCGCGCTCTCTGTCAAGGGTGAAGGCCACCAATTTGCGCCTTTCCGTGAACCTCTCCGGCGTTTCCTCCACCGGGAAGCAGACGGTGACCGCCCGCGTTTCCGTTGTGGGCTATGACGATGTTTGGGTTTGCTACGAAAAGGAAAAGGACGGAATAGATTTGGTGGTGTCCGTGGAGCAGTCCTGAAAACGAATAGGCGCTGTTCACGGCTCTGCCATGAACACGGATAAATAGAACCCGCCTTCCTACTGAAAATCAGCAGAAGGCGGGTTTCTTTTCGAAAAATCGGAGCAAAAACAGGCTAAATCGGGAAAATTGGAAAAATTCCGTGAAGCTCAGAGCCATTCCGCCGCTTTTTGCAAGAGGGAAGCCCGGTCGTTGGGGATTTCCTCATCAATCACAGCCTCCAAAAGGCGACGGAGAATATCGCCCATCTTTTTTCCCGGAACATAACCCAACTGCACCAAATCGTCGCCGCCAATCGCCAGCTGCGCCAGCGAACAGCAGGCGTTTTCGTCGATCAATCGCTGTATTTCTTTTTCGATGCGGGCGAGGGTGTCCAATCGGTCACGCTTGTCTGGGTGCTGGCCCAGTACATCCGCCCGGTGCAACTCCACAAGCCACAGCGCGTGCTCCGGCCCGAAGCGATGAATGAGCCGCCGGAGCTGTTTCGGGCTCTCGGTCAGCTCGTTGTCGTGATGCATCACCAGCAGGGTCACATCCTCAACGGTTTTTCGATCCAGCCGCAGGCGTTCCAGCACTCGCCCGGAGATGGCCGCGCCCACGGCGCTGTGGCCGCGAAAATGATCAATTCCATGCAAATCCCGTGTATAGCATTGGGGCTTTCCGATGTCGTGGAAAAGCATGGCGAACCGCAAAACCGGGAGCGGCTCCACCGCCTGGACGGTTTCAACGGTGTGCTCATACACCGTCAGGTGATGATAGGGATTTTCCTGACGCAGGCCGACCGTGGGCAACAGCTCCGGAATAATTACTCCCAGCACATCGGGAAATTCCAGCAAAACCCGCCGGCAGGCGCGTCCACACAACAGCTTTTTCAGCTCTGTCGTCACTCTCTCCACCGCTACCCGATGGAGCAACGGCGCCAGCCGGTGAATCGCCGCGGCGGTCATCCGCTCGATGGGAAAATCCAAAACCGCCGAAAAGCGCAGGGCGCGGAGAATACGCAACGCGTCCTCCGTGAAGCGCTGCTCCGGGTCGCCGACGCAGACGATGCGCCGGCGCTCTAAATCGGCCGCACCGGAATAGAGATCCACCAGCCCCTTTTCGGGATGATAGGCCATGGCATTGATGGTGAAATCCCGGCGGCGCAAATCCTCCGCCAACGAATCGGTATAGCCAACCGCATCGGGATGGCGATGGTCGGTATAGGTGCCGTCCACGCGATAGGTGGTGATTTCCAGCGGCATTTCATCCACAATCACCGTCACCGTCCCGTGCGCAAGCCCTGTCGGAACGGTGGTCAGGTCTGCAAAAACCCGCATCACCTCCTGGGGCGAGGCAGCGGTGGTGATGTCCCAATCCTGTGGTTTTTCGCCGCGCAGGGAATCCCGCACACAGCCGCCCACCACAAAAGCATCCCATCCGGCGCGGTTGAGATGGTTCAGCGCCATCTCCACGGCGGCCGGCAAACGGACGGTCATAGCGTTTCCTCCTTCGGCGGTCATTCGGCGTGATGGCCGTATTTGAGCAACAGCTGTTGCTTCATGTCCCACAGCCTCTGGGACAAGTCAACATAATAGGTATGTGGGTTTTCGAAGCGCAGAACCTCATCCCACATGGTATCCAGCTGGGCCTTGCAATAGGCGCGGATTTCCTCCACGCTTGGGCTTTCATAGACGGCCTCACCCGCCCGGAACAGCTGAACCTGCAGGGGAACCGCCCGGAAATTCGTAACGGTTTTCCGCTTCCAGGTGTGCTCCGGGTCGAAAATCTCATAGGGCTTCGAGTCGTCGATAAACTCGCCATGCAGGGTGATGACATCGGCGATAGCCTTGTTGTTTTCTCGGTCATAGAGTCGCCAGAGCTTTTTGAAGCCCGGATTGGTGATCTTCGCCACATTTTCGCTGACCTTGATGCGGGGGAGAATTTCACCGTTCTGCTCCACCGCCGCCAGCTTGTATACGCCGCCGAAAACCGGGGCGCTGGAAGCGGTGATCATCCGCTCGCCGACGCCGAAGCTGTCCACACAGGCGCCCTGGCGAATCATGTCCTGGATGGTGTATTCATCCAGTGAGTTGGAGGCAGTGATGGCACAGTCGGGGAAGCCGGCAGCGTCCAGCATCGCTCGTGCCTTCTTGCTCAGATAGGTGATGTCGCCGGAGTCTATGCGAATTCCCTTCGGGCGGAAGCCGGCGGGCACCAGCACCTCGTTGAACACGTGGATGGCATTGGGCACGCCGGATTTCAGCACATCATAGGTGTCCACCAGCAGAACGCAGGCGTTGGGATAGGTCTCGGCATAGGCCTTGAAGGCCTCGTATTCTGTGTCAAAGAGCTGAACCCAGCTGTGCGCCATGGTGCCCAGCGCGGGAATTCCGAATTCCCGGTCCACGATGGTGCAGGCGGTGCCGGAGCAGCCGCCGATATAGGAGGCTCTGGCACCATAAATGGCGCCGTCACAGCCCTGGGCGCGGCGGGAGCCGAATTCCATCACCGGTCTCCCCTGCGCCGCGCGCACGATACGGCTGGATTTTGTGGCGATGAGGGACTGGTGGTTTATCAGCACCAAAATCATGGTTTCCACAAACTGGGCCTGTATAGCTGGGCCGCGCACGGTCACAATCGGCTCATGAGGAAATACCGGCGTGCCCTCCGGCACTGCCCATACATCGCAAGAGAAGCGGAAATTTCGCAGATATTCCAGAAAACGCTCGTCGAACATGTTTTTCGACCGTAAAAACGCCAAATCCTCCTCGGTGAAGGACAGGTTCTTGATATAGCGAATCACCTGCTCCACGCCCGCCATGATGGCCAGTCCGCCGCCATCGGGGATAATGCGGAAAAACATATCGAAATAGACAGTTTTTTCGCCCTGACCATTAGTGAAAAAGCCATTGGCCATGGTGATTTCATAAAAGTCGGTAAGCATGGTCAGATTGTTTTTGGACAAAAGATCGGTGTTATCCATTGGTTGGTCATTCCTTTCTTTTTTGGGATTTCATGATTTACGGGCGACTGAAAAGCAAATCGGCCGTTCCGTGCAGAGAGGCCGCCAGCCCCGCCGGAATATACAGGCTATCGCCCTTGCGGAATACTTCGCGCCCCTCGTCCCAGCGAAGCTCTCCTTCTCCAAAGAGGCAAACCACAGACAAAAACTCTTTGTCCGCGGGGAGGGGAAGGGGGCGATTTTCTGCCAACGTCACCCGTTCCACGGTGAAAAAGGGCGTCTCTGCCAGCCTTTGTCTGCCCTGTGCCATGGGCGGAACGGGCAAAAGGGGCGTGGGCGCAGGATGGATGACCGCCAACGCCTGCTCCCTGTGGAGGGGACGCGGCTGGCCGTCTGCGCCTACGCGGCTATAGTCAGACACCCGATAGGTCACATCGGAATTTTGCTGTATCTCTGCGATAAGAATTCCGGCGCCGATGGCATGAACCGTGCCGGCGGGGATGAAAAACACATCTCCCGGCCACACCGCTACATGGTGGCAAAGAGGCTCCAGCCGGTCCTCGAAAACGGCGTTTTTCAGCTCTGCTTCAGAGAGCGACTGCCGGAGGCCGTAAATCAGCTCGGCGCCGGGCATACAATCCAGCACAACCCACATTTCCGTTTTCCCCTGGGGCAATCCCCGGCTTTGGGCATAGGCGTCGTTCGGGTGCACCTGCAGGGAAAGGCGCTTCTTCGCGTCGATGAGCTTGATTAGCAACGGAAAATCCGCGCCTCGGCGGTTGATGTCCATGCTTTCCAGCGCCTCGGTCAGCGTTTTTCCGGCCAGCGAGCCGTTTTTCACCGTCGATTCCCCTTGGGGATGACAGGATAGCAGCCACGCCTCCGCCACCCTTGGCAGAGAGGAGGAAAAGCCAAATTCCCCGGTCAGTCGCCGTCCGCCCCAAAAATAATCCTTCAGCACCGGCTTCAGCAACAGAGGATAGAGCATATCCATCGCTCCTTTGCAATTTTCTCAATTCGCCTTTTTCAAGCGGTTCAACGGCTTCAGCGACAACAGAGCCGTTCCGATGCCAACGATCGCCGCTGCCAGCCAAATAATCATCGTGCCCTTCCAGCCGAATCGGTCGGTGACCAGCGCCACGCCATAGGTGGACACCGCACTTCCGATATAGACGGCGGAATTGATTGTCCCAGTGACCAGGGCGGTTTGGCCATAGCGGGCGAAGCGGGGAATCACCATGGAGGTATGCATGAGGTTGATGCCATGGGTCGCCGCGTTCGCTACCATCAGCATGGAAACAGACAAAACCGCACTTTTCGAACCGACGAGGCAGAGAATTCCGATCGCCAGCGCGCAAAGAACAGCACAGAGCAAATGGATTCGCTTTTCACCAGCTTTCGATAGAGAAAAGCGGCCAGCCACATGGTGAACATACTGAACACTGGCAAAGCCACGCCGGTGAGTATAGACACGGTGCTATCCACGCGGAACACCTCACTGATATAGCTGGGCATCCAGGTGGCGATGCCATCCCGTAAAATCCCCTGCAGTGCCATAGACACCATGATGGCGCCAAAAGGATAATCGCCACCCGGTCAAATGGACGCCGCTCGACCGTTCTCGCGGAAGAGATGTTTTTCGTCGAAGGAGCTTCGACATATTGCGCTTCTGCCTTGTGAATCCACTGCATCCAAACAAGCGCAAAGACCAAAGCACAGCCGGCGGCGACATAAAACACCGTGTGCCAGTTGGACAGCGCAATCGCCATCGGCGCGCAGAAATAAATCACAATCGTGCCGAGAGAGGAGGCATATCCGATATAGACGATGTATTGATGATAGCGTGCTTCATCCAGGCAGTTCGTGAGGATTTTCACAATCGATGGCCACATCATCGCCTGGGCGAAGCCGTTCACGCTCCATAGCACCGTCATCAGCGCCACAGAGTCGCAAAAGGGGATGGACAGGTTCATGGCGCAGGAAATCAGCAGGCCGGCGAGCACCAGCTTTTCGGGGCTGATGCGGTCGCCGAGAAAGCCACAAACCAGTTGTCCGATGCCATAGGTAATCGAAAGGGCGGTCAGCGGAATCGCAATCAGCGCTTTGGCATAGCCCTCGGTAGCAATCATCTCCACGGTCACGCTGGTGAAGCTTAGCCTGGAAAGATAGCTGACAAAATAGGCACAGACACACAGAACAACAACCAGCGGAATAGAGCGCTTGTGCGGCAACGCGGACAGTTTCTGGGAACGCGACATGACAAAAAACATCTCCTTATAACATCACAGCACATATCATACCACAATATACCGGAAAAGGCAAGGCTTTCCCCGTCGAAAAGCAAAAGGCGACCGGAAACCCAAAACGGTTTCCGGTCAGCCTTTTGCATATCTTTCGGAGTTGTTTTTATAAGGTTTTGACCAATTCCTTCAAGTAAGCGGCAAAATCCCCCCGCAAATCGGGACGGGATAGTGCTACCTCGCAGTTTGCCTGGAGAATTCCCAGCTTGTTGCCCATATCATAGCGCTTTCCGGTGAAATTCACCGCCATCATGCGCCCTTCCCGTGCCTGCACACACATGGCATCGGTGAGCTGTATTTCGCCGCCGGCGCCGGGAGCGGTGCGTTCCAGAATTTCGAAAATATCCGACGTCAGAACGCAACGGCCAAGAATCGAATAAAGGGACAGCACCTGGTCTGGGGCGGGCTTTTCGACCATGTCGTTGACTCGGAAAATATTGTCCCGTTCCGGGGTCACGCCCAGGGAGCAATACCGCAAAATCTGCTCCGGCGAAACGGCGTTCACGCCCACAACCGAATGGCCGAATTCTTCATACACCCGGCAAAGCTGGGCGCAGACCGGGTCCTCGCCGATAATCACATCGTCACCATACAGCACCGCGAACGGCTCATCACCCACAAAAGCGCGAGCACAGTTCACCGCATGACCCAATCCGAGAGTCTCCTTCTGGCGGACAAAATGGATGTTCGCCATCTGGGACAGCCGCTGCACCTCCTTCAGCGCTTCCAGCTTTCCGCCCTGCTCCAGCCGTTGCTCCAGCTCGATGCTATGGTCGAAATGGTCCTCGATGATGTCCTTTCCCCGGTTGGTGATGATCAGAATATCCTCGATGCCGGAGGCCACCGCCTCCTCGACGATATACTGAATCGCCGGCTTGTCCACGATGGGAAGCATTTCCTTCGGGCAGGATTTCGATGCGGGGAGCACCCGCGTGCCGAGACCCGCCGCAGGGATCACGGCCTTACGCAATTTTTTCATTGGTTTTTTCCTCCTCAAAAAATCAAATCAAATTAGCGTTTGCAATAGCATAGACAACACATTCGACGCCACATAGCCCAGCGCGACAATCCCGAAGGACACACCACCCACCGCCGTCAGCTCCGCCGGGGTGATGTCCGGCACCCGTTCCTTCGCCTTTCGGATGGCGTAGGAGCAATGGCCGCGATACAGTCCGTTGCCAACCGCACCGAGAATGAAATGCATCGCATATACCAGCAGGGTCACCAGCAAAATTGCCAAATAATAATAGGTTTCTGTCGGGGTGCGATTTTGCGCCAACAAAAACTGCATCAAATCCGCCTCGGTTTTCAGCGACAGCCGGTCAAGAACAAAATGTAAAACCCCCGTCTGGAACAAATTCAAAAACAGAAGCAAGCCGCCACTCACATACATTTTCCGATACAACAGCCAATAGGGGCCGAACACGAACGCCGCCCGGTTCCAGCCGCCGGAGTGCCCCTTGCTTAACCGGCGAAAGCGGTCAATATAATATTCGTTCCTCGGCCCAACCACGGAAGCAAGCTCGGTAGCCTTTTCGCCGTCCAGCTCCTCATTCGGGGAAACGGTGCTCTGCTTCCGCTCGAAGGGGGTGTGGAAGGGCTTATATTCGTGGCAGGGGGACGAGTTCCCCCAGCCGGCCTCACCGAAGGGCTGTCCGCAATGACTGCAAAATTCGGAAAACTCCGGGTTTTCCGATCCGCAGCGGGGACAGCGCCGCGTTTTCTCCGGCGCCGTTTTTGTCTCGACCTCGGATTCCGCTGTCTGCGCGGCGGCCTCCTTTTCCCGGCTCCACTGCTCCGGTGTGCCGTGCAGCGCTTCTAGATGGCAATGCTTTTCTTTTTGCCAGCAGGAGCGATGGTGGGGTAGGCCACAGGTGGGGCAGGCCACTACATCCTCGTCGGCCGCAAAGGGCTTCTGGCAAACGGGGCAGGTCATTCCGTCATAAAAAAACACGCACTTCATCTCCTATCTTTCTGCTATTATAGCTTCAATTCTGACAATTCACAAGGAAAAAACGACCAAATTTATAGAAAATTAATAATTCGCCAGTTTTGGCCGGATTTCTGCCGAAAAAGATAGGTTTTGCTTGCTATTTTTCGAAGCAGATTGTATAATACTTAGGGAAAAATTGTCAAGTATGGGAGAGTGGATTCGTCTTGGATGAGCGTCAGTCTTTTTTTGCATCGTTGGACGGAAAGGCCGTGACCGTTTGCGGAATCGGCCATAACAATGTGCCGGTGATTCGCCAGCTAACCGCAGCGGGGGCCAAGGTCACTGCCTGCGACCGCCGGAAGCGGGAGGAATTAGGCCCAGTGGCCGCCGAGCTGGAGGAGAGCGGCGTGCGTCTCGCTCTGGGCGAGGATTATCTCTCCCATTTGGACGGCGCGCTCATTTTGCGCACCCCCGGAATGAAGCCGTATCTCCCTGAGCTGGAGCGCGCCAGAGAGCGAGGGAAAATCGTGACCTCCGAGATGGAGCTGTTTTTTGAGCTTTGCGCGGCGCCGATTTATGCCGTCACCGGCTCCGATGGAAAAACCACCACCACCACCATCATCGCCGGGCTTTTGGATGCCGCCGGGGTGAAAACCTTCGTGGGCGGAAACATCGGCCGGGCGCTGTTGCCCTATGTAGAGGAAATCGGCGCGGCGGATGCGCCGGTGGTGGAGCTTTCCAGCTTTCAGCTCACCGGCATGACCCAGTCGCCCCATGTGGCGGTGGTCACCAATGTGGCGCCGAACCATTTGGACTGGCACCGGGATATGCAGGAATATATCGACGCGAAAAAGAACCTTGTTTTCCATCAAAAGGCCGGTGACCGGGCTGTGCTCAACGCCGACAACCCCATCACCGCCGGCTTCGCCCTCCAATGTCCGGGGGAGGTCTGGTTTTTCTCCCGGAAAAGTCGGGTGGAGCGTGGCTGCTGGCTGAACGAAAAGCGGGAGCTGGTGGTTTCCCTAGATGGAAAGGACAGCGTGGTTATGAGCGCGGAGGACATTCGCATCCCCGGCGAGCATAATGTGGAGAACTATATGGCCGCCATTGCGGCGGTTTGGGGACGGGTTTCGGCGGAAAAAATCCGCGCTTTTGCCCGCGCCTTCGGTGGCGTGGAGCATCGGTGCGAGCTTGTGCGGGAACGGAACGGCGTGCGCTGGTATAACGATTCCATTGGAAGCAGTCCCTCTCGCACGGTGGCCGGGCTGAAGGCCTTCCGCCAAAAGGTGCTTCTCATCGCCGGTGGCTATGACAAGCACATTCCCTATGCTCCTCTCGGCGAGGCGGCGGCGGAAAAGGTGAAGGCGGCGATTTTGCTGGGCGCCACCGCCGAGGTCATCGAAAAGGCCATTCGTACCTGCTCAAACCTTCCGATTGTGCGGGTGAAAAACATGGAGGAGGCGGTGGCCGCCGCCGACCGCATGGCCGTCGAAGGAGACATCGTGTTTATGTCGCCCGCCAGCGCCAGCTTCGACCAATATAAGAATTTTGAGGAGCGCGGCCACCATTTCAAGCGTTTGGTGGAGGCACTTTAAGAGGAGAAAAAGGCTATGGAACAACTGAAAAAAGAGCTGAAACAGCTCTGCCGCGCTCCCGGTGCCGCCGGTCAGCCGGAGATTGCCCGGCTGGCGGAGGAGCTTTTGCGCCCGTGGACGGACACGGTGAGTCGGGACGCTATGGGCAATGTTCTGGCGGTGCGCAAGGGAAAAAATCCCGCCGCCGGGACAGTGCTTTTGCAGGCGCACATGGACGAAAACGGCTTTCTCGTGACCGAGGTGGACGAAAACGGCTTTGTGCATGTGGCGGCCGCCGGAAGTCCCGACCAGCGGGTGCTGGCGGCCCAGCCGGTGATTGTTTATGGAAAAGAGACATATCCGGGGGTTTTCTGCTCTGTTCCGCCCCATTTGGCGGGTGGGGACAGCGCTCTGCCAGAGCTTTCCGCCCGCGGAATTGATGTGGGCATGTCCGCCGCCGAGGCAAGGACCTGTATCCAGCCCGGCGATGTGGTGGCCTTCGCGCCGGCGTTCGATACGCTGACGGGAACGGCCGTTTCCGGAAAAGCGCTGGACAACCGGGCGGGCATGACCGCTGTGTTGCATTGTCTGCGGCTTTTGAAGGAGCCGAAGATGACAGTGGCGGTGGCCTTCTGCGTTCAGGAGGAGCTTGGCCTGCGGGGCGCTGGAGCGGCCGCCCGCTGGGCTTCGCCGGAGGTGGCGCTGGTGACGGATGTGAGCTTCGCTCACACGCCGGATAGCGATCGACGCCAATGCGGCACGCTGGGGCAGGGGCCGATGATTGGCTTTTCCCCGATTCTCGACCGAAAAATCTCTGAAACGCTGGTGACTTTGGCCAGGAAGCAAAAAATCTCCTTCCAGCATGAGGTCATGGGCGGAAAAACCGGGACGGACGCGGATGTTATCAGCCGGGAGGGCTTCGGAATTCCCACCGGCCTGCTGTCCATCCCTCTGCGCTATATGCACACGCCGGTGGAAACGGCGGATTTGACCGACATCGCCGCCACTGGCGCGCTGATGGCAACCTTCATCGCCGAAAGGGGAGAGCGTGCTTGAAAAAAGAGCTGTTACAAGAGCTGTGCGCCCTTGTCGGTGTTTCCGGCCGGGAGGACGCTGTACGGGACTATATCCTGCGCCATTTGAATGAAAGCGCCGCCCCGAAAGAGGTGGAAATCGACGGAATGGGCAATGTGCTTGTCCGGCTCATCGGAAAAGAGCCGGCGCAACGCCGCCTGCTGTTGGATGCTCACATGGACGAGGTTGGCTTTTTGGTGACGGACATCACACCGGAGGGATTTTTGTATTTTTCCTCCGCCGGCGGCATTGACCCCCAGGTTCTGCTGGGGCAACGGGTGCAAATCGGCAGCGTGCGGGGCGTCATCGGCGCAAAAGCGGTGCATCAATGCACCGAGACGGAAAAGAATGCGGTTGTTCCGCTGGAGCGGCTGTATATCGACATCGGTGTGCACAACCGGGCGGAGGCGGAGAACCTCCTTTCCATCAGCGACAGCGGCACCTTCGCGGGCGATTGGCTTGATTTGGCGGGCGATCGCTTCCGCAGCAAGGCGGTGGACGACCGGGTTGGCTGTGCTTTACTGCTGACGCTAGCCGAGACCCAGCCGGTTCGCGACCTCTGGCTGTCCTTCTCGGTACAGGAGGAGGTCGGTCTGCGGGGCGCCGGAGCGGCCGCCCGCCGGGTGTCCCCGGAGGTAGCCATCGCCATCGACGCCACAACGGCGGCGGACATCGCCGGGAATTCGCCGGAAAACGCCGTTTGCCGCATGGGGCAGGGGGCGGTGGTGTCATTTGCAGACCGGGCGACGCTGTATGACCGGGAGCTGTATCGGGAAATCCGCGCTCTCGCCGCCGAAAACGGTATCGCCACCCAAACAAAAACCCGCATCGCCGGCGGGAACAACGCCGGTGCGATTCAAACCACCGGCTCCGGCGTGCGCATGGCGGCTATTTCCTTGCCTTGCCGCTATATTCATTCTCCCTCCTGCGTGGGAAGCTTCGCAGATGTGGAGGCAATGGAGCGCCTGCTGCGTCTGTTAGCGGAGCGGTTGACCCAATGATTTATGCGATTACGGGCAGTCAGCTGCCCATATGGCGCGCAACCGAATGTTCCACTCGTCTGCACAGCCTTTGGGCTGCCTATGGCGATGTGCCGTTTTTGCGGTTTTATCGGGACGAGGCGGGAAACTGTCTGGGCGTTTTGGATGGCGGCGGTGTGCTGGATGCATTGGATGATCCAACTGAGGAATGGGCGGCTTTTTTGCGGCTTTGCCCAGAGCTTTGCCGGCTGCACACCGACGATTTCACCGGAAAGTGGCTCAAAAAAGTGCTGGCGGCCACGGAAACAAGTGGTAAGCTCATGCGCTTTACAGGCAAAATCGGCTCGGTGGACGCCTCTTCGGCGGGTGCAATTTCTCTGCCAGCGGTATACGCCCTGTATCAGGACTGCTTCCCGGCGATGCCGCCCTTCGAGGCGTGGTATGTAGATGTGTCCCATCGGGTACGCCATGGCGCCGGGCGTGTGGTTGGCATCGAGAATGCCAAAAAGGCGGTCAGCGCCGCCATGACGGTGGCCGAATTTTCCGGCGCGGCGGTCATCGGCCCGGTGGCGACAGCGCCGGAGCGAAGGGGAGAGGGACTCGCCACCGCTTGTCTTGGGGCGCTTTTGAGCTCCTTGTCCGATTTTGATGCTGTCTGGATTGCGCCGGACAGCGAAAAGTCGAAAAAGCTATATACGCGGCTCGGCTTCACCGTCTGCGGCGGTTGGAGCGAGCTGGAATTTTGAATTTTGGAGGAAACAACTGTGGATATGACATTTTTTCAGGTGAATCCCCGCTTGGCGGAGCTGGCCGACGCGGTGGAAGCGGAGGTCGCCGAGGCCTTTTCCAGGGTTCGGGAAACGACAACCTATAACCAGCAGAAGGTTTTGTCCGCCTTTATTCGCCATCGCGTCAGCGAGGCGCATTTCGCCACCACCACCGGCTACGGGAGCGGCGACCGAGGGCGGGATGCACTGGATGAAATTTTGGCGGACATCATGGGGGCGGAGGATGCGCTGATTCGCCACAGCATCGTTTCCGGCACCCACGCGCTGGCCATCGGCCTTTTCTCCATACTGCGGCCGGGGGACACGATGCTGGCCGCCACCGGCGCTCCCTATGACACACTGGAACAGGTGATTGGTGAAAAAGTGGCCTGTCCCGGCTCGTTGAAGGAATTTGGGGTGCGCTATCGGGAGGTTCCGCTGACCGCCGACCAAAAGCCGGATTTGACTGGGATTCAGACCGCTCTGCGGGAGGAACCGACGATAAAGCTGGTACATATCCAACGTTCCCGCGGCTATAACACCCGTCCGTCGCTGACCATCGACGGAATTCAACAAATCGTGGAGGCGGTGCGGGCGGTGCGCCCGGAGGTGACGGTGTTCGTGGACAACTGCTATGGCGAATTCACCGAAAAGCTGGAGCCGACCCAGGTGGGCGCCGATTTGATAGCCGGTTCACTCATCAAAAACCCCGGCGGCGGAATCGCGCCCAACGGGGGATACCTTTGCGGAAAGGCCACCTGCATCGAGCAATGCGCCTATCGCATGACCAGCCCCGGCATCGGCCGGGAGGTGGGTGCCTCTCTCGGCCACAACCGCAGTCTGTATATGGGGCTGTTCCACGCACCCCATGTGGTGGGCGAGGCGCTGAAAACGGCGGTTTTTGCCGCCGGGCTGTTCAGCCGTTTCGGCTATGCGGTCAGCCCGAAACCACTGGAATATCGCGGGGACATCATCCAAACGGTTCTGCTGAAAAACGAAAACGCGCTGATCGCTTTTTGTCGGGGGATGCAGAAGGGGGCGCCGGTGGATTCCTATGTTGTGCCGGAGCCTTCGGAGCAGCCCGGCTACACCAGCAAGGTGATTATGGCCTCCGGCGCCTTCACCAGCGGCTCGTCCATCGAGCTGTCGGCGGATGCGCCCCTGCGAGAGCCATTTGCCGCTTATATGCAGGGCGGGCTGAATTATGACAGCGGACGCATCGGTGTTCTGCTGGCGGCTCAGTCTATGCTAGAGGACGGCTGCTTGACTCTGTGAGCCGCGCCGCAACCCAAGGTTTTAGCGAAACGCGGTTGTTTTTGAAATTTTCCCTCCATGGCGCTACAGAGAGAAATAGCGGAGGCGGTTGTCCGTTTGCAAAAAGCTGTGGTAAGCTCAACCACAGGATTGCACGGCGGACGATAGATGGCTCTGTTCGTTAAAATCAAAACGCCGATAGGGCGGCGGACAGGAAGGGATATAGCCCAAACTAACAGCCGTAAAATTTTCGACAACTATACTAAATTAAGATTTAGTATAGTTAAGGGGAGGCTTTAGGATGAAAAAAGCGTATTTGACCGATTGCCCGGAGATACTGCGGAGCTATCTCGGCTATATGGAAACCGTGAAAGGCCGTTCCACCAACACCGTGGACGGATATTATATTGATTTGCGTACCTTTTTTCGCTTTTTGCTTCTCGAACGCGGATTGGCGTCCGGCAACCCGGCGGAGCTGTCCATCGCCGGCGTGGACATTGACCTGCTGCGCACGGTGACACTCAACGACCTGTTCGAATTCATGAACTATACCAAATCGGAGCGTAGCAACTCCAATGTGACCCGCGCGCGAAAGGTTTCCGCCCTGCGTCAATTTTTTCATTACCTCACCGATGTGGTGCATCTGCTGGAGGACGACCCAGCGAAAAATCTGAGTCTGCCGAAGCTGCCCAGTCGTATGCCGCGCTACTTGACGCTGGAGCAATCACTGGAGCTGTTGTCGCTGCCAAAAGATGGCGGGCCATATGCCGAGCGGGATTTTTGCATTTTGACGCTGTTGCTCAACTGTGGTCTGCGCCGGGCGGAAATCGCCGGGCTGAATTTGAACGATGTGCGGAGCGACCATACCCTGCGGGTCATCGGCAAGGGCAATAAGGAACGAATTCTTTTTCTCAACGAAGCCTGCCAGAAGGCCATGGAGGCTTATTTACCCAAGCGGCCGGTGGACGGAACAAAGGACAAAAGGGCGCTGTTTTATGGCCATACCAAGGACCGTATCAGCGTCCAGGGAATTCACTATGTTGTCAAGGGCTATCTCAAGCAAATTCCGGGCGCCGAGGAGCTGTCCACCCATAAGCTCCGCCATACCGCCGCCACACTTATGTATCAGCAGGGCGGCGTGGATGTACTGGTTCTCAAGGAAATCCTCGGCCATAAAAATCTCGGCACCACGCAGATATATACCCATTTATCCAACGAACAGCTGGAAAAAGCGGCCGCCGCCACGCCGCTGTCAAAGGTTTCTCCCGCAAAGAAAAAGGACTGAAGGAAACCGGAGCACTTCGAAAAACAAGACTCTGTTCCAAACTCCCCTCAAATACGAGGGGAGTTTTTTGCGCTTTCCGCGCCCGTTTTCCCCGACCTCACTCCCCTATATACTCGTAGAGCTTGTTAGAAATTTCACAAAAGCATTCCGCAGAGCGACCGCCGTTGTTTTGGGCATCCTCCGCCAAAACAACCACCACATACTGAGGTTTTTCCGCAGGAAAATACCCGGCGAACCAGCTTTGCACCACCGGCGTATCGCCGGAAATCTGCCCGGTTTCGGCGGTTCCAGTTTTTCCGGCCACTGTGCAAGCGGAGGACGCAGCCTTTTTCCCTGTTCCGTCGGTGACCACCCGCCGAAGCATCGTTTTCAGTGTGTCAGCGGTGCTTTTCGAAAAAACGGTCTGTCCCCTGCCCATCTCCGCCGCAGAAAAGCTCCCGTTTTCATCCACATAGCCCTCTAAAATATGCAGCTTTGGCATCACGCCGCCGTTGACAACCGTTGCGATCGTTCGTGCTATATGCAGGGGCGACGCCATCAAATACCCCTGGCCAAAGGAGAGGTTCGCCACCGCTGCCGGCGAGCTTTTCAGCGTTTCCAGCGTCGGCATCACCCCGGTTGTCGCGGCGAGGGAATCCAGCAACGAAATCGGCTGTTCAAAGCCCAGATTTCCGGCCATGCTGTATAGAGCGGCCGCACCGGTGTCCGCGGCCAGCTGGATAAAGGCGCTGTTACAGGATTGAGCCATGGCGTCGGTCAGCCCCAGCGTACCATGACCCAGCCGGTTATGGCAGTGAAACCGCTGTCCATCCACGGAAATCGCGCCGGTGCAGGTATAGGCCGTTTCCACGGAAATCCCCTTTTCCAGCGCCGCCGCCATGGTGACGATTTTGAACACCGACCCGCAATCATAGCCGGAAAGCGCCCGGTTCACCAAAGCACTGCTCTCCTTCTGAATTTCCTCGGAAACAGTGGCGGGCTGAAAGCTTGGAAAGCTGGCCATGGCGCGAATCGCGCCGGAGGACGGTTCCAGCACAACCACCGCGCCCTTCGGCACATAGGCGGCGGCCACATCCTCCACCAGCTGTTGGATTTCACGAGCGAGAGTCAGCACAACCCCGCCCCGGCAACGGCCGGTGGTGTCGGTGCGCACCGCCGAAGTGCCGGAAAGCAGGCGGCCGTTGCCATCCACTGGAAAGGACGCTGTCGCCTCCCCCGAAAACCGGGAAAGAACCTTGTCGCAGGCAAGCTCAATCCCGGATACGCCATGCTCTCCGCCATAATCCAGATAGCCTATCAAATGGGGTGCCAGCAACCGCTCCCCGAACCGCCGGGGCACGAAAAACAGCTCCAGTCCCGCCATCAGCGCCACCGGCTCCTTGAGCCGCACCGCCGCGGGCATCCCGCTGTTCATCTGCTTGCGCAACAGGGCGAAGCTATCCGCCGTTGTGGCGGCTTGCACCGCCGAAAGCGCCTGCCCGCCGGGGGCTAAAGCGGCGACATATTCCTTTTTTTCGTTCACAAGGGGACGAAGCTGATAGTCGTAAATCGTGCCGCGAACGGCGGCCACCGACACGGAAAAGCAGTTGTCTGCGGCGGTGGCTCGCGTTGCGTGGGTGCGCATGAGAGCGCCGATTTGCCAGCACAGGAGAAGCCCAAGCAGCACCAACAGCGCCACCAACACAGAAATCCGTTTTTTCATCCCTTCCATTCCGGTCACCACCCTTCTTGTTGAGTATGCCCGAAAATCAAAAAAGAATACACCGACGGACATTTCGCCTGTCGGTGTATTCTTTCACTTTCTCATTTTCTTTTTTCCTTATTGATTCGCAAAAGCGTACCCTTCGGCAAGGGGTGCTCCAGCGGAATATATACGCGCATAGTGGCATGGGGCGCAACCGAAATCGGATTTTTCTCCTCGTTCAGCATGGATTTCACTGTAAAGCAAAACGGCTTTTCATCTGGCGGGAGCGCATCCACTTCCTCTCCGGAGAAAAAGCGGTTGCGCTGGCTGACCTGCAGCCAGCCGTCCTGCCAATCCTCCACGACGGCGGCCAGCTCATAGGCGCGGATGTATCCGCCCTGCTTCAAATGCTGGGACGGCATTCCGAAATAAAAGCCGGTTCCATAGGGGCGATGGCTGATTTTCAAAAGCTCCTCACAAATCCATTTTTCCGGCACATAGTCCGGCGAGCAGTCGGAGGCCATGAAGCCGTCAACTGCCTGACGATACGCGTTGGCCGTGACGGCAGAATAATAGGCGGACTTCGCCCGGCCCTCAATCTTAAAGGAGTCAATGCCGGCCAGCGCCAGCGCCGCCGTATGCTCAATCATGTTCATATCGTTGGCGTTGAACAGATAGGTGCCGGTTTCATCCTGCTCCAGCGTCAGGGGAAGCTGAGGGCGGGTGTCCTCCACGATATGATATTTCCAGCGGCAGGGCTGGGCACATTCACCGTGATTGGCGTCCCGATCAGCCAGATAGTTGGAAATTACACAGCGCCCGGAATAGGACATGCAAATCGCGCCATGGACGAAGGCTTCCAGCTCCAGCGCCGTCGGCGTTTTCGCCCGGATTTCCCGCACCTCCTCCAGCGACAGCTCCCGCGCCAGCACCACGCGGGTGGCCCCCATTTCATACAGCGCCGTGGCAGTGGCATAATTCACAACGCCAAATTGGGTGGAAATATGCATTTCGCAATGGGGTGCATACTGTTTCGCCAGCGCCAGCGTGCCCAGGTCGCTGATAATGAGTGCATCCACGCCGATGCTATCCAAAAAGGCGAAATAGTCCGGAAGGAGCGCTATGTCCCAGTTGCGCGGCAGGATATTGCAGGTGACATAAAGCTTTTTTCCCATTTCGTGGGTTCGTTCGACGGCGGTTTTCAGCTCCTCCCGGTCGAAATTGGCGCAGCCCATTCGCATCCCGAAGCTTTGTCCCGCGATATATACCGCGTCTGCGCCAAAGCGCAGGGCGGTCTCCAGCCGCTCCAAATCCCCGGCAGGTGCCAGCACCTCCGGGCGTTTTCTCCTGTTCATCCCAGTTGTACCCTCCAAAAAATCCTCACAGAAAAGCCGGAGCTTGGTTGCTCCGGCTTTTCAACTCATTAGCCGTACATACCGATTCGATACCGCCGACAAATCGCCACATGCTGGGAATAGGTGTTGGAGAAATAGGTGATGCCAGTGGTATAATCGGTGGCGAAGAAATAGGCCTTTGCGTATTGTTCATCCTCCGAGGGATACAGCGCCGCTTTGATTGCATCCAGACCGGGGTTATTGATAGCGCCCACCGGCAGACCCTTGCGGGTATAGGTGTCATAGGCCGAGCTGGTGACGGTGATACCATCCACCTTCGGTAACACGCTGTTTACATACAGGGTGGTGGAATCGCATTGAAGCTTGTCGAAGCCGGAGCCGGGCGCCATACGGTTCGCCAACACGCGGGAAACCCCCTCCATGTCCGCGAAGCTGGCAGCCTCTCCCTGTACGATGGAGGCCAAAACCACCGCCTGGTCGATGGTATAGCCCCGTTCGCTGATAACCGCTCGATAAGGCTTGATTTTCATCGAAAAGTTCTCCAAAAGGCGCTGAACCACCGTTCTCCCGGAGCTGTTCACATAGAAGTTATATGTATCGGGGAACAAATATCCCTCCAGACGGTAGATGCGTCCCTTGTGCTCGTCCCCATCCTGGTCGGTGGGAATCGCCTGAACGAAATCGAAGTCATAGTCCTCATAGACAATCGCCTCGTAAAAAGCTTCTTTCTCGCAAACCTCTTTTTCCTCCAGCAACGACGCCAGCTTGTCCACAGTATAGCCCTCAGGAATGGTGACCGTCACCGTTTTCCGCGGAACGGTGGTTTGCAGAGCCTCCACGATGTTGGAATATCCCATATCGGCGGAGAGGGAGAACATTCCCTTTTGATATTTTCCGTCAGCCTTGCTGAGCTTTGAATAAATCCGGAAGCAGAAAGGATAGTCGATCAGCCCGTTTTCCTGCAAAATCGAGGCGATTTGCGGGGTGGTGGCTCCGGTGGGGATTTCCACATCCACCAGCTCGTCGGTCTTGTTGATGCCGGAGGAATCCAGCACATACAAAATCACAAAAAAGGCCACCAGCACCGACAGCAGAAGAACAATCATCGAATGAAGCAGCTTTTTCAAACAGCCGCTCCCCTCGCCCTTTTTGGATTTGCTCGCTTCCTCCGGGGCACTTTTTTCCCCTTCGGTGGTCTCGACAGCCGGAACGGATTTCTCTGCCGTCTCCGGCAAAGGAGCGTCCGGAATATCCGTCGCCACATCGGCGTCCAGTCGGAAGGACTGCACTTTTTTGATGCGGTTTTGCGCCGTTTCCTGTTCGGCGGCAGAGAGGTTCTGTTGTTCATCCATGATGTTCACCTCGTTTTTTCTTTTCGGTGCTTCGATAATAGCGGTCAGTGATGAGCAGCTCCACCGGCCGGTCGAACCGCCCATGAGGCAGAGTCTTTTGCACACAGGCGCTGTAGCAGATGCCCACGCGGTTTCCGTCAAAGCGCGCTAAAAAGCGGTCATAATAGCCCTTTCCATAGCCGAGACGGAAGCCCTGCCAATCATAGCTGAAGGCAGGCACAAGGCAAAGCCCGGCGGAAAAATCAGTCATTTTCTCGCAACGCTCCGCCACCGGCTCCAGCACGCCAAAGGCGCCCGGCGCCAAATCCTCCATCCCGCGGATATAGTAAAAATCCATATCCCGCGTTCCGGGAACACACCGGGGAACTGCCACCCGTTTTCCGTCCCGGATAGCCAAACGAATCAGTTCACGGGTGTCCACCTCGATGGGCGTCGAAACATAAGTCAGCAGAATTTCGTTGTTTTTATATTGCCAGGAACAGCGCACGCGGCCGGTGATGGCACGATCCAGCCCGGCCTTCTCCTCCGGGGAAAGCGCTTCGCGCCAGCCGCGGTAGCGTTGACGCAGGGCGGTTTTCAGCGGGCGAATGTCGTTTACGGGCATTTAATTTCCTTTCTGAGACTGGTCGCCAGCTCCGGCGAAGCGTGCTGTGCTACCAGCTCCAAAGCGAATTCGATTGCCGCCCCGGCGCCCCTTGCGGTGACGATTTTGCCATCCCGCACCACTGGCGCATCCACCACCTCGGCCTCCGTCAGCGTCTCCTCAAAGCCGGGGAAGCAGGTCGCCTTTTTCCCCTTGAGGACGCCGGCCTCACCCAAAACGGAGGGCGCCGCGCAAATCGCGGCCATGGGTAGCTGGCGCTCCACCGCCGTTTGAATTGCCTGCTGAACCGTTCGGGAATAGCGCAAATTGGTTGTGCCGGGCATCCCGCCGGGCAAAATCAGCGCGGTCATTTCCGCCAGCTTTACGCTCCCTTCGTCGATGTCGGCCACTACAGGAATTCCGTGGGCGCCCACCGGCGTCTCCGTATCCACACCGACGGTTTGCACCGAAAGACCGGCGCGGCGGAGTAAATCCACCGGCGCCAGCGCTTCTAATTCCTCGAAGCCGTCCGCCAAAAATACATAAATCATTTTTGTTTCCCTCCCCTTTGGAAATCAGTCCATCAGATGGGAAAAGACAGTCTGAATTTCCGCCTGGATTTCTTCCCGCGGACGGGGTGCGCCATCCTTGGCGCAGGAAATCACCGTCCAGCCACAGGACGCGGCTGCATACAACGCCGCCCGGCGACAACAGGACAGATATTCCGTGTCCCGCTCATGAATGTCCTTTTTTTCTTCGTCGCCGGCATACCGATTGGAAAGAAGCTTCTGGGACACCTCCAGCGGCATATCCAGAAACACCACACGATCCGGCCGGGGAAGCTCCAGCTTTTCATATTCATAGTTCCAAAGCCATTCCATGAAGCTGTCCCATTCGCCTTCGGGAAGCTTCGTCATTTGATGAATGGCGTTGGAGGTGGTATACCGTGCCGCCACAATCGGCACACCCTTTTCGTAATCCTCCTGCCATAAACTACGATAGCTGGCATAGCGATCCACCGCATAAAAGGAAGAGGCGGCATAGGCGTTCACCGCCGTCGGAGAGCCGCCCAGTGACCCGGAAAGATACATTTTCACCAGCGCCGACGAGGGCTGGTCATAATCGGGAAAGCTGATTTGGCGGCAGGAAATTCGCTCCGCCTCCAGCTTTTCTTGCAACAGAGCCAGCTGGGTGGATTTTCCACAACCATCCAGCCCGTCGATCACCATCAGCCGTCCCATCAGCCCTGCTCCTTCTCCGGAATAGTATATTTCCTGCGCATTTCCGTGGCATATCCACAGGTCATTTTCCCCTCCGGGCAGGCGCCTGCAACACAGGAAGGGCCGGCGTTTTTGAACAGATGGGGCGCCACCTCCACGCAAAGCTTCCACATCTGCTCCGCCAGCTCGCGAATCTCCCATTGGGCACGGTTACAGCACCGGTGATGGAAAAAATTCATCAGGGAACGGGCGTTCATGGTCATAATCAGCTTCGTCGTGCAGGCGTTTGGGAGAACAAAGCGGGCGTCCTCGATGGCTTTCTTTTCCGCCGCGCGGATGGCCGCCTTTTCCTCCATCCCCTCCGCCAAAAAGGCAGCCAGATGCTTTTTCTTCAAAATGGCGGTCAGGCGGTCATAATGAGCCTGATCCTCCGCCATGGCGCGGCGATATTCCTCCGCCGCCTCCGGAATCGCCTCGATTTCCGGCGGCAGAACATATTCGAACATTTTCTCCTGCACATAGCGCTGGCTTTGCACGCTATAGGAGGCCATCCGATGGCGAGTGAGCTGTGCCAGCAGAGAGCGGGACACCCCCTCCACGCCAAAGGTGAAGAAAGCGTGCTCCGTGGGGCTTTCGTGGCCAAGACTGGCCAGCATATCTACAAAATCCGCCGTTTTTTCCTCCGTCAGCCCATCCATAACCGTTTCGATGTTCGCTGCCGAATAGCAGAGCTTTGCCGCCGCGGCCACGGTCTTTTCGGGAGTCGGGGTGTGAGAAAGCAAGGTAACAAGCATGAAAAACGCTCCTTTTTCCGTCAAAACTCAATAATAAACTGAGTATACCAAATTTTGCGCCGCTTTTCAACCCTTAAAAGGGAAAAAATCCTTGCATTTCCTAAAAGAGCATGGTATAATGACTCCAACGTAAGGATCGGGAGAGTAGGACGCCTCTATGCCCCAGAGAGGACCGCGCTGGCTGAAAGCGGACTGCATGAGAGTCGACACCGAAGTTCACCCGGGAGCGGCCGCACTGAACAAAAATTCATTAGGTGCGGACGGGCGCCCCCGTTATCGGGCAAAAAAGTGTTTGCTTTTGCAAAAATCAGGGTGGTACCGCGGAGCGGCTTCGGCTTCGTCCCTTTTCATGGGGACGAGGCTTTTTATTTTGATTTATGGGCGCGAACGCCCGCAGAAAGGATGACGATGGTATGGCCGGTATGAAAGAACAGCTGGAGGAGCTTCGCCAGCAGGCGTTGGAGGAGCTTTCCGGCACAAAAGCGGCGAAGGAATTAGAGGATTTCCGCGTGCGCTATATGGGCAAAAAAGGCGCGGTTACAGGGCTGTTGCGCAGCATGGGCTCGTTGCCCAGCGAGGAGCGCCCGAAAATGGGTCAGCTGGTGAACCAGCTTCGCCAGGAGCTGGAAACGGCGGTCGAGGAGAAAAAGCAGACACTTCAGCAGGAGCTGAAGGCGTCGCGGCTGAAGGCGGAAAAGCTGGACATCACCCTGCCCGGAGAGAAGGTCGCGCGGGGCGGTCTGCATCCGTTGAATGTGGTGTTGGAGGACATCATCGGAATTTTCCAGTCCATGGGCTTCGATGTAGTGGATGGTCCGGAGGTGGAAACGGATTATTATAACTTCCAGGCGCTGAATGTGCCGGAGGATCATCCGGCGCGGGATATGCAGGACACCTTCTATCTGGCAGACCAGCTTCTTCTCCGCACCCAGACCTCGGCGGCGCAGGCCCGCACCATGGAGGAACGGAAGCCTCCCATTCGCATCATCTGCCCCGGACGCGTCTACCGCGCCGACGAGGTGGACGCCACCCATTCCCCGGTGTTTCACCAGATTGAGGGGCTTGTCGTCGACAAGGGCATCACCATGTGCGATTTGAAGGGTGTTCTGGAGCAGTTTGCTCATGAAATCTATGGGCCGGAGACCAAGGTGCGGTTCCGCCCCTCCTTTTTTCCATTCACCGAGCCCAGCGTTGAGGTGGATGTGAGCTGCTCCGAGTGCAGCGGAAAGGGGTGCCGGGTGTGCAAGGGCGCCGGCTGGATCGAAATTCTCGGCGCGGGCATGGTGCATCCCCGCGTGCTGGAAATGGGCGGCATCGACCCGGAGGAATACACCGGCTTCGCCTTCGGCATCGGTCTCGACCGGTTGACCACCACCCGCTATAAAATCAGCGACATTCGCCTGCTGTTCGAAAACGATCTCCGTTTTCTCCGGCAGTTCGACCGATAACCGCGATAGGAGGAATTCGAAATGAAAATTTGCCTGAGCTGGCTGAAAGAATATGTTTCCATCGACACCTCGGTCGAGGAACTGTGCAACCGCATGGTGCAAATCGGCTTCGAAATCGAAGAAATCGAGGATTTGTCCCAGCGCCTGCGCAATGTGGTCGTGGGAAAGCTTTTGCACATCGAAAGCCATCCCGATTCTGACCATCTGCTGATTTGTCAGGTAGATGTGGGCGACGAGACGCCTGTCCAGATTATCACCGGTGCACAGAATGTTTTCGAGGGCGCAACCGTTCCGGCAGCGCTCCACGATTCCTATCTCCCCGACGGCACCCATATTAAAAAGGGAAAACTGCGCGGCCTCCCCTCGAACGGAATGCTTTGCTCCGGCGGTGAGTTGGGGCTGAAGGAGGGAGATTTCCCCGGCTGTGCGGTGGACGGAATTATGATTATGGCGGACAGCTATGCTCCCGGCACCGATATGCGGGAAATCCTCGGTCTCAACGACTATGTCATCGACTTCAAAATCACCGCCAACCGGCCGGATTGTAACTGTGTGCTGGGCGTGGCGCGGGAAATCGCGGCGGCTCTCAATGTGCCCTTCCGCGCCCCTTCCCAGGAATATGCCACCGTCGGTGGAAGCACAAAGGAGCACATCCAAATTCGCGTGGAGGATGCGGAGCTTTGCCCCCGCTATATGGGTCATGTGGTGCGCAACCTGCGCATTCAGGAGTCTCCCGAATGGATGAAAAAGCGTCTGCGGGATTGCGGGATGCGCCCCATCAACAACATCGTGGATATCACCAACTATGTGATGCTGGAAACCGGCCATCCGCTCCATGCCTTCGATTTGCGGGATATTCGGGGCGGACAGATCGTAGTGCGTCACGCCGCGGACGGTGAAGCCCTCACCACCCTTGACGGAAACACCCATGAGCTGAATGTCGATATGCTGGTCATCGCGGACGCGGAGGGTCCCTCCTGCCTCGCCGGTATCATGGGCGGACTCAACAGCGAAATCAAGCCCGACACCGCTGACCTATTTTTGGAATCGGCGAAATTCCGCCGGGATAATGTGCGCCGTACCGCCCGCACTCTTGGGATGCGCACGGAGGCCAGCGCCCGCTATGAGCGGGGCGTGGACACGGCCGGAGTGGCGGACGCGATGAACCGGGCGCTGGCGCTCATTCACCAGCTGGATGCCGGTGATGTTCTCGACGGCGAGCTGGATGTGCACGAAGGGCTTCCTGCCCCCCGCACTCTGCAAATCCCCGTGGCACGGATCAGCGCCTTGTTGGGTATCGCCGTGCCTGACGAAACGGTGGTGGACATTCTGCGCCGGCTGGAGCTGGCGCCCCAGCTTGAAAACGGAACGCTCATCTGTCAAATTCCCGCCTATCGGGACGACATCGAGGGCGCGGCCGATTTGGCCGAAGAGGTCATGCGGATGTATGGCTGTGACAAGATCGTAGCAACTCCCATGCGGGGCGCCATCGTGCGCGGAACGCAGAGGCCGGAGCGGCTGAAAACCGACCGGGTGAAGCAACTTCTCATCGCGCAGGGGATGCAGGAAATCTCCACCTATTCCTTCATCAGCAGCAAAGCGGTGGACAGTCTCCACCTTTCCAAAAATGACCCCCGCCGGCAGGCGATTCGCCTACTCAACCCTCTGGGCGAGGAGTATTCCACCCTGCGCACCCAGCTGGTCACCAGCATGCTCACCGTTTTGGCCACCAATTATAGCCGCAAGCTTCCGGCGGTGCGCTTTTTTGAGGTGAGCAAGCGGTTCGCTCCCCATGCTCTGCCCCTCGCAGAGCAGCCGAAGGAGCTGTCCACGCTGTGCCTTGGCCTGTATGGCGAAAAGGAGGACTTTTTCACCCTCAAGGGGATCGTGGAAAGCCTCTTCGCTCATTTTACGTTGACGCCGGATTATTCCGTCAGCGGGCATCCCTATCTCCATCCCGGACGCCAGGCGGAAGCGATGGTGAACGGACAGGTGCTGGCCGCTCTGGGCGAGGTGCATCCGGATGTAGCGGAGGAATATGGCATCGGCGGCCGGGTGTATGTGGCGGAAATCGATCTTGCCGCTTTGTTGCAGGTGGATACGCCCCGCGTTTTGTATAAGGCGCTTCCCCGCTTCCCGGCGGTAGAACGGGACTTGGCTCTGACCTGCCCGGAGGAGCTTCCGGTGGCCGAAATCGAAAAATGGATTCGTTCCGCGGGCGGAAAGCTACTGGAAAGCGTCGAGCTGTTCGATGTGTATCAGGGCGCGCAGATTTTGGCCGGAAAGAAGAGTGTAGCCTATGCCCTGCGCTTCCGCGCGGCGGATCGCACCCTATCCGACGAGGACATCGACCCCTGCATGAACAAAATTTTCCGGGTTTTGCAGGAAAACGATTGCAATCTTCGCACTTGAGGCTTGTAAAATTCGAACATATGTGTTATACTGAGTGTAATTCTTTGGAAATGACTGGATTGGAGGAATCCGCGTGAAGGACAGAACGGTGACATTTTCACTCGGCGAGGATAAGGAACAGGCGATGAAGGTGATTCTCACCACCGTCTATGACGCGCTGAAGGAAAAAGGGTATAACCCCATCAATCAGCTGGTGGGCTATCTGTTGTCTGAGGATCCGACCTATATCACCACCCATAATAATGCCCGCACCCTGATTCGAAAGGTGGATCGGGATGAGCTGATGCGGGCGCTGGTCAGCTCCTATCTCAATAACTGATTTGGAGGTTTTAGCTATGGCAGAGAAAACGGAAGCCCCCTTTCTGATGTACAAGGGGCGGCCGCTGGTGCGCTCCGGCAATACGCTGTATTACGGAAGCATGGCGGAAAAATATGTCATCATGATGCAGATTTTGTCCACGAAGGATGAAAATGACATTGCGATGGCGGAAAAAATTCAAATTCAGCTGATGCTCACAGACCCGGAGGTGCGCATGAAGGATCGGGTTGCGAAAAAGAGCGAAAAGGTCGGTCTTTATAACGCAATGGATTTGGGCAGCATCTGGCTCGAGCGGGCACTTAGCGAGAAGTAAGAAAGAAAACCGAATATGAAAAGGCTGGCCGAAGCAAATGCTTCGGCCAGCCTTTTTTGCGGAAATATTCACAATTGTGTTACATCTTGTTAGGAAAATAAGGGTATACTGGTTGTAGTCTTCGAAAACGAAAAACGCGGTGGTGAACCCTATGCAGAAGGACAAGCAGTCAACGGAGCTATATCACAAAAGGCGGAAATGGCTGAGCATCACTTCCCTCATATTGTTTGCAGTTGTGCTAGCTCTGCTGACGGCGCTGTTCACAAGGGAGTTTTCTCCCTATCTCGGCTCGCCGGAAAGCCTCCACAGCTTTTTAGAGGAATTTGGATGGAAGGGCTATTTCATCCTCTTCGGTCTCCAGTGTCTGCAAATTTTTGTGGCGCTCATCCCCGGTGAAATCGTGGAGCTGGGCGCCGGCTATGCCTATGGCGCTGTGCAGGGGGCGCTGATTTGTCTGAGCGGTGTGGCCGTCTGCTCCTCGCTTATTTTTCTGCTCACGAAGAAAATCGGGACGCCGCTGGTGGAGACCTTCATTTCCAGGGAAAAAATCGACCAGCTGAAGTTCATCAACAGCGAAACCCGGCTCAAGCGCACACTGTTTTTGCTGTTTTTCATCCCTGGAACGCCAAAGGATGTGCTAACCTATTTCGTCGGGCTGACGAAAATTCGCCTTTCGGAATTTTTGGCGATTTCGCTGATTGCTCGCATCCCATCAGTGCTCTCCTCCACCATCTGCGGCCAGTTTCTCGGCCGGGAGGATTATCGCACGGCCATCATTGTATATGCCATCACCGGCGCCATCAGCGTCGCCGGATATTTTCTCTATAACCGGTTGCTGAAGGCGCACCAGAACAAACAAAACAAAGACAATACAATTAACCGACAATAATTTTTCCGGGAAAATTCCCCGCCGCCGCAGGAATGTCATTCCTGCGGCGGTTTTTCTGTCACCCTTTGTCCACCCGGCTCATACACTGAAACAGACATCCATTCAGAAAGGAGCCGAGTGATTTGAACAAGCAGATGGAAGCCCTTCCGGAGACCCCCGTGCCGGCCATGGCGTATGTTCCCTGGCAAACGCTGCAGGAGGTTTATGAGCCGGAGGCGGCACTGGCAATCGGGACGCTGTTTCCGGAGCTGAACAAGCCCCTCACGGCGGGAGGGATACAGCATGGTTGAGCGGCAGGAAATCGAAAAGCGCATCGCCGCCTATCGGTTTGCGCTATATGACCTTGGCCTGTTCCAGGACGCCCGGCCAACAGACGAACAGGCACAGCAGCTGCGCCGCCTTTATCAGAAAAAGCTGGAACAACTCATCGACCGCTACGAACAGGACTATGGCCCCTTTATTCTCACCCAGTCAAACGCCACCGAAAGCTGGCAGGAATGGGTCGAGGACCCCTGGCCCTGGGACATCCAGAAAAAGGAGGCGCATTGAGGTGTGGCAATATGAGAAAAAGCTGCAATTCCCGGTTTCCATTCATACGCCGAACCCGGATATGGCCCGGTGTATCCTCTCTCAATATGGCGGGCCAGATGGCGAGGCGGGCGCTGCCATGCGCTATTTGAGCCAGCGCTATACCATGCCCTATCCGGAGCTAAAGGCAATTTTGACCGACATCGCCACCGAGGAGCTGGGGCATTTGGAGATTGTGTCCGCTATCGTCCATCAGCTCACCGACTCCCTCACCGTCGAGGAGATCAAAAACAGCGCCTTTGCTCCCTATTTCACAGACCACACCGTCGGCATATACCCGGCCGCCGCCGGCGGCGAGGCCTTCAGCGCGCTGACCTTCCAATCCACCGGCGACCCAATCACCGATTTGCACGAAAATCTGGCCGCTGAGCAGAAGGCACGCACCACCTATGACAACCTTTTACGCATGGTGGATGACCCGGATGTGCGAGAGCCGCTGAAGTTTTTGCGGGAACGGGAAATTGTCCACTATCAGCGTTTCGGTGAGGGGCTTCGCCTGCTGACCGACCGGTTGAACAAGAAAAACTTTTATGCCTGCAATCCCGGCTTCGACAAAGGGTGCGGCCAACAGGCGAAATAAAGCGAAAAAACAGAGCGGCGTGATCACACGCCGCTCTGTTCCCTTTTGTTTTTCTTATGAAACCGCCGCAAACCAGTCCTCTTTCTCCACCGGGTGCAGTTCTTCATATTCGTCCACGGTCATGTCGTCATAAATCACAGCCTTCATCACCGCGGCGGCATAGTCCAAGTCATAATAGACACTGCTGCTTCGGCTGGGCGGTGAGGGCATCACAAACTCATACCGGGGAATTCGCGTTTGCTCAAAGGAGGGCGAATGAAGCAGAATGTCAAACGCCAAGCCCATAATCTCGTTATAGGACAGGGAGGTTTCCATATAGGGCGCCGCCGCCTTCGCGAGGCTCACATACTGGGTTTTGCTCATGGTCAGCGCTTTGTTGAGCAGCTGCTCCATCACATAACGCTGGCGGTCGGTGCGTCCATAATCGTCCACGCCGCCCCAAAAATTTTTCACATAGCGAATACGCGAATAGGCTACCGCCTGCACGCCGTTCGCCTGGATTGTCCCGGCGGCGGTAACCTTATACTGGTCATAGTCCAGCTTCATCGTCTGGCAAATCTCTGCAATATAATCGTTGATACCGGACTGATGGGTGGTTCCGTGGGAACGCACCTCTTCCTCGGTCAGCGGGATTTCGATGGCTCCGACTGCGTCAATCATGTGCGCCAGACCGCAAAAATTCACCGTCACATATTCGGAAATATCCAAGCCAAAATTCCGGTTAAGGGTTTTTATCGCCTGCTGTGGACCGCCGCGCAAATAGGCGCTGTTGATTTTTTCGTAGGAGGTCTGGCTGTTTTTCTCGATGGCCACCAGCGAATCCCGCATCACCGAAAAAAGCTTGATTTTTTTGGTTTCGGAATTCAGACTGAGCACCATGATACTGTCAGACAAACCTGTAAAGCTATCTACCTTGCGGCTGTCGATGCCGAAAAGAGCGATGTTGACCACCTTCTCGCTGAAGGTGTTTTCGAAGCCCAGTTCCTCCGATGTATCGCTGATGGGGTTATAGTTATATTTCGGCAACAGCGCATAAATTCCGAGGCCGACCGCGCCCAGCACTAGCACCACACAAAGCGTCGTCACCAGCACGCGGCCCATCCGCAGACGCCGCTTCCTTTTGTGGCGTCTATGGATGCCACCGCTCGAATAATTCATTTTGAAAAACCTCCGCTGGGTCAACCGTTCACATCCGGCGTTTTATTCAGGCAACCCCGCAGGCCGGCGCGCGCCTGACGCACCTGTGCCGTTTGCTGAACCAGAATTTCCTCGGTGCGACGCAGCAAATCCTCGGTATAATCCTGGGCGTTTTTTTTCATATCCCGCGCCTTCTTTTGGGTCACGGACATGATTTCGTTGGCCTTTTCCTGCGCCTGACGGACGATTTCCTCATGCGTAAGAATTTGGTTACGCCGTTCCTCGGCCTTGCGCACGATGCCCTCGGCCTCTTTCTTCGCCGTATCGATGATGTCCGCCCGGTCGCGCACGATGTTCTTCGCCTGCTTTACCTCGGAGGGCATCGCGGCGCGCACCGCATCCAGCAAATTCCGCATTTGCTCCACATCCACGACCACCTTTCCGCCGGAAAGAGGCATCGCCCAGGCCGCATCCAAAATGTCATCAATCTGTCGCAGATATTCCTCAACGCTCACGCTCATATCCTTCAATCCCTTCTGTACTTTTTCAAAATATCCGCCAAAATGCACGGCGGCACAAAATCCGATATATCGCCGCCGTAACCGGCAACCTGCTTCACAAGGCTGGAGGACAAATACATATGCTCCGCCGTCGTCGTCAAAAACACCGTCTCCGCCCGTGGACTGAGCTTTTTGTTGGTCAGGGCCATCTGGAATTCATATTCGAAATCCGACATGGCGCGCAAGCCCTTCACAATCACATCAGCCTGCTGGTGCTCCACATAATCGGCCAACAGCCCGTCATAGCAATCCACCGATACCGTGGAAAGCCCCTCCGCCTCCACCGCCCGGCGCAGCAGCTCCACGCGCTCCGGCCGGGTGAACAGCGGCGCTTTGGCGCTGTTGGTCATCACCACCACAATCACCCGGTCGAAAAGAAGCGAGGCGCGCCGGATGATGTCCATGTGCCCCTGGGTCACCGGGTCAAAGCTTCCGGGACAAATCGCAGTTGTCATAGCTTGTCCTCCCGGTTGTTGAAGCGATAAAACCACAGACGAATTCGTCCATATTGGCGGGTGCGATCCAAATAGAACCGCTCCACCGTCTCCGGAAGCTGCTGCTCCACATCGCTCTCACACACAATCAGTCCGCCATCCTGCACCAGCCGCGCCACCGCCGGCAAAAGCCGAGGAAGCAGTTTTTCACCATAGGGCGGGTCCAGAAAAACCAGGTCGAAGCGCTCGCCGGGGCGCTGGATATAGGACAGGGCGTCGGTGGAAACCACCTGGCTTCCCGCCTCCAGATGGGCGCGGCGCAAATTCTCCCGGATAACCGGAACCGCCGCCGGGTTTTGATCCACAAACACGCAGGAAACCGCCCCGCGGCTGAGCGCCTCGATGCCAAGCTGGCCGGAGCCGGCGAACAAATCCAGCACCCGCCGTCCCTCGATTTCAAACTGTATAGCCGAAAACAGCCCCTCCTTCACCTTTTCGGCGGTGGGGCGTGTTTCCTCGCCCGGCAGAGTGTCCAGCCGACACCCACGAGCCAAACCGGTAATTACGCGCATACTGCAAGCTCCTTTTCAGTTGTCCGCTTCCAGACGGTAGCAGGTGGTGGAAGCATATTCCTCCCCCGGATTTAGCTCAATGCTGGGGAAGGCGGACTGGTGGACGCTGTCCGGGAAAAACTGGGTTTCCAGACAGAAGCCGTCGTATTTTTTCCAGCAATGCCCGGCTTTTCCGTATGCGGCCTCCAGACAGTTGCCGGAATATACCTGAATTCCCGGCAGATCGGTGGAGCAAATAAGCCGAATATGGCTTTTCGGGCTATAGGCCCAGGCGATCTCCCGCAGGGGCACCCGGTTTTCCGAAAGTACAAAATTGTGGTCAACGCCCTGGCCGCGCTCAATTTGTTCGTCCAAACCATGAATTCCGTCGCCGAGGGGCTTTCCGACACGAAAATCCAGCGGCGTGCCCGCCACCGGGCAAATTTCTCCTGTAGGGATGAGCCGCTCGTTCACTGGCGTAAAGCCCTCCGCCGCAAGCTTCAGCTCCACCGTTTCGATGCTTCCGCCGCCGACGCCATGGGGGTTGAAATAGGCATGGTTGGTCATGTTCAGCACCGTTTTCCGGTCGGTCGTGCCATGATAATACAGAGAAAGAGTGTTTTTCTCATTCAGCGAAAAGGTCACCGAAACCGACACTGTGCCGGGATAACCCTCTTCCCCATCGGGGCTGACATAGGAAAACCGCACCGCCGGCTCATTTCCGGCATTTTCCACGGTATAGTCCCAGATTTTTTTATCGAAGCCAACCATTCCGCCGTGGAGATGGCCATGACGGCTTTCCTCGTTGCAGGCAACCGTCACCGGCTCGCCATCCAGAGAAAAAACGCCGTCGGCGATGCGGTTGCACACCCGGCCGACCGTCGCGCCGAGATAGCCACTGGAGTCTTCATAGCCCTCTATACAGTCATAGCCCAGCAAAACATCCACACCGCGGAACACAAACCGCTGGAGGGTCGCACCATAATCCAGCACAGCCACCTCGGTTCCAGCGGCGTTGTTCATAATAATCTGATAAACCGGCCGTCCATCCTTCAAGCGGCCGAATTCTTTGATTTCTACTGCCATTTCAAGTCCTCCCACAGCCTTGCGCAATTCGTCTTATATCATTATGCCACAGACGGGTGAAAATTTCAATAGCAATTATTCCGAAAACACCCTCAAGTGACCGTGAAATAGGGCGCCCATTGTGCATAGCGCTTTTCGCCGATTCCGGTGATGTTCTTCAGTTCCTCCACGCTGGAGAAGCCGCCGTGGCTCTCCCGATAATCCAAAATCCGCTGGGCGAAGGCTTCGCCAATCCCCTTCACCGTCATCAGCTGTTCCTTCGTTGCCGTGTTCAGGTTCAACAGCCCTTTTTCGCCGGCCGTCGGCGCGGCGATGGAGTTGGATGACTTTGACGGACTGGTTTTGCTTCCGGCTGTGGATTTGGACGCGGTTGTGGAGAGGGGCGCCGCGCTTTCCGTTGTGCTCGGCGGTGCTTCCGTGGAGACGGTTGTTGTGTTCTCCAGCGCCTCGCTGTTTTCGGAGGGGAAAGCGGAGAAGGTCGCGTCAGAGGTCTCCACCCGCGAATCGGAGGGCACCGAGGCGGGACGGGGCGCCGTGCACCGCCCAACGATGAAAAAGAGGGCGGCCACAGTCGCTAGCGCAAGAATCCACACAATGCGTTCAACGGTTAGCCATTTTTCCAGTTTTCGCAGCATGACGCTATCATCCCTTGTTTTGAATTTCCTCGAAGGCCTCGCGCACTGTGCGCACACCCACAAGCTCCACCTCCGTCTCGCGGGAGGAGAGCGCCTTCCAGTTGTGATAGGGCAAAATCACCCGGCGAAAGCCCATGCGGGCGGCCTCACCGATGCGCTGTTCCGCATTGGACACCGACCGCAGCTCTCCGGTCAGACCGATTTCTCCGAAGGCCAGACAGCCGGTGGGAATCACCGCATCCTTCAGTCCGGAAATCAAGGCCAGTGCCACCGGTAAATCCACCGCCGGCTCATCCAGCCAAAGACCGCCTACAACATTCACATACACATCCAAATTGGAGAACAGATACCCTGCGCGCTTCTCCAGCACCGCCAAAATCAACGAAAGGCGGTTATTGTCGAAGCCGGTAGAGGTACGCCGGGGATTTCCGAAGCCAGTGGGTGAAACAAGGCCCTGCACCTCCGCCAGCATGGGGCGGGTCCCCTCCACTGTGCAAGCCACGCAGGAGCCGCTCACATTCTCCGGCCGTCCGGAAAGGAGAAGCATCGACGGGTTTTCTACCTCCGCAAGCCCCTTCTCCCCCATTTCGAAAACGCCGATTTCATTGGTGGAGCCATAACGGTTCTTCACACACCGCAAAAGGCGATAGCTGGAATGGCGATCCCCTTCAAAATACAGCACGCAGTCCACAATATGCTCCATCACCTTCGGACCGGCGATGGCGCCGTCCTTGTTCACATGGCCGACGATGAAGGTGGGGATATTCATCCGCTTCACCGCGTGCATAATGGCGGCCGTACATTCCCGCACCTGGGCGACGCTCCCTGACGCGGAGGCCACCGTGGCCAGGTTCATGGTCTGGATGGAATCCACAATCAGAATATCCGGCTTCTCCGTTTCCACCGCGTCCAGAACCGTGTCCAAATCGTTTTCGCAGAGAACATAGAGATTTTCCGAAAAAACACCGAGTCGGTCGGCACGCAGCTTGATTTGGCCGTCCGATTCCTCGCCGGAAACATACAGAATTTTCAAGGCTTGTCCGAGAAAGGCACAAATCTGCAAAAGCAGAGTGGATTTTCCGATTCCGGGGTCGCCGCCAATGAGCATAAGCCCGCCCTTGACGATTCCGCCACCCAGCACCCGATCCAGCTCCTTCATCCCGGTGCGATACCGCTGGCGGCTATCCTGCTGAACCTCGCCGATGCGCTGAACCGTGGCCGTGCGCACCGGGCGCCGCCCCTCGGCGGCCGCCGCAGGCCGCGCCTGCTCCTCGACAGAGTTCCAGGCGCCGCAGGCGGGACAGCGTCCATACCATTTGGCCGATTCCGCGCCACATTCGGCGCAGACATACAGCTGCTTCAGTTTTCCGGCCATGAAAATTCAGCTCCTTCGCTTGAAATATACCGCAAATATCCGGCGCAGACGGAAAAGGCCAGCCTTTGCTGATAGGTTTTCTCCTGCAACAGGGCAGTTTCCTGCGGATTCGACAGAAAACCACATTCCACCAGCACCGCCGGACATGGGGCGTGGTGCAACAGAAAAATGCCATCGGTAGCCGGCTTCAGCTCCCGCTTGTTTTCAGGCTGAAGCCAGCTCACAACCGACGCACGCAGACATTCCGCCAACCGCCGGCTATCCGGCTCGTTCACGGAATAAAACATCTGGGTGCCCCGGTATTGACTTTGGGAAAAGTGGTTTTGGTGAATGGAAATCACCGTCTCCGCCTGGCGATACAGCTCCAAACGGGCCAGCATATCGCTCTTTTTCCAGCCCGCCGATTCCGCGTTGCCAATGGAACAATCGGTTTCGCGGGTCATGCGCACGGGGATTCCCCAAACGCGCAGCATATCCCGCAGTTGCAACGCCACCGACAGATTGAGGTTTTTCTCCAAGCCTCCGTCGGCACCTATCGCTCCCCCATCCCGGCCGCCATGGCCGGGGTCGATGAGCAGAAAGCGTTCCTGCTGTGCCGCGGTCGGCTGGGCGCGGCTCGCAGAAAAAAGAGCCAGCATCCCACAAAGAAGCGCTGCCAGCAGGCACATCCCCGCAGTCATAATCTGTCGCGCCGCATCAGTCAATCGAATCCCCTCCGCCAAATTGCTTTTGCTTTTCTATATGCAAAAGCGGCGGCGGAATATACACTCATTTTCTTTTCCGGGTGGCGGGAAGCTCATTCGAAACATTCTCATAGGTCAAATGCTCCGCCACGGAGACGCGCCCCGTGCCCAGGCGATAAGCAACAGCGGAAACCGCCGGCACAACCACCAGCGTCAGCGCACAGCCCAAGACGCCGCCAGCCGGCAGGGCGGCCGGATCGGTTCCGGCACCCAGCATCCAGTTGATGAACGGCAAAAAAGGCACCTGCAAAATTCGATAGGCCGCCACATACCAGCCGGCCGCGCCGGAAAGCTTCACGCACCAAAGCCCGGCATACAACATCGCCGATGGGACGGTGGCCAGCAGGCCGATTTTCAGACCCCGCAGGGGGTCAGGTTTTTTTCCCTTATACCGCACCTGGGTGTCGTCCTTTCCGCCCAAATCCCACAAAATATTATAGGGGAAAATCCCCAACAGGAACAGCATCATCAGCAGCGACAAAATGTCGATAACCGTTTGCGCCGTTTTCGAAACCTCGGTAAGCTTTGTTACCGCCTGGTTTTCTCCGGCTTCGGGAATAGAGGCCTCCGTTTCTAAAGAGGTGAAGCGGTGGGTTTCCACGACGCTGTAATTCCCCGCGGCATCCTTCTCCGCCACCTGATAGCCAACGGTACGGCTGAAAATCCCGGAGGCCAGAACCGACATGGACAAATACAGCATCATACACATCACTCCCGCCAAAATCATGCGTCCCCACATACCACTAGCTACCCGGAAATTGCTGTTTTTCTCACTCATGCTCAAACTTTAGCCTCCGTTTATTCCAGATTTTCGCCCTTTTCCACGGCGGAAATCATGTCCACGCGGGTTTGGTGCCGCCCGCCCTCGAACTCCGTGTCCAAAAAGGCGTCCACAATCATTTTCGCTAGCTCTACGCCGATCACCCGCGCGCCCAGCGCCAGCATATTGGCGTTGTTGTGCTGACGGGTCATTTTCGCCGAATAGGGGTCACTGCACAGGGCACAGCGGATGCCGGAAACCTTGTTCGCCACAAGGGACATTCCAATGCCAGTGCCACAGATGACAATACCCCGGTCGCAGGCGCCGGAGGCCACCGCGCGGGCGGCGCGGGCGCCGAAAATCGGATAATGACAGCTTTCATCGGTATAGGTTCCAAAATCCTGATATTCCAGTCCCCGCGCAGTCAGCAGAGCCTCCACCTCTTTTTTCAGCTCCAGAGCGGAATGGTCGCAAGCAATGGCTATCATAAAAAAACCTCCATCATTTTTACGCAATTATTTTCTTTATCCAATTACGATGCCGCCGTTGGGAGCGAGCACCTGGCCGGTGATAAATCCTGCCTCCTCCGACAGCAGAAACGCTACCGACCGAGCTACATCATCGGGCGATCCGAGACGCCCCAAGGGCGTCTCCTCCCGTAGCTGTTGGCGGGTTCCCTCGTCAAAAGCGGCCATCATATCCGTTTCAATAACGCCGGGCGCCACGCAGTTCACCCGCACCCCGGAGGGGCCAACCTCCTTCGCCAGCGCGCGAGTCAGCCCGATGAGCGCCGCCTTCGCCGCTGAATAATGCACTTCGCAGGAGCCGCCGGTCTGACCCCACATGGAGGACACATTGACAATGCCGCCCGCCTTTTGGCGAATCATTTCCGGCAAAAACCGGCGACAGGTATAAAAGGCCGCGTCGGCATGGGTGGCCATCATGCGGTGCCAATCGGCGTCGGTCAAATGGGTCAACAGCTTCTGCTGTGCGATGCCGGCGTTGTTGACGAGGGCAGAAACGGCGCCGAGGGAGTCTTCGATGGCGTCCCCCATCCGGTTCACCGCCGCCGAATCGGTCACATCGCACACAAAGCCGGTGGCCTCTCCCCCGGCCGCGCAAATTTCCATCACCGTTTTCTCCACTGCTTCGCCGTCGCGGCCGTTCACCACCACCGCAAAGCCGTCCGCGGCCAGCCGCCGGGCGATTGCCCGGCCGATTCCGCGGGAGGAGCCGGTGACCAAGGCTACTTTCTTCATGCTCACAGCTCCAGCTTCAACGCATGACCGGCCGGCTCATACTGGGAAAAATCCACGCCGGTCATCTTGAACATCATTTTCGAAGCACGCACCGAATCACTGTCGGAATATTTATCCGACAGATATACCACCCGCTTCACCCCGGCCTGAATCAGCGCCTTTGCACATTCGTTGCAGGGGAAAAGGGTCGTGTACACGGTTGCTCCATGGACATTTCCGCCGGAATAATTGAGAATGGCATTCAGCTCCGCATGGCAGACGAACAAGTATTTCGTGTCCATGGGCTGACCCTCCCGCGACCAGGGCATTTCCGCATCCGAGCAGCCGATGGGCATCCCGTTATAGCCCACCGACAGGATTTTGTTGTCCTTGTCCACGATACAGGCGCCGACCTGCGTGCCTGGGTCCTTGCTCCGCTGGGCGGACAGCATGGCGATGCCCATGAAATAGGCATCCCAGCTCAAATAGTCTGTTCTCTGATCCATTTTATCCTTCCTCCTTTGATAATAGCCGCGGCAACAGCGCCGCATAGGCGCGAAAGGCGCTGGGCAGGGCGTGGGTTTGCACCAGCTGTTCCGCCGAAACCGGCTGACAGTCCGCGAAAATCGCCGGAAGCGCCTCTCTCTCGGAAAAGCGATACAGCCGGCCGGTCATGTGCCATTCGATATGGGAAAACAGGTGCTTCGACGGCGGAAGCGCCTCGAAATCGGTCGAAAGCTCCCGGAAAACGGCCTGTTCCTCCTCCGCGAGGACATGGGGCGGCTCCCACAGCCCGGCCAACAGCCCCGTCGCGGGACGCCGCCGTAACAGCACCCGCCTCCCGGCGGCGGTATCCAACACCGCCAGAAAAACCGTGCGTTTCTCGATGCGGCGGGGCTTTTTTCTTCCGCGCACCGGCAAAACAACCTGCTTCCCCAATCGCCGGGCCGCACAGCCCACGGCTAAAGGACATTCGCCACACCGCGCACCGCCACCGGGCAAGCAAACTGTCTCTCCCAGCTCCATCAGCGACTGGTTGAAGCGCCCCGGCTCCCGTTGGGGAACCAGCGGCTCCACCAGACGAAAAAAATGCTTTTTTGCTCCGGCAGACAGCACATCGGTGTCGTCCGCCAGCAGGCGGGACAGCACCCGCATCACATTCCCATCCACCGCCGGCACCGGAATCGAAAAGGCAATCGAAGCAATCGCCCCGGCCGTATATTCTCCGATTCCCGGAAGGGTCAACAGCGCTTCATAACTGGCCGGGAGGGCGCCGCCATAGCGCTCACACAAAAGGCGCGCCGCCTTTTGCAGATTGCGGGCACGGCTATAATAGCCCAGCCCCTCCCATAGCTTCATCAGCTCATCCTCCGGCACGGCGGCCAGGGCGACCACATCGGGAAGCCGAGCCATGAAGCGGTCAAAATACGGCAACACCGCCTCGATGCGGGTTTGCTGAAGCATGATTTCGGAAACCCACACCCGATAGGGGGTTGCCCCCTGACGCCAGGGCAAGGGCCGGTTATGCAGGGTATACCATTCCATAAGCCGCTCCGCCCCACGGGTCAGAAGCCATTCATTCATAAAAACCTCGCTCAATGCCGTCAAGGCCCCGTTGGCTGTCCACGGACAACCGACGGGGCCCGCAACAGCCGGTCGTTTGCAAACAGCCGGTTTATTTTGTGCCGAATATCCGGTCGCCGGCGTCGCCGAGACCGGGAATGATATAGCCGTTTTCGTTGAGCCGCTCATCCAGGGAGGCGCAATACACCTTCACATCGGGATGCTTCTCCGTCAGCACCTTCAAGCCCTCCGGCGCCGCAATGATGCACATGAATTTGATGCTGCGAGGATTCCGGGTTTTGATTTGGTCGATAGCGTCGATGGCCGAGCCGCCGGTGGCCAGCATCGGATCCAGCACGATCACATCCCGCTCCTCGATGTCATGAGGAAGCTTGCAATAATAGGGATGAGGAATCAGCGTTTCCTCGTCCCGATACATACCGATATGCCCCACGCGGGCGGAGGGAATCAGCTCCAGCGCGCCGTCCACCATACCGAGACCGGCACGCAAAATCGGGACGAAGGCCAGCTTACGGCCGGCGATGACCTTGCTTTTCGCCACAGTGATGGGGGTTTCCACCTCCACCTCGCAAACCGGCAAATCGCGGGTCGCTTCATAAACCATCAGCTCGGTGATTTCCTTGATAAGCTCCCGGAACTGCTTCGAGCTTGTGTCCTTGTTTCGCAGCAGAGTGACCTTGTGCTGAATCAGCGGATGATCCGCAATAAAGGGTGTGTTCGCCATGATGTTCAACCTCCATATATTTTATGCGCAATCGCATAGATTTACTGATTTTTTGCCGCCTGGCGGCTATGCAGCTCCCGTTCCGCCTGAGGAAGACGCAGATAAGTAGGCATCAGCTCCTCGGCCGTCACCGTTTCTCCCCTGTCCAGCATTTCCACAGCCACCAGAGCGGTGCCGGCGGCCGATTGATAGCGCAGGGCGGGAGAAGCCAGAAACAGCTGGGGAAAATCCTGCTTCAACGCCCGATAGCAAAACTCACTTCCGTCACCCACAAGAAAAATCGGCTCTTTTTCGTCGTTCCACCGTTCCTTCAGCGCTTCTATGGAAATCGCCTCGTCCGGCGTCAGCCGGGAAAGGCCCCCGCCGCCGTCCATGGCGAAGGTGGCGGTATACACCTGCTGACAACGAGCATCCATCAGAGCAACAACCTTCCCCTTCAGCGGCAAATCGCGCAAGGGAGCGGCCATCGCCTCCAGCGTGGACACGGAAAGACAGGGAATGTTGTTCGAAAAAGCTAACCCCTTTACAGCGGAAACGCCGATGCGCACGCCGGTGAAGGAGCCGGGGCCGGCGTTCACCGCCAACGCATCCAGCTGGGACACGGTTATCCCCGCCAGACGCAGGGTGTGCTCCACCATGGGCATAAGAGTTTGGCTGTGGGTCAGCCCAACATGGGCATAATAGCTGGCCAACACCCGCCCATCCCGCAATATGGCACAGGAAACCGGGGTAGCCGAGGTGTCTAGCGCAAGCAAAAGCGCCATGGGGTCACATCCTTTCGATTCGGCGGGTTGTTTCGGTCGGCGCTTCGATTCGCAGACGAAGCGCATCGGGCGGAAGGGCATTTTCGATGTTTTCGCTCCATTCCACCACCAAAATCGCCCCCGCCTCCAAATAGTCAAAGAAGCCGGTGGTGTATAAATCCTCCCAGCTGGAGACGCGATACATATCAAAATGCACCAGCGGCGGCCGGCCGCCATAATCATGCACCAGCGCGAAGGTGGGACTGGACACCGCGGCGTCCAGTCCGAGGCCGCGGGCGATTCCCCGCACAAGAGCGGTTTTTCCCATTCCCATCCCACCATACAGAGCAAGCACGGTGCCACCGGTCAGCTCGGCAGCCAGGGCCGCGCCGATGCGTTCGGTTTCCTCTGCCGAATGGGATTCAATCGGAAAATTCATGACGACAGCCCTCCTTTTCGACCTATTTCGACTTTTCGAAAAATATTATACCACAGAATTCTTCACAAGGAAAGAGAAACTTGCATATTCCGGAAAAATTCGTTATAATAGCAGAAAGAACCGGAAAGAAGGGAATCGAATTGCCGAAGAAATCATTCAAGCTCTCCTTGCGCTCGTTTTTTTATTATTCGAATTTGCGGCTGATACTGCTTTGTCTGGCAGTGTCCACCTTTGGCTGTATACTGGTCTATTCCGCCGCCTTTTCCGCCGGGAACGGGATGTCCGGCGCCATCATGCAAATCTGCGCTTCGGCTGTGGGTCTGATTTTGGCGCTGCTCATTTCGCAAATCGACTATGAGGATGTATGCCGTATGTGGCCGATTTGGGCCGGGTTGTCTCTGCTGCTGGTTATTCTCACATTCACCCCCTTGGGACTGAATGTGGCCGGAACGGACGACACCGCCTGGCTGGCCATTCGCCTCGGCTCCTTTCAGATGACCTTTCAGCCATCCGAAATGATGAAAATCGCGTTCATCATATCCTTTTCCGTCCATCTGTCCCGCGTTCAACAGGACATTCGCCGCTTCAAGACGGTGCTTTTGCTGGCGGTGCACGCGATGATTCCTATCGGGCTGGTCTTTTTGCAGGGGGATGACGGAACGGCGCTGGTTTTCATTTTGATTTTTCTGTCCATGCTGTTGGTCAGCGGTGTGAATTTGATTTATTATGTGCTGGGCTTTTCCGGGATTTGCGCGCTGATTCCTGTTCTTTGGACTTGTTTTTTGGACGATGACAAAAAAGCGCGTTTTCTGTGTATCCTGCCTGGATATATTGAAAAATATCTCAGCACCACCGGCTGGCAGCAATATGAGGGGCTGAAGGCCATCGGCTCCGGCCAGCTCACCGGCGTCGGCTATCTGCAGGGCGGACAGGGCTTTTCCTTCGCCCGGAACAACGATTTGATTTTCACCGTCGCAGCCGAGGAATTTGGCTTCATCGGTGCGGTTTTCCTGTTGGTTCTGCTGTTCCTCCTGCTGTTGGAACTGACCCGCTGTATCAAGCAAGCGCCGAACGACCTTGGCGGCTATCTATGCGTTGGGATGCTGGCGCTCATCGGATTCCAGTCGGTCATCAATTTAGGAATGTGCCTGCGGGTTCTCCCGGTCATCGGCATCACTCTCCCCTTTTTCAGCGCCGGTGGAAGCTCCGTTGCTACACTGTATTTGGGCATCGGCCTTGTGCTCAGCGTGTCCTTCTCCCAGCGTACCCGCCGTCCAAAATCGCTGGCGGATTTATAAACTCCGACGATAGGCCAGAACAATGAATTCGGCGGTCACCGTCAGCCGGGAAAGGGCGAACAGCTTTTCCTGATCCTCCCGGCCGGTTTTATAGTAATAAGGTGTCATCAAGAACAGCTCCCGTAGCTCCTCCGGAGTGTTCAGCTCCATAGAATAGCGCACCTGATTTGTTTTCATCAGGTCAAATCCGTCGATGTCGAAGGGTTTGACCTGATTTTTATAGGGGCGGACATAAATCTGGCTTTTCAGCTCCCACAAATGCATTTCTCCGGGAATCGCCATCACAAGCGCTCCACCCGGCCGTAGCACGCGCAACAGTTCCTCCCGGCAAAAGGGTGCGAAAACATTCGTCACCGCCCCACAGCAGGACTCCGGCAAGGGCAAATGAAAAGCGCTGGCCACCGCGAAGGACACCGCCGGACAGCTTTTCGCCGCCCGCGTCAGCGCCTGCTTCGAGATGTCAATTCCGGCGGCGGAAAGCAACGGGAGCTTTTCTGTCAAAGCGGCGGCGATACGGCCGGTATAATAACCCTCGCCACAGCCCACATCCAGATAATCCCCCGCCTCCGTCCAACGGGTCGTCGTCGCGCACAGGCAATCCGCAAGCGGTGCATAATGCCCGCGGGACAAAAAAGCGCGACGCGCATCCACCATTTTCCGGTTGTCACCGGGCATTTTTCCGTGCTTTCGATTGGCGGGCAACAGATGCACATAGCCACTGCGACTTCGGTCGAAGGAATGACCCTGTTCACAGCAAAGGCCGACGGCGGTTTCTCGCAACGGCCGGGCACAAATCGGACAGCTCCACATCCGGCAAAACTCCTTTATCTCAAAAAACGGAGCAGGCAGCGAGGCTGTCTGCTCCGTTTTTCTGTATTTATTCCTCGGTGGAATCGGTTTCCTGGGCTTCGTCCAGGGCGGACAAATCATCCAGATCGTCCAAATCATAATCGAAGCAGGCTTCGCAATCGCAGCAGGCGGCCTTCTTCGAACGGGCGCGCAGGGCAAGCACCACAACCGCTGTCAAAGCGCCGACCACGGCGGCGAGCACGGCAACCCATGCCCATTTACAGCTCTTAGACTTCATTTTTTTGGCTCCTTTCGTATCCGCACAGGCGAATATTTCAACCATTCACAGTGTAACACATTCCTCTTTTTCTGTCAAGGCTTCATTTCTCAGCCGTGTAAATCCGTGCCAATGAAACCAACCTCCCGGAAGTCCTCCATGTTGTGGCGAATGATATAGTCGATATAGGAAGCCACCATTTTTCCGGTGAGCACATAGCCCATGGGATTCAAATGACCCCGCAGATAAAAGCGGCGCTTAAACTCCTCGTCATAGCAGGGAGCGTGCTCCAGAAAATCCAACACATACACATTTTCCATCCGTTCAGCGAAATCGCGGAGGATTTTCCGATGCTTTTCCTTCAACTCCCGCCGCTCCTCGGACTCGTTCTCTGAGGGCATGGTCATGAGGAAAAACTTCGCGCGGGGCTGGATTTCCTTCAACCGCTGCAAAATCTGGCCATAATAGCCGGTGAAGGTCTCCTTGTTGTTGCGCCAATCGGAGAAATCCACATCCTCCAGCGAGCCAATCGGCAGCTTGTCCGCGCAATAGAACAAATCGTTCACGCCCAGCGCGACGATATACGCATGAGCGGCATATTCTGGGTTCCAGAAATCCTGCGCCTGAGCGAAGCTGTCGCAATATTCCTTCGCGGTCATGCCGCCGCGGGAAAAGTTATACACCTTGCTCCCGCACATCCGGCCGATGACCTGTCCCCAGGAATATTCATACATATCGTGATAATGGGTCAGATTTTCTTTCTCATCAAAGGACTCGAATTCGCCCGAAGACAGGCTGTCGCCCACACAGGCGATGGTGCGAAAAATAGAGGTGAAGCCGCCGTCCGCCGGAAGTGTGTCCATAGGCTTTTCCGACGCCAAAATTTCATCCAGTTTCATAATTTCTCCTCTTTTCTTATTTTTTTTCGGGCATCATAGCGGATTTCGCCATCCACCACTGTCATAACCACCCGATTTTCTCCGTCAATAACCGTTAAATTGGCCTTTTTCCCGGCCGAAACCGTGCCCAGCTCTTTTTCCATGCCCAGCGCTTTCGCCGGGTTTAGAGACAGCGACTTTATCGCCTGGCGCAGAGGCACACCATAGGCCAGAACATTCTGGAATTCCTGCTCCAAATTGGTGGTGGAGCCGGCAATCGTGCCGTTTTCCAGATAGGCGACGCCGTTGCGCACCGTCACCGGCAAGCCACCGGAAACCATCGTTCCGTCCGCTGTTCCGGCGGCGCTGAGAGCGTCGCTGACGATCACCGTTTGGTCCTCCCCCAGCTGGCGGAAGGCCACCCGCAAAGCCGCCGGGTGAATATGCTTTCCGTCGCAGATAAGCTCCGCCCTCAGGTCGTATCGCTCCGCCATGTCGAAGGCGGCACCAACCACTCCGGGGGCGCGCTGGTTCAAGCCGGTCATGGCGTTGAACAGATGCGTAACATGGCGACAGCCGCCATCAAAGGCGTGACAAGCCTGCTCATAGGTGGCATCGGTATGCGCCAGCGAAACCGTCGTTGTCGGCGCGATGCGCCGGATGAACTCCTCGCCGCCCTCCTGCTCCGCCGCAATGTCTACAATCCGGACAAAATCATTACAGGCCGTCTGTAGCCGCAAAAATTCCTCCGCGTCCGGCGGACGCACAAAGGCCGGATTTTGCCCGCCGATGCGGGCGGGCGATATGTATGGCCCCTCCATGTTCACCCCCACAGGCCGGGCGCCGGGCGCATCCTTCGCGCCAGCGGCGGCGGCCACGAAAATGGCCTCCAGCTGTTCCACCGAGAGGGTCATCGAGGTGGGACAAAAGGCGGTCACGCCATGCTCCGCCAGCCGCCGGGACATGGCATGAATCGAAGTGACAGACGCGTCGCCCGTGTCCGCGCCGCCATAACCGTGGACATGGATGTCGATCCAGCCCGGCAACACCCGACACCCAGTCAAATCCATGCCCTTTTCCCCTCTATCCCAGGGGGAAAGGGCGACGATTCGGTCTCCAGCGGTCAAAACATCCAGCTGTCTCGGTTCAAAGTTTTCATCATAAACCACCGCATTTTTCAGGCGCATAGCTTCTCCTCCAATTCCCGAAAACAAGCGGCCATCGGCCATCGCCGACAGCCGCTTGTACGGAACTGTTTTTATTGTTCTTCGCCGGTTTCATCGGCGGCGGAGGGGGCGCTTTCCGCAGAAGCAGACTCTCCCTCCATGATGCAACGGAATTCCTCGCCGTCCATCTTTTCCTCCCGAATGAGCGTCTCGGCCACCCGACGAAGCTCGTCCATGTGAGCCGAAAGGATTTCCTCGGTCTTTTTATAGGCATCATTGAGGATGGCGAAAACCTCCGCGTCGATACGGGCGGCGATTTCCTCAGAATAGTTTCGGGCGTGGCCAAAATCCCGACCGAGGAATACCTCATCCGAATCGGATGCGCCATAGACGATGGGGCCAAGGCTTTCGCTCATACCGTATTTCGTTACCATCGACCGGGCCAGCTCAGTGGCGCGTTCGATGTCGTTGGAAGCGCCGGTGGAAATATCCTCCAGAGTAAGCGCCTCCGCTACACGGCCGCCCAACAGCACCTGGATATCCTCCAGCATCTCCTTCTTTCGCCGATAGGAGCGATCCTCGGAGGGCAGGCTCATGGTATAGCCGCCGGCCATTCCTCTGGGGATAATCGAAATCTGGTGCACCGGGTCCTGGGTCGGGCAGAAATAGGTGACCACCGCATGACCGGCTTCGTGATAAGCGGTGAGCTTTTTCTCCGGCTCGGTCATCACATGGCTACGCTTTTCGGTGCCCACAACCACCTTCACGGTGGCCTCCTCGATTTCCGCCATGGTCACAGCCCGCAAGCCGCGGCGCGCGGCCAACAGAGCGGCCTCGTTGAGAAGGTTTTCCAAATCGGCGCCGGTGAAGCCGGCGGTGGATTTCGCAATCACCGACAGGTCCACATCCGGAGCGAGGGGCTTATCCTTCGCATGGACCTTCAGCACCTCTTCACGCCCCTGCAAATCCGGGGCGTTCACCACGATTTGACGGTCAAAACGGCCAGGACGCATCAGCGCATGGTCCAGAATGTCGGGGCGGTTGGTGGCGGCGATGATGATGATGCCCTCGTTCACGCCGAAGCCATCCATCTCTACCAGCAGCTGGTTCAGCGTCTGCTCTCGCTCGTCGTGACCGCCGCCAAGGCCCGCGCCCCGCTGACGGCCAACCGCGTCGATTTCGTCAATAAAAATGATGCAGGGGGCATTTTTCTTCGCCTGGTCGAACAAATCCCGCACACGGGAGGCGCCAACGCCCACATACATCTCCACAAAATCCGAACCGGACATGGAGAAAAACGGCACCCCTGCTTCGCCGGCAACGGCGCGCGCCAAAAGGGTTTTCCCGGTTCCGGGAGGGCCGACCAACAGTACACCCTTCGGCACACGGGCACCAAGCTCGGTGAATCGGCGGGGCGATTTGAGGAACTCGACGATTTCCTCCAGCTCCTCCTTCTCCTCCTTCGCTCCGGCCACATCGTCGAAGGTGGTTTTTCTCCTATCCTCGGAGGCGGGCTTCACCCGCGCCTTCCCAAAGCCGGTGATTTTTCCGTCCATGCTCCCCATGGAGCGGCGCATCATAATGCCCACGATGATCACAGCGGCGATCATCAGCAGATACGGCAGCCAGGTATACAGCCAGGAAACATCTGTCACCGGCGTCCATTCATAGGACACATCGTTGCTGGGGTCGCCGTCCTGGGCGGCGGCGGTCACAATCGGATTCACCGTTTCCAAAAACAGCGCCACATTCGGCACCTTATAGGAAATCGTGTCCTTTTCGTCCACCCTTCCGTCCCGGTTCGTGTCAGTGCGGAAGGGGGCGCGCAGGGTCAGCGTCAGCTTTCCCGTTCCCAAATCCAGGGTGTATTTCTCCACCTTGTTATCCACAAAATATTGGATATAATCCGAATAAACCGTGTCGGTTTTCTTTGCGGTTTGTTGTCCGCCGACCAGCGCCCACATTCCCACGAACAGCAGAAGGGGCAACCCTATCGCCAGCAGAAGCGTACGCACCAGCTTCCCGGAATCATTTTTGTTCGGCTCCAAGCTTTTCACTCCTTATCGGCGGAAAACACCGCCATCACAACGCTGCACATCCGAAACCTCATGCTTATTCTGCCTGCTCCGTCCAATTCCATACGAGAAAATGTCTGGAAGCCGCGGTGAAGCGTGCCCTGTCGGCACAAGTGACACCCGGCAGAAGCAACGGGCCGTCCTCGTCGCACAAAATCGGGAAAGCATCCCGTTCTGCGGCCGGAATACCCGCCTCCTGCATCAGCGCGGCCAGCGGCTTTCCAACGCCGCGGCCGGCGGGACGCATCCGCTCTCCCGGCAAACGGCCTCGAACATACAGACTGCCATGTATTGTATCACAATCGAATGTGTATTTGAAGAACAATCTATGAACTTTTTCCGCCATTTCGTTGCTTTCGGCCGTTTCCACAGAAAGGGAAAACAGACGCCCGTTCCACAGCCCGGAAAAGGGAAAAACGGAAACCGCCAGCCGCTCCGGGTTTTCCTGCTTTTCGCCCGGCGAGAGGGTTCGCTGAACGGTCAAACGACGAGGCGAAACCCGAACCGTCCAGCCCTCCGGCAGAGGAACTGCCCCCTGCCCCCGGTGCAAAAAGTCCTCCAGACGCTGGAAATGCACCCGTTCCATGGAGCGACAGCCACGATCCGCCAGCAGAAGGCGCACCATTCGATAGCGCACCGCCGTCGGCTGTGCCAGCAGAATTTTTCGTTCATAACCCACACCGTCGAAGGCTCCCTCCAGCGCCTTCTGCGCCAAGGCGGTTAAGCAGGCCTCATCCTCCGTTGCGCTGGTCGACAGCCGCAAAATCGACCGCTCCGCCTCCGGATAGGCCTCCCGCATGGCCGGGAGAACGGCATGGCGAACCGCATTTCGCCGATAGTCAGTGTTTTCGTTGGTGCTGTCGATCACAAAGGGAATGCATTCCGCCTCACAATAGCTCTCGATTTCCTCTCGCGTGCAGGAAAGCAACGGGCGCACCACCCGTCCCCGCCGGGCGGGAATCCCGCAAAGGCCGCTCACGCCGCACCCCCGCAGCAAATTCATCAGCACCGTTTCCGCCTGGTCGGAGGCGGTATGGGCGGTGGCAATCCAATCGCCGCCCCATTCGTCACATAGCCTCTCGAAAATCGCATAGCGCGTCAGGCGCCCCGCTTCCTCCAGCCCGATGCGCTCTTTTTTCGCTATCGTCGGCACATCCGCCCGCACCAAAAACAGTGGAACGCCCCACCGGCGGCAAAGAGCCACCACATAGGCAGCGTCCCGATCGGCCTCGGCGCCGCGGATGGCGTGATGCACATGAACCGCGGCCAGCGTCAGCCCCGGCGCCGGCCAGCGCCGCAAAGCAGACAACAGCGCTAACGAATCGGCGCCGCCAGAAACCGCCACCAGCACCCGGCTCGGAGGCGGAAACATGGCGTTTTTATCTGTAAAGGCATATACCTTTTCAATCAAATTGGTGCTTTTCATCCGGTATACCTGTTGTCCACCGCCGTGAACTGGGTGAATTCGCCGCTCCAGGCCACCTGCACCGTATCCAGCTCGCCGTGACGGTTCTTCGCCACGATGATTTCGGAGGTGTCCACCGGCGGTTCGCCGTCCGGAGCGTCACCTTTTTCGTTTTTATAATATTCGCTTCGATAGAGAAACAGCACCTGGTCGGCGTCCTGCTCGATAGAGCCGGATTCACGCAAATCCGCCAGCGCGGGACGGTGGTTGCTCCCGTTTTTCTCCGTTCCACGGGACAACTGGGCGCACACCATGACAGGCACATTCAGCTCCTTCGCCATGATTTTCAGGCTTCGGGTAATTTCGCTGACCTCCTGCACGCGGTTGTCGATTTTCCGGGCGGTGTGCATCAGCTGAAGATAGTCCACCACAACAAAGCCCAAATCCTTCACCCGGCGCAAACGTGCCTTCATCTCCGTCACCGTGATGCTAGCTGTATCGTCCAGCAAAATCGGCGCCTGACACAGCACACTGGAAGCGGTGGAAATCCGCCCCCATTCCTCCGGACTCAGATTGCCCGTGCGCAGCTTTTTGCTGGACACCCGCGCCTCGGAGGAAAGCAGACGGTTCACCATCTGCTCCCGCGACATTTCCAGATTGAAAAACGCCACCGTGCGGTTCTGCTGCATCGCCACATTGCGAGCCACATTCAGCGCGAAGCTGGTTTTTCCCATACCCGGTCGGGCGCCGACGATAATCAGGTCGGTGCGGTTGAGGCCGCTGGTGACCGCGTCCAGGGTGGAAATTCCGGTGGGGATGCCCACATATTGACTACGCTCCTCGGAGGTCAGCTTTTTGAACATTTCATAGTTACTGGCCAGCACCTCGCGAATTGGAATCAATCCGCCAGTCTGTCTACCCTGCCGAATTTCATAGATCTTCTGCTCGGCCGAATCCAACAGCGCCCCGTTATCCGTCGCCGGGTCCATCGCCTCGTCGATGATTTCCCGCGAGGCATAAACCAACCGGCGGGCGTCATATTTTTCCTTGATGATGCGGATATAATTCGGCAAATTGGAAAGAAAGGGAACGATATTCGCCAGCTTCAGCAGATACGCCTTTCCTTCCTCTGTGGAAAAATAGCCCTCGGATTTCAATGATTCCAGCACCGTCACGAAATCGATGGTCTGGTTATTGTTGAGCTTGTCGCACATTACGCGAAAAATCGCCTGGTGCTCCGCAAGAAAAAATTCCTCTACCCGCAGCTGATCCGCCAGCTGGTTGATGGTGTCCGGCTCCACCAGAACAGCGCCCAGCACCGCCTGCTCCGCTTCCAGACTATGGGGCAGACCAAGCCCGTCGTTCGCCCACTCCTGTTTTTCAGCCATAGCCAATCCTGTCCTTTCTCGGAAACGGTCATTCGCTCACGGAAACTGTGATTTGCGCCACAATGCCGGCGTGCAGCTTAATCTGCGCCGGATAGGCACCGAAGGACTTGATATCCTCCATAACGATTTTCCGCTTGTCCACGGTCAGCGCGAACTGCTCCTTCAGCGCCGCGGCCACCTCCTTCGAGGTCACCGCGCCGAACAGCCGACCGGCCGCACCGGCCTTCGCTTTCACGGTCACAGTTTTCCCCTTGAGCGTTTCCGCGGCGGCCAACGCCTGCTCCTTTTCCACCTTTGCGTGATACCGGGCGGCATCCTCCTTCGTGCGCAGCTCGTTCATCGCCTGATTGTCCGCCGGAGCGGCCAGATCCCGCGGGAACAGAAAGTTCCGGGCATATCCGTCGGAGACAGACACAAGCTCTCCGGCCTTTCCCTGCCCTTTCACATCTTTTTTCAAAATGACCTTCATGATAAAACCCTCCTTAAAGGTTCTTGATTTTTATTTTTCCTCAGACGCAAGCGTCTGTCGGTTTTCCTTTTCCAGCACCCGGCGCAGCATTTCCTCCGCCTGATGGGCGGTGACATCCCGCAGCTGGGTCGCCGCCATCGTCAAATGGCCGCCGCCGCCCAGCGCCTCCATAATCACCTGCACATTGCAATCGCCATAGGAGCGGGCGGAAATATTCACCTCGCGTCCCATCCGACAAATCACAAAGGAGGCGGTCACACCGCGCACCGACAGCAAATCGTCGGCTGCCTGAGCCGCCGCCGCGCGACAATCGGAAAAATCCTCCTCCGACACGGCGATGGCCATCCTTCGGAACATTCCGGCGGCGGCCACAAGCTCGCATTTTCGCCGGTACATATCCAGGCCGTCGGCGAACATCTTTTTCACCGTCACCGTATCTGCCCCCTGACGGCGCAGATACGCCGCCGCCTCAAAGGTGCGGGAGCCGGTGCGCAGTACGAAGCCACGGGTGTCTAGCATAATCCCGGCCAAAAGCGCCTCCGCCTCCGGCTTTTCGACAAGACCTTCTCCCATATACTGCAACAGCTCCGCCACCAGCTCACTGGCCGAGGAGGAGGAAGGCTCATGGTATTCCAGAGTGGCGTCGGCGATATGCTCCACCATCTTTCGATGATGGTCGATGAGCGCCACCCGATGCGCCGCCCTGTATAGCTCCGGGCTGTCCAGTATGGAAGCGCTGTGGGTGTCGGTGAGGATGAGCAGCGTGTTTTCGCCCAACCAATCCTCCGCCTCCTCCGGCTCGATGAACAAATCGCCTCGGCCGGCTTCCTCATAGGCGCGAATCAGCTCCCCTGCCATGGTGGAGCGGCGACGCACCGCCACGAAGGCGGTTTTTCCCATGCGGCGAATGGCCATCGCCAACGCCGCACAGCTTCCGAGGCTATCTAGATCGGACAGCCGATGCCCCATCAGGAGCACCTGATCCGCCGACATAATCAGTTCCTGCAAAGCCTGCGCCATGACGCGGGTGCGTACCTTCGTGCGCCGTTCCACGCCCCGCGAGCGACCACCATAGAAATCGAAGCCGCCCGCCGTTTTCACCGCCGCCTGGTCGCCGCCGCGGGCCAGCGCCATATCCAGCGCCTGCCGTGCCAGCCGCTCGCTCTCGGTCAGCGTTTTTCCCTGGCCGACACCGAGGGAAAGGGTGATTCCGGCCGGAATTCCGTCGCCTCCTGCCCGCACCCGATCCAAAATCGGGAAGCGCGCCTTGGTCATCTCCCGCAAGCGCCGATCCTCCGTGACAGCGATCAGCCGCTCCGAGGAAAGCTTTCGCAAAATTCCGCCGCCACCCTCGATCCATTCATCCAGCAGGGTTTCCAGCTGCCCGGCAATACGGGCGCGGTCGCTTTCCCGCAGCTCGCGGGTCGCCTCCTCCAGATTGTCCACACAAATGAGCATCACCACCGGACGGGAGGCGCGATATTCGGCCGCCAGCTCCTTGAGGGCGGTCATATCGCAAAAATACAGCACTACCGTGCCGGTCACATCCCCCGGAATCGGGTTCACATAGGCGGTCAGCTGCAACCGTCCCCGGCGCAAATCGGCGCTCCCCTTTTTCGCCGTTGCATCCAGCGAGGCGCCGGAAAACAGCCGCTCAAAGCGGCGGTCGTCCGTTTTTTCGCCATCAACGATCAAAATATCCCGCTCAAACCGGTCGTTGAAATAAATCAGCTCTCCGGCGGGCGAAAAGGCGGCGGCGGCCAGCGGAAAAGCTTCCAGCAATGCCTGCTGGCGCGAATCCACAGCACCGGCGAACAGTTCCAGCAGCTGCACGCCCCGCCGACGGGACAGAAAAAACACGGTTCCAAACCCTACCGCCAACAGCGTTGTCACCGTCGCCGTTATCCAGCCGACACCCGGCAAAAACCAGCCAATTCCCGCCGACAGTCCATACAGCAACGCCAAGGCGACACCGACCAAAACGGCCGTGAAAACTGCCTGTTTTTTCATCCGTCGATGCCTCCCTTTCGCATTTATCTGCGCTTAAACCTCCATCATGACCGGCAAAATCATGGGACTGCGCTTGGTTTTCTGGAAAATGCGGCGGGAAAGTTCATCCCGCACGCGGGTCTTGATAACACTCCAGTCGCCATGGGATTGGAGCAGGGAATCCTCGATAATCCGATGGGCAGTGAGCCGAATTTCGTCCATCATGCTCTCTGCCTCCCGCACATACACAAAGCCGCGAGAAACCACATCCGGGCCGGAAACCAGCTCGCCGGACACACTGTCCACCGTCGCAACGATGACAATCAGGCCGTCCTCCGCCAAATGCTTTCGATCCCGCAGAACGATGCTTCCCACATCGCCCACGCCGAGGCCGTCCACCAGCACTCGCCCGGCGGGCACCGTGCCCACCACCGCCATCTTGTCGGCGGTGATTTCGATGGTGCGTCCGTTATCGCTGATGAGCACATTGGAGGCAGGCATCCCCATGGATTTCGCCAGATTTGCATGCTTTATCAAATGCTTCTGCTCGCCATGCACCGGCACGAAGAACCGGGGGCGGGTTAAGCCGTGGATGATCTTCAGCTCCTCCTGGCAGGCGTGGCCGGAAACATGGACATCGTACATTTTTTCGTACACCACTTCACAGCCGCGCTTCATTAGCTCGTTGACAACCTTTCCCACCGTTTTCTCATTTCCTGGGATGGGGGTGGCGGAGATGATGATATAATCCTCCGGGCCAACCTCCACCTTTCGGTGGTCGGAGAAGGCCATCCGGCTGAGAGCGGACATAGGCTCGCCCTGACTGCCGGTGGTGATGAGGGTCACCTTATCCTTTGGATAATGGTTGATTTCGTCAATGTCGATGATCAGCCCCTCTGGGATGTGGAGATAGCCCAGCTCCTGGGCGATGCTGACACAGTTGAGCATACTGCGGCCGGACACCGCCACCTTGCGGCCGTCCTGCGCCGCCGCCGTCATAATCTGCTGAATACGGTGCAAATTCGAGGAGAAGGTGGCAACGATGATGCGCTTTCCCTCTGCACGATGGAAAAGATTTGAAAAACTTTCGCCCACCACCCGCTCGCTGGGGGTGTATCCGGAGCGTTCCACATTCGTGGACTCGGCGAACAACGCCAGAACGCCCTCTTTCCCTAGCTCGCCAAAGCGGGTCAAATCAATCATCGGCCCGAAAACAGGAGTGCTGTCGATTTTGAAGTCGCCGGTGTGCACCACATAGCCCAGCGGCGTTTTAATAGCCAACGCCATAGCGTCGGGGATGGAATGGTTCACATGGATAAATTCCACAGACAAATCCTTGCTCACCGTAATCACCGCACCCGGCGCCACCGCGTTCAGCTTCACGCGGCCGGAAAGATTATGCTCCTTGAGTTTCGATTCAATCAGCGCCACCGTCAGCCGACCGGAATACACCGGCAAATTCAGCTCCTTCAGAAAATACGGCAGGGCGCCGATATGGTCCTCATGGCCGTGGGTGATGAAAATTGCCCGCAGCTTATCCTTGATTTTCAGTGCATAGGTGAAATCCGGAAGAACCACATCCACGCCCAACAAATCCTCGTCCGGGAAGGACATTCCGCAGTCAATGAGAAAGGCGTCGTCGCCATATTCGAAAACGGCAATGTTCTTTCCGATTTCGTTGAGACCACCCAGCACCGTGTAATGTATCGGTAGGGCGGGATTCTTCGGTCGACGGCCGCGGCCGCTCTTGCGCGGCTGCTCCTGGGGCGCGCGCGCCTGGGCGGCGGGCGCCTTGTTCTGATTTCCCGGCTGGCGGGAAGTGGGCAAACGGTTCGTCCGGCTCTGGCCAGTGCGCTGTCCCTGGGCAGCGGGCGTCGTCGGCTTCTTCGCCGCCGGCGCGTTGCGCTTTTGTGTCCCACTCGCCTTCGCAGCAGTGGCCTTTCGGTTGGTTTGGCGGGGCTGCTTTTCCCCTGTCTGGTTGTTGACTTTCTTTTCTTCTGACATACAATTCCTCCAAAAAATAACGAATATCGTCGGTTGAAGTGCAGACGGTCGTCTGCGCAAATGTCCATTGATGCGTGCTTGGCGTTTTGCCCTGCAAAAAAACCGGAAACAGTCCCACCGCAAAGCGGCAGGACGGCGGCTCTTGCAAATTTATGTTTGGCGGCGGGCTCCGCACCCACCCTGTTCCGCAGCATGAAAAAGGGGCAAGCCTCCGACGCCGTTCCACAACCGGCGACGGTCAATCCGATCACGATACATCCTCTTTAGTTTACAGGAAGTTGCCCGGATTGTCAAGTGATTGCGCCCCTCAAAACGCCCTCGCACCGTTTTTTTTCATTTGAGTATTGTTTCTTTCTGTCTTTTCTGCTAAAATATAGCCATAATCGACTTTGCGCGAAGGGAGACATACCATGAAGCAGGTGGAAATTTTCACAGACGGCGCCTGCTCCGGAAATCCGGGGCGAGGCGGCTGGGGGGCTGTTCTGCGCTTCCAGGGACGGGAGCGGGAGCTTTCCGGCGGCGCGCCGGAAACAACCAACAACCGCATGGAGCTGACCGCAGTTATCGAGGCGCTGTCCGCCCTCAAGGAGCCGTGTACCGTCACGCTCACCAGCGACTCGAAATATGTCATCGACGCCATCACAAAGGGCTGGGTCTATGGATGGAAAAGAAACGGATGGCGCAAGGCGGACAAAAAGCCGGCGGTGAATGTGGATTTGTGGGAGAAGCTTCTGCCGTTGCTGGAGACGCACAAGGTCACCTTCGTATGGGTCAAGGGGCACGACGGCCATCCGGAAAACGAGCGCTGTGACCGGCTGGCGGTGGCACAATACACCGACCCGGCGGGCGCTCCCTGATTTTTCTCTTGACAAATTCGGAAATCGGTGTATTCTATACACATAATGCGTTTTCGAGACGGGGTGCAATTCCCCACCGGCGGTTACAGTCCGCGACTGTCCTCTCTCTGGGAGGACACTGACCCAGTGAAATTCCGGGACCGACGGTCAAAGTCCGGAGGAGAGAAAACCGGTCTGTCGGCGTCATCGCCGAGCACCGCGTCTTGGAAGCTGTTCCGAGGCGTTTTTCTTTTGTAAATTCTTTGCGGAAAGCGCCGCAACTCACATCGAACAGGAGGCAAAGGCATGAAAAATCTCCCTTCCGCCACCGCAAAGCCACAACGGCTCTGCGTCATGGCGATGCTGTGCGCGCTGGCCTTTGTGGCGGTAGCTCTCATACGCATCCCCGTGGTTGCGTTTCTCAAATATGAGCCGAAGGATGTTCTGCTGGTCATCGGCGGGTTCCTTTTCGGCCCGGTTTACGGCGGACTGATGTGCGCCGTGGTGGCGCTGGTGGAGATGGTAACCATCAGCGACACGGGGCTTATCGGCTGTGCCATGAATTTGCTCTCCTCCTGCCTGTTCGTGTGCATTTCCGCCGCCTTTTATCGGCGGCGGCGAGCGCTGAAAAGCGCCGTTCTCGGTCTGGCGGTTGGCGTAGTCGCCATGACCGCCGCCATGCTTCTGTGGAACTATCTCATCACACCTCTGTATATGAATGTTCCCCGCGAAACGGTTGCCGGAATGCTGACGACGGTGTTTCTCCCCTTCAACCTCTTGAAAGGGAGCCTTAACGCCGCCCTTTCGGTGCTGTTATACAAGAGCACCGTCCGCGCTCTGCGCGCCGCCCATCTGTTCCCAGCGGAACACGATGCCACCGGCGAAAGCCAGAAAAAGCACCTTTTCGGGCTCGTCGCGCTGTTTTTCGCCGTCACGCTCTTTTTTCTCTTGCTCGTCTGGGGCGGAATTTTCTGATTTTTCAAATTTGTGCACCCGGAACCGTTGACAAATCGGCGAAAGCGTGCTATACTTTCTCCCGACAATTAAACGACCTTATCAAGAGTGACGGAGGGAACAGGCCCGATGATGTCCGACAACCTGTGGCTTTGCCATAAGGTGCCAAATCCTGCGGTTGCAACCGAAAGATGAGGATTTTTCCCGACGCTCGGCTGTGGCCGGGCGTTTTTTGTCGCCTTTTGTCGCTTTTCGAAATATTTTTTGGGAGGTAGTTTTGTATATGAACAAGCATTTATTCACATCGGAATCGGTCACGGAAGGACATCCCGACAAGGTTTGCGACCAAATCTCCGACGCCGTTCTGGACGCCATCATCCAGCAGGACCCCAACGCCCATGTGGCCTGTGAGACCTTTTGCACCACCGGCGTTGTGACGGTCATGGGCGAAATCTCCACCACCTGCTATGCGGACATCCCCGCCATCGCCCGACAAGTCATCAAGGAAATCGGCTATAACGGCGAGGAAGGGAACTTCGACGGCTCCACCTGCGCCATCATGACCGCCATCGACGAGCAGTCCCCCGACATCGCCATGGGAGTCAACGACGCCCTCGAAAGCCGGATCAGCGCCGACAACGACCCCTATGACCGCGTCGGCGCCGGAGACCAGGGCATGATGTTCGGCTACGCCTGCCGTGAAACGCCGGAGCTGATGCCTCTGCCGATTTCTCTGTCCCACAAGCTATGCAAGCAGCTCACCCAGCTGCGCAAGGAGGGCATCCTTCCCTATCTGCGCCCCGACGGAAAGGCACAGGTGACGGTAGAGTATGTCAACGACCAGCCGGCGCGCATCGAGGCGGTGGTGGTTTCCACCCAGCACAGCGCCAAGGCGGAGCTGGACACCATTCGCCGGGATGTGATTGAACGGGTGATTCGCCCGGTGATTCCGGCGGAGCTGATGGATGAAAACACGAAAATTTATGTCAACCCCACCGGCCGCTTCGTGGTCGGCGGCCCCCAAGGGGACACCGGCCTGACCGGTCGCAAAATCATCGTGGACACCTATGGCGGCTATGCCCGCCACGGCGGCGGCGCTTTTTCGGGAAAGGATCCCACAAAGGTGGATCGCTCCGCCTGCTATATGGCTCGGCATGCGGCGAAAAATGTGGTGGCCGCGGGTTTGGCAGACCGCTGTGAAATTCAGCTAGCCTATGCCATTGGGGTGGCCCACCCGGTTTCCGTTCTGGTGGAAACCTTCGGAACAGGAAAAATCTCTGACGACCGCATCTCCGAGGCAGTGAAGACGGTCTTCGATTTCCGCCCCGCCGCCATCATCGACACGCTGGAGCTGCGCCGACCGATTTATCGCCAGCTGGCCGCCTACGGCCACATCGGCCGGGAGGATTTAGATGTCGCCTGGGAGCGCACCGACAAGGCGGATGCCCTGCGCGTTGCCGCCGGCCTGTGATTTTCCTTTTTCAAAATCGAATTGTTTGTCTCAAAAAAGCAGGAGAGCGTGCCGATCGTCGGCCGCTCTCCTGCTTTGCCCTTCTGACCGTTTCCGCCGACGGGCGGCTTCCGAGGGCAGGCTCAATCCGGCGTTTTCTGAGCTTCGTATCGCACATCCCGGCCGATGGCCTCCACCGGATTCACCGGCGCACCGTCCACCGTCAGCTCCATGTGCAGATGTGCTCCCTGCGCTTCCTCGCAGGGCACGGTTGAAAGCTGACCAATGGGGTCTCCAACCTTTACCGAGGAACCCGCCTTCACCGAGGCGGTCACCCCGCAATAGCGGGAAATCACGCCGACGCCATGGTCAATTTCCACAATGCCGCCCCAAATCAGGTCCTCAAAAACAGCCTTCACCTCGCCGTCTGCCAGCGCCTTCACCGTCTGCCCCGACTCGCCGACGAAATCCGTTCCCTCATGCACACGCCAGTCTCCCATGGTTTCAGAATATGCCAACGCTTCCCCGCTATATGCCTTCTGCACCGTGTTCGACAGAGGAAAAACATATAAATCCACCGCCCTTGGAGCGGTGGTCGTGGTCATCCTTGTCGAAGAAAAGGTGGTTGTGGTTGTTTTTCGGTCATCCGGCTGGTTGGTGACCAGCTGTTCTACCGGCTTCGTGCCGGAGGAAGGCTCCGAGGAGTCGGCCTTATCGCTGACAAAAATCCTTTCCCCGAAGGTGGCCACGGAAACGCCGCCCACCGCCAAAAGACACACCACCAGTGCCGCATAAAACCCCCGCCCGTTCAGAAAGCGCTTGAACCTGGAGCCGTTTTTCCAGTTAGTTTTTCTCTCCATTTGCTGTTGCCTCCTTTGCTCTCTCACTATCAGTTTGTCCATGAAAAAGCAATCTATGCAAAAAACAAAAACTATGAATTTCCACTATACTATTCTGTCAAAGTTTGTCGATTTTGCGAATTGTATGGAACCGGCTTCCTGCGATATACTTAATCAGTGTTTGAATATTCGGGGAAGGGAGCGAATTCCATGTCCGAAAAAATGCCAATTCATCTGGATTTGTGCGGGAACAATTGCACCATTTTCGGCGGCGGTGAGAATACCGTGCGGCGGGCGCGGGAGCTGTTGCGCTTCGGCGCAAAGGTCACGGTGATTGCCCCGACGGTATGCCCGGAGCTGGAGGCTCTCATCGACGAAAACGAAATTCGCTATATCCCCCGCCGCTATTTTCGCGGCGATTGCTCCAACTCACAGCTTTGCGTCGCTGCAACGGACAGCCCTACTCTCAACATCTCTATCGCCACCGAATGTAAGGCCAAGCGAATTCTCGTCAATGTGCTTGACCCCGCCGAATATGGAAATTTCGAATTTCCCCGCACGGTCACTGCCGAACAGCTAATTCTCTCCGTCGGTGGTGATGAGCCGCGGGAGGTGCTCACCGGCGTCAGGGACCAGCTCCTGGACTCTGCGACGGAGCTTTTGGAAAAAGCACGAAAGAATATCAAAACCGAATGACGCAACAAATCCCCCGGCACGCCGGGGGATTTCCTTTATCCGCATATCCGCAAAAAACAACCGAGGAGCCTTATAAACTCTCCGGTTGTTTTTCACTTTTGTTTCATTAAAAAATCAGGTGGAGCTTCCCAGAGCGGTGGCCGCATCCTTCAGCGCTTCAGGCCCGAGAAATTTTGTCACCAGCATACCGGCCAGCACCAAAACGAAAAACACAACCGCAATGGTCTTCGTCCATTTCGCCAAGCGAGCATCCAAGCTTTTCGCGCGTCCCTTATCCATGAAGGAATCCGCCGCTCCGGAAATCACGCCCAGATTCGCCTGGCTTCCCTCCTGGAACAGAACGACCAGGATAATCAAAACAGAAAACACGATCAGCACACCGCCGATAATATACTCAAAAACAGACATCACAAAAACCTCCAGAAATTTGTTCCACAAAGGCACTGATATATGATAGCACATACTGTCTAAAAAAGCAAGAAAAATTTTCGAAACCGGTGGATTTTCTGTGCATAAGCAGTCAACGGCGGCGCATACTAACCCCAGCAACGGTTATGAAACAACGCGTTTGCCGTGACCGCTGCCGAAAACCGCCCCGACGAAGCTTGACGAACGGTCAATTCATCGGCAGCGGTTTTCTTTTTTATCACAGAAGGGTCATCTGCTCGCCGAAATCCTCCGCCAGCGGCAACGCGCCGGCGGCCGGTAGCGACCGCGTACGATAGCGGCTTTCCTTCGTGAGGGTGCCCGGCGTATAGGCGGACACGCTTTCCAGCGTATGCCGTCCTTTCAGCGTCATCACCTGCACGCCGATGGTGTTGCGGGTGGATTTGGCCGAAATCGCGCCGGTGTGCACCAGCAAACGGCGGCCGGAGGTAGTAGTGAGCAAATAGTCCCTGTCCTCGGTGGCATAGTCGATGCCCACCAGCGGCGATTTGTCGCTATAAGCACCCACCAGCTTGCGGCGGTTGGTTTTTGTCGCATAGGCAGCCATTTCCACCTTCGCCGCCTTTCCATTTTCAAAGAAAAAGAGCATATATCCGGTGTATTCCGACAAAACCGCCATATACGCCACCCCTTCGCCGGCGTCGAAGCCCAGCTGGGCCGGGATATAATCCCCCATCACGCTGGCCTTCGTGTCCTTGAAATCGGCCACACGGGACTTGTATACCGCGCCACGGTCTGAGAAAAACAACAGCTCCTTGGCGTTGGAGGTTTCGACGGTTTGCACAACCGTGTCCCCCTCCTTCAGCTTTTGTTCGCCGCTCATACGCAACGATTGGGGCGTGATTTTCTTGAAATAGCCATCCTTTGTAAAGAACAGCGTGCAGGGATAATCGGGGATTTCCTCCTCCTCGGCCTGCTCCTGCTTCAAATCCGCTGCATAAATCAGCCGAGTGCGGCGGGGCTGGCCGTATTTTTTCGCCACCGCCTGCAGCTCCTCAATCAAAATCCGGCGAATACGGCTTTTCGAGCCGAGGGTTTCCTCCAGCTCCGTCACCCGTTTTTCCAAATCGGCCACATCCTCCAAACGCTTGAGGATATATTCCCGGTTCAGCTGGCGCAGCTTGATTTCCGCCACATATTCCGCCTGCACCTGGTCGATGCCGAAGCCAATCATCAGGTTCGGCACAACCTCCGCCTCCTCGTCGGTTTCCCGAACGATGCGAATAGCCTTGT